>JAZKGV010000199.1:0-1817 GCA_040385725.1 Bacteroidota bacterium | reverse complement strand
AGTTGCTTACAAAGATCCGCCTGC
Organism: Bacteroidota bacterium; assembly: GCA_040385725.1. Taxonomy (GTDB): domain Bacteria; phylum Bacteroidota; class Bacteroidia; order Chitinophagales; family Chitinophagaceae; genus Ferruginibacter. The sequence goes on along the minus strand of JAZKGV010000199.1, from coordinate 1,793 downwards.
TGATCATATTTTTTATGCTGGCATTGGTGCTCAGCGGTGTTACCGCTTTCCCCGTAGAAACAGAATTGCGGTGGCTATTAAGCCATCCATCACTCGTTCCATCCTTTGCTGAACAATGGTTAAAAGATGTGTATGCAGCTTTGCTTGAAACCAATGCTAAATACCCGATGCTTGCTTATGGTTTTGATTGGCTGGCCTTTGCTCACATTGTAATTGCAATGATGTTTATCGGCCCATTGAAAGACCCGATAAAAAATATCTGGGTGATAGAGTGGGGGATCATCTCCTGTATTGCAGTTATTCCATTAGCATTTATCGCTGGCCCCATTCGTCATATTCCCTTGTATCATATTTTAATTGACTGTAGTTTTGGAGTGATCGGTATTTTTCCATTATGGATCTGCAGAAAATGGATAAAGCAACTGGAGGCTGGCAGGATGAGGTTTTAGAGCGAAGGATTTTATTACACGAGTTATTACTAATTACACTAATTCGTGTAACCCTGCCTTAAAATTAGTGTAATAGATTTCACTCAATTATGAACACATACTCTTATTTAGCACTCGGCGATAGTTATACTATAGGTGAACAAGTACGTATTTATGAAAGTTTTCCTTATCAAACAGTGCAGTTATTAAGGGCGAAAGGCTTTTCATTTTATGCTCCTGAAATTGTTGCAGTAACTGGTTTCACAACAGATGAACTTAATACACTGATTGATGAAACAAAGCTGCTTCCCCAATTCGATTTTGTAAGCCTGCTCATTGGTGTAAACAATCAATTCCGTGGAAGAACAGTTGAAAATTTTGCTGAAGAATTTGAAGGGTTGCTAAAAAGAGCCATTGCATTTGCAGGCAATAATGCCAACCATGTTTTTGTTTTATCCATTCCTGATTGGGGCGTAACAACCTTTGCTGCCGACAGGGACAACAAAAAAATTGCGGAAGAGATTGATGCTTTTAATATGGTATGTGAGTCTAAAAGTGAGAAGTATAAAACTCATTTTATTAATATTACTTTATCACAGAGAAATGATGGAAACAAAGATGGATTTTTAGCTGGTGATAAACTGCATCCTTCGGGTAAAGAATATGCAAAGTGGGCGGCACAACTGAGTGATGGAATAATTAAAGAACTTTGAAAATAGCAGGGTGCAAAGGCTACTCTCCTCAAGCTTACCTGCCGGTAGGCAGGGAGAGGCGGGGGTGAGGTGAAACAGCAAAGGCTAATAAAAAAATTAAACACCAATGAACGAAAGAGTAAAAAACCTCTCAACAGAAATTCTCTCCAACAACTGGTACACACTTAAAAAAATAACCTACGAGTTCTTAACCAACGGCGAATGGAAAACGCTGAACAGGGAAGCTTATGACCGTGGTAATGGTGCTGTGATTTTATTGTACAACAAAAATTTAAAGACGGTTATACTGACAAGACAGTTTCGTTTACCTACTTATATCAATGGCAATGCCGATGGCATGTTGATAGAAGCCTGTGCAGGTTTATTGGATAAAGACAATGCAGAAGATTGTATAAAAAGAGAAACAGAAGAAGAAACAGGCTATAAAATTTCTGAAGTAAAAAAGATCTTCGAAGCTTATATGTCTCCCGGTTCTGTTACAGAGATATTGTATTTCTTTATTGCAGAATATTCAAAAGACATGAAAGTAAATGACGGCGGTGGCCTTGAACATGAGCAGGAAAATATTGAAGTGCTGGAGATACAATTTCATGATGCGATGAAGATGATTGAGAGTGGAGAGATAAAAGATGGGAAGACGATAATGTTGTTG
>JAZKGV010000198.1:0-17142 GCA_040385725.1 Bacteroidota bacterium | reverse complement strand
CAGTATCATTTTTCATACCCGTTGTATTTGAACGTTTTTTCGATGGAATTTTTTTGGCTTTGGCATCTTCTATTGTTGATTTTTTTACCGCTTGTTTTTTAGCAACTGCCATTGATGTAAATCATTTAAGAAATGAAGGAAGAAAAAAGCAATTTTGTTTTAACGTAAATTTAAGCATACTGTTCATGGGAAATAGAAATATTTCTGCTTCTTTACGAAATATTTCATAGATCCAAAACCAACTTCACTTAATGAAAAGTATTGCCAAAGTACTCCCTATGCTCCTGCTATTGTTATGGGGCGCTGCAAAAGCACAAACTATCAGCGGAAAAATTTTTGATGACTCAGAAAGCAAGACTGTACCAAATGCTGTTATTGCTATTTTAAAACCTGTTGATTCTGTCCTTATAAAATTTACAAGGGCAAACAAGGATGGCAATTTTGAACTTAAAAATGTGCCGCCGGGCAAATACATTTTGATGGTAACACACCCACGTTATGCCGACGTTGTAGATGACATTACAACTACCAGCGATGGATTGCAGTTGAACACAGTAAACTTTACGCCTAAAAGCAAACTATTGCAGGAGGTTTTGTACGCAATGGTGGTGCCATTAAAATAAAAGGTGATACCATTTCTTATATAGCCGACAGCTTTAAAGTAGGTGCTAATGCCAATGTGGAAGAGTTATTAAAAAAACTGCCCGGCATACAGGTGGATAAAGATGGAAAGATTAAAGCCATGGGTGAAACAGTGCAAAAAGTGTTGGTGGATGGAGAAGAATTTTTTGGAGATGATCCGGGAATGACGGTAAAAAATTTAAGGGCCGATGCAGTAAAAGAAGTGCAGGTGTTTGATAAAAAAAGCGAGCAGTCTGAATTTACCGGTATAGATGATGGCTCAAAACAAAAAACGATCAATCTGAAATTAAAAGACGAGGCAAAGAAAGGCTACTTTGGAAAGGCAGATGTATCTGCAGGCCCACGCAAAACAATTGATAACAGGTACAACAGCAACCTGATGATGAATGCATTTAAAGGTAAAAGAAAGTTTGCATTTTTTTCTTTGAATGGAAATACAGGCCAGGATGGGCTTGGCTGGGAAGATGGCCAAAAATATGGCAGTGAGAATGAAAATGTAAATATGGAAATGGATGAAGACGGGGGCATGAACTGGAGTTGGCGTGGGGGAAATGGTGATGATGAGCCTTATGTAAGTACTGAGAATGGTTTTATAACCAACAACAACGCAGGCCTGCATTACTCTAACAAATGGAACGATAAACAAACCCTTACCCTTTCACCAAAATACAACAGGCAGTTGTATAATAACCTTACCACTAATTATACGCAACGCCAGATCGGCGACTCTATCCTGAACGATTATTCAACCAGGAACCAGGATGTAAACAGGTATAATTTTAAGAACAGCCTTACTTATGATGTAAAGTTTGATTCAAGCAACAGCCTTAAACTTACTGTAAAAGCAAATTTCTACCATACAGAAAGCTCAGAAACCAGCAATGGAGAAACAAAGGGCAATACAGGAACGTTAAAAAATACAACTGATAAAAAATATAGTCAAAACAACGACAAAGATGTTATTACTGCAAGCCTTATTTACAGGCATAAGTTCAAAAAAGCAAGAAGAACATTATCAGTAAATGCAGACTGGACAAGGTTAAACACTGAAGGAACAAGTGTCCTGCAATCAAGTAATCAATCATACGTTGGTGGGTTACCTTCATTTAACCTGCAGCAAAACCAGATGTACGATATTGATAAAACCACCAACAACCTTGTTGGCAAAGCTGTATATACTGAACCATTATCAAAAAAGTTTTCGCTGGAACTGGCGTATGAACTCACCTACTCTACCGGCAACAATGATCAAAATACAAACAGCTACTCAAACACATCTGGTAAGTACGACAACTTTATCGACAGCCTGAGCAATCATTTTAAACAACTGATCGTAATAAACAAACCATCGATGAGAGTAAGTTATAATTTTAAAAAGTTCAAGTTCAATTTTGGCAGCGGCTTTGGCATCACGGATTTTGATTTTAATGATATTACCTACAACAAGCAATACAAAAGAGATTATACCAATCTTTTTCCTGCTGCATCGCTTACTTATACTTACAAACAAAATTCATCCATTAATTTTTCATATAACGGTAATACACAGCAGCCAACGCTCAACCAGCTACAGCCATTAAGAAACAATAATGATTTTTACAACCAGTATGTGGGTAACCCAGATCTGAAACAATCATTTGCACACAGCTTTAATCTATCACACAATTCGTACAATTTTATTAAAGACAGGTGGATGTCACAATGGATAAACTTTACTACCACTGCCAATTCAATTACCAACAGCCGTTTTGTTGAAATTGCCGACAGCGCCACCACTATTACCAAACCGGTAAATACCAATGGCAACATCTCTATAAATTTCTGGAGTGGCTTTGGCTTTAAGATGAAAAAGATAAATACTAATATCAACTTTCAGCCCAATTTTAATTTCAGCCGCTTTGCTGATATTATAAATGGTAAAACAAGTTTTTCAAATACGCTCAACAGCGGGCTAAACATCTGGCTTAATAAAAATAAAGAAAAGAAATACGATCTTGCTTTTGGCAATGAAGTAGGATATAGCCGTAACACCACTTCCCAGAATAATTTAGTAAACAGTTACTTCACAAATAAAGTAAGTTTATACGCTACGGTATATTATAAAAAAGTATGGTCGCTCCAAACCGACTACAACTTTTTTGCAAGACAAAAAACTATACAATTCCAAAACAACCTTACCAATCATATTCTTAATGCAAGGCTACAGCGAACATTTAAAGACAACGAGTTTACTGCTTATGTTGTTGTTAGAGACATTCTCAATCAGAATATTGGTATTGAAAGAAGTTTTTATGGCAATACTACTTCAGAAACCACCAACCTCCGTTTAAAACGATATTTTATGGTAGGCTTTTCATGGGACTTTAAAAATAAAGGGCCAAAGCCTGAAGCAAAAACACCGTAAACGTTTATTATTTAGGATGAGAAATTAAATAAAATTCAAAAACAAAAAAATGAAAAGATCAATTATATTTTTTTTACTACTCGGTACTCTTGCAGGCAAATTATCTGCACAGCAGGTATTTATTGAAAAGGCTGCTATTGAATTTGAAGTAAAAACCAACATAAAAAAAACCATTGGTGATGCTCCATGGGCAGAGATGCTGAAAGAAAGTATGCCGCAGTTTAAAACAGGTTATTTTAAATTCACTTTCAGCAACAATAAAAGCATTTATAAATTTGATCATTGGGCAAGCGGGCAAAGAGCTCCGGAATTTCTGACAAAAGATGACGAAAATAACACCTGGTATTTTGACCATGACGCCGATAAAATATATCAACAGAAAACAATATTTGGTTCTGAGTTTATGATACAGGACAGCATACCCAAAATAAGCTGGCGTATTACAAATGAAAACCGTGAGATCGCCGGCTTCAACTGCCGGAAAGCGGTAGGCGTAATTATGGACAGTGTATATGTATTTGCATTTTACACAGATGAGATAACCATTCCTGGTGGGCCATGCACTATTAACGGGTTGCCCGGAATGATATTGGGTGTTACCATTCCAAGACTGTACACTTCTTTTATTGCAACCAAGGTAATAGTAAACGGAGTAAAGGAAAATGAGGTAAAACCTGCTGTTTCAAAAAAATACAGCAGCCGTACGGAAATGAAAAAGATAGTAAATGAACGAATGAGTGAAGCCTTTAGCGGACAGGATGATGAAAATTCAAAGAATTTTAAAAACCAGTTTTTATGGAGCATATTCCTTTAATAATTGAATACTCATAAAATAACTGGTATATTTTTTTTTAGTTGCAATATTTTGTGCTAATCTTATGTTTTTAGTACACATCCTTCTGTAAAACATGCTTGGCCAACTGCGATTACAATTAATTGACTTATTAAGAGGTACAAAAATGCTTAAGGCTTTACAAGAGCTGAAGAGCCATCAATATTTGCCTGCAACACAACTGCAGGCAATAAGGGAACAACGATTGAGTTCTCTCTTTGAAAAAGCAAAAAAATATACCACTTACTATTCCGGCTACAATAGTTTTGATGAAGTACCTGTAACAACAAAGGATATCATCAGGACGAATACACCGGGACTTATTTCTTCTGCTTATAAAGGCAAACTACAAAAAAAACAAAGCGGCGGCTCTACAGGGATACCATTGGTTTATTACACTACTTCCGAATCACAATCTTATTTATGGGCAGGGATCATCATGAGTTGGGAAAGCGCCGGTTATGAACCAGGTGATAAGGTTGCTTTTATTGCAGGCACTTCACTTATTAAAACAAGTATTGCCCATAAAATATTCTATACACTTTTTAATATAGATGTATATCCTGCCACACCACTAAATGAGCATACGCTTGCAGTACATGCACAAAATATCATTAACAGGAAAACGAATATTATATATGGTTACGCCAATGTAATAAACGAACTGGCAAATTATATCAAAACAAAGGAGAAAGGGTATTTCCCCCATCTTAAAGGCATTGTATGTACTGCTGAAATTTTGAAAGAATCTACAAGAAAAAATATTGAAGAAGCTTTTGGTGTTAAAGTAATAAACCAGTACGGCTGCAATGAATCAGGTACATCAGCTTTTGAATGCAAAGAAGGAAGCCTGCATCTTATAAGCGATAAAATTGATTACACTCTCGATAGCCAAGGCAATTTGATATGCACCGACCTTACCAACGAAGGCTTTATTATGCTGAAATATTTTACGGGTGATATTATTGAGTTTTCAAAAGATACCTGCAAATGCAAACGCAGTTTTCCTGTGATAAAAGAAGTAATTGGGCGTACAAGTGATATTGTTATCGACAGGTTTGGCAACAAATTGCATGATTCATTCTTTTACTTTTTGTTTAAATACGAACCCTCAGTAAAAAAATTTCAGACAAGTTTTGACGAAAACTGTATTACCGTAAATATTCAAACAGACGGAACAAAGGAAGAAAATTATTATGCAACCTTTCTTGACAGAGTGAAAGAGCAGGTGAAATTTGACGGCTGTAAAATAACTATGAATATACCTTTTGTGCTTACCCCAAATGGCAAACACAAACAAATTATCGACAACCGTAAAAGTTAAGGTTAACTCAGGATCTCCCAGCCAATTGGTTTGAAAGAATAATTATTTGACATTTCTGCTGAACAGGCAGTAAGCCCCACGATCAGATCCATTTTGGCTTCTGCAATAATGTAATCACCTGCTTTGCTTTTGGGCGGAAGTACTGATACCTTACCAGAATCGCCATCAATAGTTACATGCATAAAAACATTAAAGGTGATAGGAATATCATCTGGCTTTATACCATAGGCTTCAAGTGCATGGCAAAGATTACCAAAACAGCCGCGGTGTGGATTGGTGTGGCCATAAATGATTCGGAAAGTATCTGCACTACAGGGAGTAAGCAAAAAGTCGTGCCTGCCCACTGTATCCTCCACAATTTCAAACATGATATTGCTACGGTTGGAATAGAATGGATGACCCGTTGTTAGAAAAATAGTTTCAGCGTAATCAATTGTTCTTCCGGAAGATAGGTACTCTGCCTTATCATTAAGATTAAAACAAATAAAGTCTGAAACCTGCTCGCCTTGTATGTCTGTTATTTTTAAGCGCTGTCCTTTTTTAAGAATAAATGAAACGCCGCTACGTGGTTCAATGCTGTTCACCTGCTATTTGATTGTTTATTTTTAATGGACATTGCCATGATTGATCCAATTTACGGCCACTATATTGAAATACTTCAGGAGAACTGCCAAAGTCCTGCAGCATTGGGTTTACTGAACCAGAATAGGCTGTATCAAGTTTGCGTACAATTTTTTTCATCTTATCATATCGCTGCGTTTTACGCAAATCCTGGAATTGCTGGTGAGGATTGAAAACCATAGTTGGGTACATAAATTGCCTTGCAGCCCTGTTGCTGTGGGGATGCAAGCCAATGATATAAAATGCTTCCTCTTTTATACTGAAGCTAAAATCTTTTGAAGTGGGATCACTGCTCACCCTTTTATCATAAGCATATTCTTTTGAACCAATATTGGCCAAAGATTGCAAACGTTGAAAAAGCATCGCTTCAAATCCTTCTTCTGAAGGCATTTCAGAATGCCCTTTAAAGATCACAGCAGCACTATGAAAGAATGCTTCTGAATTGCGGTATTCATCAACAAAATTGTACATGAAATCAAGAATAGCCCTGTCATCTTTTGGACAGGCCATGTGGTCAGCCACAAACACTCTTACCTGTTGCTTTTGAACAGCGGCTTTGGCGGCTACGCAGGGATACTCCTTGCGATGGAGGAAAGACTTGTATTGTTCTATGTAAGCATCGTTTTCAGTCTGTCGCATAATTTACGTTTTGAGCTACCCGGTTATAAGCACAAAGCTCTACTTGGGTTAAGGTGAAAAACTAATTATATACAGGCTAATCATGGGTACCACTGCCGGAGACATAAATCCCTACAGTGAGTAAGATTGAACTGCGACTTTACAATGGATATTCAATTATGGCTTCGTGGAGATTGGAAAGCAATACGTTAATGGATAGGCAAGATAGCAAAAAAAAACCTTTCTCAAAGAGAAAGGCCAGTTTTTTTATTTTAGTGTGAGGTTTACCACTTATCTACTTCCACGCTGCTTCCGTTATCAGAAGGAGCGGATGCAGCATCACTAACAACTACCGGTTTTACCTCTTCCACAGCTTCAACAGCTGGCTCTTCCGCACTTGCCACAGCAGTATTTTCTACAACTGCACCTTCTCCACCCTCACCTTCATAAGGTGTATCGTGGTTAAAAGCATCAAAATCAAAGTCGGGCATCAGCTCTGTCTTTACATAATCCACAGCCTCAATAAGCCCTTTTATAAATTTATTGAAATCTTCTTTGTATAAAAATATTTTATGCCTGTCATACCCGTCAGAATCAAAACGCTTACGGCTTTCTGTGATAGTTAAATAGTAATCATTACCACGGGTTTCCCTTACATCAAAAAAGTAAGTTCTTCTTTTACCGGCCCTGATGCGTTTGCTATAAACGCTTTCCATTTTTTTGTCGTTGTTCTCGTACGCCACAGTTTTAAGTTTAAATTTAGTTGGTTACCTAATTATTTTTTATGCTGACAAAGATAGCCTTGTTTTTGAAATAGCAAAAAAAAGCATAATTTTTAGATTCTGTTCAAAATACAATGGGGAAAACTTGTTTAAAGGGAAGCAAGAAAGTCATTTGTTGATTCAGGCAGAAACTTCCGTTCCTGTTTCAGTATTATTTACTCCTTTTTCATGCTCCTGCTGGCGGTTGTACATATCAGCATAATAACCCTTTGCCTGCAACAATTGCCGGTGGGTACCCTGTTCTGCAATAGCACCGGCTTCTATCACTACTATTTTATCAAACGATAAAAGGGAAAAGATCCGGTGTGTGATAATGACAGCAGTTTTATCCTGTAAATAATTATTGAGGTTCCCAAGTATTTCTTTTTCTGTTTTAGCATCCACCGCACTAAGGCAATCATCAAAAATAACAACAGCAGGATTTTTAACCAATGCCCTGGCAATGGATATCCGTTGCTTTTGCCCGCCACTCAATGTTACACCTCTCTCTCCAATCATAGTTTCATAGCCTTTTGCAAAACCATTTATCTCTTTATCCACACAGGCATCTTTTGCTGATTGCACAATTTGTTCTTTTGTTGCGCCGGGAGAACCAAAAGCAATGTTGTTATAAACACTATCGCTGAAAAGAAAAATATCCTGCGGCACAAAGCTTACCTGTGTTCTCAAATAATTCAGATCAATTTTATCAAGTAAAGTAGTATCATAACTGATAATTCCCTGCTGTGGATCGTACATACGCAGCATTAACTGTGCGATGGTTGATTTGCCGGAACCTGTTTTGCCAACGATGGCAATTTTCTCTCCCTTATTAATTTTTAAGGAGAAATTTTTTATTGCCCTGATGCCGGTGTGAGGATAAGTAAAATCAACATTTTTAAATTCAATTACACTATTCAATGATGGCTTTTCGCCTTGTTCGGGGTTGATAATACCGGGCTGCATTTGTAAAAACTCATTGATCCGTTTTTGGGATGCTGCTGCCCGTTGTGTCATGCTCGCCGTCCACCCTATAGCACTTACAGGAAAGGTCATCATCTGTATATACATCACAAACTCTGCAATAAGGCCTATATCTGCTTTTCCTGCTACCACATCCAAAGCACCTACCATTATGGTAAGCAAAGTGCTTATTCCTATAAGCAATGCCATAGCCGGAAAATAAATGGCTTCTGTCTTTGCCAAACCCAGCGCATTCTTTTTATATTCTGCACTGTTCACAGCAAAAAAACCTAGCATGGCTTTTTCCTGTACAAATGATTTGATCACCCGTATGCCACTGTACGATTCCTGTGCATTGGTGGTGAGCTGACTGAGCAATGCCTGTATGCGTTCGCTTTTTTTATCAATAATATTATTTACAAAGTAAATGGTAATGGCCAGTAAAGGCAGTGGTGACAAAGCCACAAAAGTAAGTTTGGGACTTGCCTTTAACATAAAAAAGATACTAAAGCCCAGCACCGCTGCAAGGTTAATGAAATACATAATGGCCGGACCGGTGTACATTCTTACACGGCTAACATCTTCAGAAATGCGGTTCATTAGATCACCGGTGCTGTGGGTTTTGTAAAAATTGGTATCCAGTTGCTGGTAATGGGCGAACACCTGGCTTTTTTGATCGTACTCAACCAGGCGGCTCATTACAATAATAGTTTGCCGCATCATAAACATAAAGAAGCCACTGATGAGTGCCAGTATCAATAAAGTAATACCACACCATACAATCTTTTGCCCGGTGCTTTGGCTTTGCAGCCACTGAATAACCTGCTGAACAATGATGTCATTCTGCCGGTGCTGGCCGGCTCCTTTGCCCACCACCGTGTTCACCACATAGCCTGTTAATTGCGGTGCCAGTATCCTGAAATAGTTGGTAAGTATTACGAATAAAATACCGAGGAAGAAGCGATACCTGTATTTCCAGAAAAAATGATTGAGAGAAGCAAGATGTTTCATGCAGGTGCAAAATTAACGGATTGGCACGGATGAGGAATGGAGATTGCTGAATGGTAAATAGCCGGTATAAATGATACGCTAGTTAAGCCCCCCTTTCTCCAGTTTACTCACCCCATCTTTATGTAAGATCATTTTTACAACCTGTATCACTGCCGTAACAGCAAAGATGCCGCCGATAAACCAGTTGAGATAAGCCTGGCTGTTGGCAATACTGTTTACTATCAACCTTCCACCAAAGATAAAAACACAATTACCCATCATTGTACCAAGCCCAATGCCAAGGATATACAAATTGTATTGAGCATTTACCGGCTGCAGTGTACCTTTTTGAAACAACACTGAACTCCAGCCAAACCAAAAAGGGATTTGCATAGGGCTGACAGCACTCATAAACATACCGAGTAAAAAGCGGTGCATGTTATTATTGAGTATTTCATTTTTTTGAGAACTTCCTCCTTTTACTGCAGCCATAAAACTACCCACGGCCAACGCAACAATAATGGCAAGCGTAAGCCATTCCATGATACGCATTAGCTTTACCTGCCTGCGTATCCATTCGATACCAATGAGTGAAAGGCGTACATATACCATCTCTACAAACAAACAACCCAATGAAAAAAGCAATGCATCATTAATGCTTTCCTGCAGGCCAATTTGCATAGCAGTAATATTGAGTGTACCCAGCGGAAGGCAACCCAGAAAACTGATAAGCATACCCCAGAAAAAAACCTGCATTAATTTAGGCATAAAGCAAATATAAGTTTAGACGGCGGCAACTGTTTTTACTTACAATAAGTATTATACAACAAAATGTTGCTTTAACTGTAAGTGATTGGTAAATTACACTACATAAGTATAAAGGATGTGGTTACGTTATTAAACTGATGATAAAAAAATCAACTACCCAATTACTGCGGTTTCACTTTTCCTTTTTCCTGATGCCGGTGTATTGGTTTGCTTTGAGCCAGACACAAAATATCAATACCGCAGATGCTGTTTTGATTTTTGTGATACTGCATTTGCTTGTTTACCCCGCCAGTAATGGTTACAACAGTTATATGGACAGGGATACAGAAAGTATCGGCGGCATAAAAAATCCAATGCAGCCAACAAAGCAATTATTTTTTACAACGGTTGCAATGGATATAGTTGCAGTAGCAGTAAGCTTTATCATCAGTATTTATTTTACAGCAGCGCTTGTTGCTTATATACTTGCTTCGAGGGCTTACAGCTACCGGGGCATAAGGTTGAAAAAATATCCCATTGCCGGCTACATTACAGTTATCTTATTCCAGGGTGCGGTTACCTTTTTTATGGTACTGCATGGCAGCAGTATGGATAAAACACTAGAGGTTTCATGGATAAATATGCTGATTGCCTCTCTGTTGATCGGTGGTTTTTACCCACTTACACAGATCTACCAGCACAAACAGGATAAAGAAGATGGTGTAAATACTTTGAGTATGATATTGGGATATAAGGGCACTTTTGTTTTTACCGCACTTGTATATGCCCTTGCAATGAGTTTACTGGCATACCAATTGTTTGATCAATCACAGCAAAAAGAATTCTGTATGATACAACTGTTCTTTTTGCCGGTGCTGGTATATTTCTTTTGGTGGTTTTATAAAGTTGCCTGCAACCAACAGGCAGCCAATTTCGTTAATACCATGCGGATGAACCTTTTGGCTTCCGTTTGTACCAATGCAGCATTTATAAGTTTATTTCTAATACACAAACTTTGAGTAAAATTATTTCAATAGCAACCGCCGTACCTGTATATAAACATACGCAACAGGATATTTTTGAGTTTGCCAATATTATTCATGCCGGCAATGCAGAAGAAAGCAGGAAGTTGAAGTTCTTGTATGGACATAGCGGTATCAGCACACGCTATAGCATTATGCCTGATTACAGCTGTGCAGTTGACGAAAGAAAATTTTACAGTAAAGAAAAAAACTTAGACCCTTTTCCTTCACTTGAAAAAAGAATGGAATGGTTTAATGAATGTGCAGGAAAACTTTCTGTTGAAGCAATAAGCAATTGTATAAAGGGCAGGATAAAAAGCGAAGAGATCACACATCTTATTACCGTTAGTTGCACTGGGTTGAGTGCCCCCGGGCTTGACCTGGAAATAATGGAAGCGATGAACTTGCCACCCGATATTTTCAGGACTTCCGTAAATTTTATGGGTTGTTATGCAGCAGTGCATGCTTTAAAACTGGCAGATGCTGTTTGCAAAAATGATATGGCAGCAAACGTAGTGATTGCATGCACTGAATTATGCACACTTCATTTTCAAAAAGAAAAAACAGTTGACAATATAACTTCCACCCTGTTGTTTGCCGATGGCTGTGCGGCAGTGTTGGTGCAGCATGACGAAAGCAGTGAAAAAGGATTAGTACTAAAAAGTTTTTTCTCCAACGTTGCTTTCAATGGCAAAAAGGATATGGCATGGCAATTATCATCAAGAGGGTTTTTAATGACGTTAACAGGCTATGTGCCGGAATTGGTAAAAGAAGATTTCGACAATTTGGTTTCGAAGGCACTTGATAAAGCAGGTATTCAGAAAGAAGAAATTGATCATTGGTGCATGCACCCCGGCGGCAAAAAAATTTTAGAAGCCATTAGCCAGAGCCTGCAACTAAAAAATGATGACCTTGCATATTCTTATGAAGTATTAAACGATTATGGCAATATGAGTTCGCCAACAATATTATTTGTACTAAAGAAAATACTGGATGAATTAGAACAAAAACCAAAAGACAAAGGTCAAAAAATATTTGGAGCCGCCTTTGGCCCCGGTCTTACGATGGAAACATTTATTGCTGCTTATGATTAATTTACAATTAAGAAGTTATACAAAAGAATTGCTTGACGATGAGCAGGTACCTTTTGCAGATATTCAGCAGAATATGAAGGAACTGAATACCATTAATACTTATCTGGGTGGACATGCGATAACAATAAACGGCTTACAAAAAATTGTTAACCCTTTTCGGGCAACGAAAGAAATTACTATTTGTGAAATTGGATGCGGAGGAGGCGATAACCTGCTGGCAATTGCAAAATGGTGTGCCATAAAAAACATTCCTGTAAATTTTATTGGTATTGATATTAAACCATCCTGTATTGCATTTGCAAAAATGCAGTGTTCGTCGCTAAAAGTGGAATGGATAACGGCAGACTATATCAAATCTAATTTCCAGCACAAAAAACCGGATGTCATTTTCTCTTCTTTATTCTGCCATCATTTTAAAGAAGACGAACTGGTGGCAATGTTGCAATGGATGAAAACGAATGCAACAAAAGGATTTTTTATCAATGACCTGCAGCGGCACCCACTTGCATACCATTCAATAAAATTGATCACAAAATTGTTTTCTAATTCGTACCTTGTTAAAAATGATGCCCCATTATCTGTTGCCCGTGGATTTACAAAAAGAGAATGGAAACAATTGTTGGAATGGGCCGGTATTGATAATTACTCACTGCAATGGAAATGGGCCTTCCGGTATTTAATTACGTACTGTAATGGATGATGAAATATTATATGATGCTGCCATTATTGGCGGCGGCTTAGCCGGGCTTGCTTTATCTATACAGCTGGCTAAAAAGGGATACAAAACTATTCTCTTTGAAAAAGAACAATACCCTTTTCATAAAGTTTGTGGCGAGTATATCAGTATGGAAAGCTGGCCTTTTCTTGAATCCCTGGGCCTGCCTCTCTCTTCTTTTGATTTGCCCATTATCAAAAAACTAATTGTCACTTCTCCAAACGGAAACGAATTAAATACAGACCTGGACCTGGGCGGCTTTGGCATCAGCCGTTATTTTTTAGATAACGAACTGAAAAAAATTGCAATTGAAAACAATGTATTACTAATAGAAAAATGCAAAGTGGATGATGTAGTATATAAAAAAGAATTGTTCTTTATTTATACAAGCAATGGCGTTTTTACCAGCAAAATTTGTTGCGGCAGTTTTGGCAAACGGAGCAAACTGGACATAAAATGGAAACGTCCTTTTATTACATCAAGAATCAGCAAGCTAAATAATTACATTGGTGTAAAATACCATATTAAAACAAACCTGCCTGCAGACACCATTGCATTGCACAATTTTGAACATGGTTATTGCGGCGTTTCAAAAGTAGAAGGAGATAAATATTGTCTCTGCTATCTTACCAATGCCTATAACCTTAGCAGTAACAAAAATTCTATTTCAAAATTAGAAGAGAACATTCTTTATCAAAACAGGCACCTTAAGGAATTATTTACCAACAGCGAAAAGTTGTTTGATGCCCCAGTTACCATTTCACAAATTTCTTTTAGTGCAAAAGAACAGGTATATAATCATATTTTATTATTGGGTGATGCTGCCGGTATGATAACACCGCTCTGCGGCAACGGTATGAGTATGGCATTGCACAGCAGTAAGATCGCTGCAGGATATGTGGATGATTTTTTGCAAAACAAGATCAGCAGGAAAGAAATGGAACATTTGTATAAAACAAAATGGCAAAAAGTATTTGCAGCGAGGGTAAAAGAAGGAATGAGGATACAAACACTATTTGGTAAAAAATGGTTGACCAATCTTTTTATCAGCACTATGAAGATGATGCCGGGTGTAACAAAAAAAATAATTTCTCATACACATGGAAAGCCGTTTTAATTACTGTTACGCACTTATATATTGAAATAACAGGAACTCATTACATTTGTTGAAATAACGAACAATATGCATGTACCAACAATGGCAGAAATGATGGCTTCGGGAGAAAAACCGGACGTTTTATTTTGGGTAGGCTGTGCCGGGAGTTTTGACCAAAGGGCACAAAAAATAACGAAGGCATTTGTAACCATTCTTGATAAAGTTGGAATTAAATATGCCATACTGGGTAAGGAAGAAATGTGTACCGGTGACCCGGCCCGCCGTGCCGGTAATGAATTTATGTTCCAGATGATGGCGTATCAAAACATCAGCATATTGAATGGTTATGAAGTAAAGAAGATCGTAACTGCCTGCCCACATTGTTTTAATACGTTAAAAAATGAATACCCGGAACTGGGCGGTAATTATGAAGTAATTCATCATGCCACTTTTTTACAGCAGTTGATTGATGAAGGAAAAATAAAAATGAGTGACGGCAACAGTTTTAAAGGAAAGAAAATTACTTACCACGACAGTTGCTACTTAGGAAGGGCCAATAATATTTACGAGGCCCCAAGAAAAGTACTGGAAGCATTAGATGCTTCTTTAGTAGAAATGAAACGGTGCAGAAGTAACGGGCTTTGCTGTGGTGCAGGCGGTGCCCAAATGTTTAAAGAAGAAGAAAAAGGTGATATAAGAATAAACCTGGAAAGAGCAAACGAAGCACTGGCAACAGGTGCTGATGTAATTGCGGCTGCCTGTCCTTTCTGTAATACAATGATGACTGATGGTGTAAAGAACAGCAATAAAGAAGATGAGGTGAATGTATTAGACATTGCAGAAATAGTTGCTGCTTCTTTATCATAAAATCTATTTTACTTTTGTTGTATGAAAATTGATCTACAAGAATTATTACCTGCTGAATTTAATGATAGCTCAAAAGTGTGGGTTTATCAAAGCAGCCGTTTGTTTTTGCTGGGCGAAGCATTTGAAATAGAAAAAATGCTTGCTGATTTTGTTGAAAGCTGGCAAAGCCACGGCACACCGGTAAAAGGCTACGCCAATTTATTTTACGGGCAGTTTATTATTGTAATGGCCGATGAAACCGCAAGCGGGGTAAGCGGCTGCAGTACCGACAGCAGTGTACGTGTAATAAAAACCATGGAGCAACTGTTTAATGTAAAAATGTTCGACAGGCTTAACCTTGCTTTTTTAATAAAAGATAAAGTACAATTATTGCCGCTCTCTCAATTGCAATACGCTGCAGATAATAACTTCATTACTGCAGATACTATTTACTTCAATAATACAGTGACTAACAAAAAAGAATTACTGGAAAACTGGATGGTACCCATACAAAAAAGCTGGCTTGCTAAAAAGATCAGCTTACCAGCTTTAAATAAATAAGGTAAAAATTAATTACTGTAATTGAGCAGCAGAAACTTTTTTGATCTTTTTGATCTTGCTGTCAACTTTTTTGAACTGTGCGGAACACCACACATTGTCTAATGCTATTAACCTCATAGATTCTAATCCATGAGCAGCAATACAATCCCAATTGCAATCCCTTGAAAGGTCGCTCACAATTTTGCTGGACAATTTTGGATAAGCAATCCATAATTTGGCGCCGTCTGCAAGTGCAGGCACCACGTCTTTTAAAATGTCCTTTAGCTGGTTGTGATTGACAGCAAACACGAGTGCAAAATCAATTTTCCTGATCTTTAACAGTGGTGTTACATTTTTGGAAAAAGAGAGTTTTGCAAACTGTTTTTCAATAGTGGAGGGCAATCCCTGTATCAACAGGTTTTTCTCGTCTTTCAGTTCGATTTTTTCTACTACTGATAACGAGGGTGCTAATACTTCCATACTTATGAATGTGAGTTTAAAAAGTTTGCAAAAATACTGATTTTTATTGCATATAATTCACAAAAGGCAGAACAAAATTACAAGACTTATAGGGTATCCAGGCAGAACAGCCTTAAAACCATACTGTTATGAGAAAAGGCAAAAATACAATTCTGTAATATTGACAGCTTTTTAAATAAAAAAGGCTGTAACAAATACAGCCTTTTTATTATATATAGAAAACCCCAGAACTAATAATTTTCCTCCATTGGCATCTTCAACACCTCATCGGCAGGTACCATTTTCCCTTCAATACAAATGCAGTATTCTCCATTATTCCTTCGTTCAGCTTCAAATTCCTTCTCTATCTGGGTAACATCTTTTATAAAGTTGTTTACCGGTAATACAAGGTCATTTTTTATATAAGCACCTGTTTTATTTAATTTATCGCTAATGCCTTCTTTAAATGAGGTAAACCCTTCGCTTATTTCCTTTTTTGTTTCACTAAGTGTATTTTTAAAATAATGGTGAACTGCTTCAATATTCTTTTCGAAAACTGATGACTTATCAGTTCTTATGTTTTTTTCCATAACAATCGTTTTGTCAATAAGCGGAAACATTGTGCCAAAACAGGGATAATATTTTAAAAATGAATAATGGCTACAAACATTTAATAATTGGAGTGCTGATTTATTTATAAGTTGTGAATAAGTAGCTTGTGAATCCAATCCAAAGTTTTTCTCTATTTTAAAAAGTAGGGACTGGGCGTGGAAATACCTGTACGGAACGTATGGCAGCCTATGAACTAAATTCCCCATCAAAACAAAATTGAGTACATTTATAGAGCAGCATTTCTGTAAAGGAATTGAAAGGCATTATTAGGATCAAGTTTAAAACAGGCATGTGAAATATTTCGCCCTTTTACTATACCTGCTTGCTTCCCACGCTGATATATTTTGTCAACATTATATCAGGGGGCAGGTAACGTCTTCCCGTGGGCAGCGTTTACCATCAGTAAAAATTGCAGTGGCAGCCAATAAACTTATTTACAAAACTGATCCTTATGGCAACTTTGGTTTTTCATCACAATTACAACAGGACACGCTCACTTTTTTTTGCGACGGATTTGATACATTAAGTTTGATTGTAAAAGCGGATGAATATGCCAGGGTTATTCTAAATCCACTTCCCTCCTCCGTTATTTTCACCCTGGACAACTCTTCTGTCATTATTCCAAAAGATGAGAGTGCCGGCAACAGGACCATTAAAGATGAAACCTATATCCATACAGGTGAATTTAATTTTCAAAAAACGGCGGCGGCCCCGGGCATTGCTTTTTCTGCCAATATTAACAGGGCATCATACAGCAATATCAGGCGGTTGATCAATGAAATGGATGGCCTGTTGCCACCTAATGCGGTAAGGATTGAAGAGATGCTTAACTATTTTAATTTTAATTATACAGTTC
>JAZKGV010000197.1:0-10990 GCA_040385725.1 Bacteroidota bacterium | reverse complement strand
TCAGGTAAACAGTATGTTCTCAGGTTCAGTACATATGGCGCCAACCAACAAGGTTTTTTCAGGGCTCATATACGAAAAACAACCTCTCCCTATACTATACTTACGCCAATACAGGTTAAATCTTTTGGAGCCGGAAGAAAAGATCATGAAATTTTGTTTGCTGCACCCACAACAGATGCAGGCGCTACTTTTGTAATAGAAGTAGAACAAAATTCCGGTACTACTTATATTGATAATGTTGAGTTTTATGAGGTAACAGCCAAGTTATATGATATCAATTCGCAATTACGTTTTGAGTATAATGATACCAAAATAGCTAAAACAATTATACTTGATGGCAGGCACACCGCTGTTGACGGAACTGTTTATTCAACATCTTATACATTACAGCCTTTTACTTCGGTTATACTGGTAAAAGATACCGGTGCAACATCTTTATCAGCTACAGCAACTGCCACCACCATTAAATGTTATGGTGATAGTGCAACAGTAACCGTTTCTGCAACTGGCGGTACAACCCCTTATACAGGAACCGGTACATTTAAAGTTGCTGCAGGTAACTATACTTATACTGTAACAGATGCTGCCGGGGCTACAACTACGGCAACAGTAACCATTACACAACCTGCATCAGCATTAACAGCAACTGCCACTGCTGGTACAATAATTATTGCAGGTGGCACCACAACCATTACTGTGGCTGCAACCGGTGGCACATCTCCTTACTCAGGTACTGGTGTCTTTACTGTATTAGCAGGAACTTATACATATACTGTTACCGATGCTAATGGTTGTACATCTGCTGTTTCAAAAACGGTGACAGATGGAGTAGGGCCATTTACATTAACAGTTACCACAACACCAACTGCAGGTGGTACTGTTACAGGTGCAGGTTCTTATACTGCAGGGGCAATAGCAACTTTAGTTGCTACACCTGCCGCTGGTTATACAT
Source organism: Bacteroidota bacterium (assembly GCA_040385725.1). Classification (GTDB taxonomy): domain Bacteria; phylum Bacteroidota; class Bacteroidia; order Chitinophagales; family Chitinophagaceae; genus Ferruginibacter. Next base: position 10,038 of record JAZKGV010000197.1, on the reverse strand, counting down.
TTAGTGGATGGAGTGGTGCTGTAACAGGTACAGCGACTACTATAACGGTTACAATGAGTACGAATAGATCTGTAACGGCAACATTTACCCCAATAACATATACACTAACAGGAGCGGCAAGCCCAACAGCAGGTGGAACTATCACCGGCACCGGAACTTTTGCTTCAGGCGCTACTGCTACTGTAACCGCAACACCTGCCGCCGGATATGTTTTCAGCGGATGGAGCGGCGCAGTAACTGGTACCACCAACCCTGTTACAGTTTCTATGACAGCGAACAGGTCAGTTACAGCCATATTTACTCCAATAACTTATACACTCACTACCACTGCAACACCAACAGCAGGTGGTACAGTAGCAGGCGGTGGCACTTATGCTTATAATGCAACAGCTACCTTAACGGCAACTCCTGCAGCAGGTTATGTTTTCAGCGGATGGAGTGGTGCAGTAACAGGCACAGCAACAACCATAACAGTTGCAATGAATGCCAATAAATCTGTAACAGCCACCTTTACGGCTGCTGCAGTAATATATACGCTAACAGGAACGGCCAGCCCAACGGCAGGCGGCAGTATCACAGGCACCGGAACGTATGCATCAGGCGCAACTGCTACTTTAACTGCCACGCCAGCGGCCGGTTATACATTCAGCGGCTGGAGCGGAGCAGCAACTGGTACCACCAACCCTGTTACAGTTTCTATGACAGCGAACAGGTCAGTTACAGCCATCTTCACTCCAATAACTTATACACTCACTACCACTGCAACCCCAACAGCAGGTGGTACAGTAGCCGGCGGTGGTACTTATGCTTATAATGCAACAGCCACCTTAACGGCAACTCCTGCAGCAGGTTATGTTTTCAGCGGCTGGAGCGGAGCAGTAACAGGCACAGCAACCACCATAACAGTTGCAATGAATGCTAATAAATCTGTAACAGCAACCTTTACTGCGGTAGCAACAACTTATACGCTAAGCGCCTCGGCGAGCCCATCAAGAGGAGGTACCGTAACAGGTGCAGGTACATATGCATCGGGTGCTACTGCAACATTAACAGCTACACCTGCATGGGGCTATGTATTTACTGGCTGGAGTGGTGCGGTAACAGGTACTGCAAACCCTGTTACAGTTTCAATGACAGCGAACAGATTGGTAACAGCTATATTTACGCAGGTATCTTATACACTAACAGGAACGACGAGCCCAACAGCAGGTGGAACGATAGCCGGTACAGGCTCTTATCTTTCAGGGTCCACGGCTACAATAACCGCCACGCCTGCCACAGGCTATACATTTAGTGGATGGAGTGGATCTGCCACAGGAACTACAAACCCTGCTACTGTATTAATGACAGATAACAGGTCGGTTACGGCAACTTTCACACCTGTAAGCTATACACTAACGGCAACGGCAAACCCAACAGCAGGGGGCACAGTAACTGGTGCCGGTTCATATAATTATGGCACTACCGCCACCCTTACCGCTACGCCAAATGCAGGCTATATTTTTACAGGGTGGAGCGGCGATGCTACAGGAACAGCAACAGTAATAAGTATATCCATCAATGGTAACAAAAACGTGGAAGCTACATTTGTAGCATCATCCACCCCAACAACACTTCATGTAGAAGATGACATTATTGGTACAAGTGGATTGTGTAGCATCGAGGGTAGTGTAAGCAATAATTCAGGTGCTGCCAACAGCCGCAGCATTAATCTTAGCAATAGTCTTGCAAAAGGGCTTGACTGGAGCATTAATGCAGGAGCTACAGGTACATACAATTTAAAATGGCGCTATGCAAACGGAAGTACATCCAACACCTTTTTTATGAAATTGATCATAAATGGAATTGTTGTAGATGATTCTGTTCCGTTCCCCAAAACTACAGGTAGCTCAACTTTTGTAACCACTGCCGGGGATTATCCTCTTGCAGCAGGTAACAATACAATCCGTTTAGAAAGTATTGAAGCAAGGGCAACTGCAGACGTTGACTGGATGGAAGTAACAGGTGTGAATCCTACAATAGGTAATTGTGCACAAACAGGAGCAAGACCGGCAGCAGCACAGCCAACCACCGCAACCAGTACAACCTCAAAAACAAAAGGCGTTTATCCCAACCCGGCAAACGGCGCCATCACTGTTGGCTTTGATGTTACAGAAACACAAAGGGTATCTTTTATAATACTGGATGCAGCAGGAAAACCTGTTGGCAATATCAATGGACAGATTTTTCCTGCAGGTTATAATATACAATCATATAATATGGCTGGAAAGAAACCAGGCTTTTATACCGTGCTAGTAAGTGGCGACAAGAACCTGCGGCAGGCATATAAATTTGTAGTGGTGCAATAAAAATACTAAGTAATCTCTCCTGAAAACACAATTTTGAATGAGAAGCCCTGACATTATCGTCAGGGCTTTTTTTGGCCTGCTTCAAAAACTAAATTTCAAAAAAAAGGATAAATAACTACTGGCAGACAGTATCAAAAAGGCAAACTGACTATATTTGCCCACTTAATAATTTGCATATATGAATTATAAACGGATCAACAACATTACAGGCTGGATAATCTGCATTATTGCCTGCACAATTTATATTATGACGATGGAAGCTTCAGGCAGTCTTTGGGATTGTGGTGAATTTGCTTCCTGTGCATACAAACTTCAGATCCCACATCCTCCGGGAGCGCCATTGTTTGTGTTGATCGGCCGTTTGTTTATGGTACCGTTTGATCCTAAAAATGCAGCTACAGGTATTAATACCATGAGTGCACTGGCAAGTGGCTTCACCATTTTGTTTTTGTTCTGGAGCATTACCCACTTTGCAAAAAAGATACTGCAAAAAGGCAATCCCAATACTGAATTAAACGGCCAGCAGGTTTTTTCTGCAATGGCTGCAGGTGTGGTTGGTTCACTGGCTTATTGTTTTTCTGATTCGTTCTGGTATAGCGCTGTTGAAAGTGAAGTGTATGCTTTGTCATCTTTTTTTACTGCGGTGGTTTTTTGGGCAGTACTAAAATGGGAAGATGCTGTAACAGAAGAACAAAAGAAAGGTATCAACGGGCATTTTACAGGCGCAGACAGGTGGCTTATCCTGATCTTTTATTTAATGGGGCTTTCAATAGGTGTGCATTTATTAAACCTGCTTTCTATTCCTGCAGCTGTAATGGTGTATTATTTCAAGCGGTATAAAATCACAAAAACAGGAACTGTTATTGCGTTTGTAATTGGATGTGTTATTACTGGTATAGTGCAGAAATTTTTGATACAATCTTCTATCAAAGGCGCTGGTGCATTCGATATTTTATTCAAGAACGATTTTGGCCTTCCCTTCTTTGCAGGCTTTGCTATTTTCTTTGCGTTGATCAGTGTTCTTATCTGGTGGGGATTAAGGATAGCCAATAAAAGGAACTGGAATTTTTTAAAACTTAGTTTGTGGTGTACTGCTTTTATGTTGTTAGGTTATTCTTCTTACATCACTACTTTAGAACGTTCTATTGCAGATCCTGCTGTAGATATGTATAATGTAGATAATCCAGTGAGTTTGGTCGGCTATTTAAGCAGGGAACAATATGGCGAAACACCTATTATGTTTGGCCCTGATTTTACTGCAGGTAATGTGGCAGACGAAGCCTATGATCCCGATGTTACCTATGAAGACACATATATTAAAACAAAGACTGGTTACGAAAAGAAAGGTAAAAAGCAGCATGTGGAATACCGTCCTGAAGACGAACACCTTTTTCCACGTATGTGGGATGCAGGTAACGAGCAGGGACATGCACAATACTATGCCGACTTTGCAAATATCCAGAAGATAAATGTGGAAGAAACAACAGAAGGCGGGCAAAAAGCAACAAGGCAGCGCTGGGAGCGTAAGCCTACTTTTGGAGAAAACGTTGGCTTCTTTACACAATACCAGTTGGGCTGGATGTACCTGCGCTACTTCATGTGGAATTTTGCAGGTAAGCAAAATGATATACAGGGTATAAATATGGCCAATGTTCGTGATGGTAACTGGAAAACAGGCATTGGTTTTATTGATAACCTTATGTGGGGCGATCAGGATAAAATGCCTGACAGTATGAAGAACAATAAGGCAAACAATAAATTATACTGCCTGCCGCTTATTTTGGGTATCCTGGGTTTAATTTATCAATATAAAAAAGACAGGAAAGATGCATTGGTAACAGCATTGCTGTTCTTCTTTACAGGGGTTGCCATTATTGTTTATCTCAATATGCCGGGCAATATGCCGAGGGAAAGGGATTATGTATTTGTGGGTTCATTTTATGTATTTGCCATCTGGATTGGCCTGGGTGTATTGTTTGTAAAAGACCTGGTTGCAAAATTTGCCAATGCAGGTATTGCAAATTATGTTGCAGCAGCTGTTTGCACATTGGCAGTTCCTGTATTAATGGCCAGCCAGGAATGGGACGACCATGACCGCAGCAAAAAAACAATGGCAAGGGACCTGGCAACAGATTACCTGGAAAGTTGTGCACCCAATGCAATTGTTGTTTCATTTGGTGATAATGATACTTATCCATTGTGGTATGCACAGGAAGTGGAAGGTGTAAGAAGGGATGTTCGTGTTATTAACTCAAGCCTGTTAGGCATTGACTGGTATATTAATCAACTGCGGTATAAACTTAATGACAGTGACCCTATTGATCCTATATGGAGTATAGAGCAGATAGAAGGATCTAACAGGGATATTGTTTTAGCGGCCAGCTATATGTATGGCAATAGCCCTGAAATGATCTCTACTTACTGGAAAAGGGCAGGAGTACCTGTGCCTCCCGGGCAACCAATGGATCTTTACACCATGATGAAAGACTTTGCAGGCAGCGATGATCCTTCAAAAACTGAACGTGGTGGTGGTGGGACGGTGTACAATGTGTTTCCTACAAATAGTGTAACCATTCCTGTTGATACTAACCTGGTAAGGAGTAATAAAACTGTAAACCCCGAAGACCGTGTGGTAAGCCAGTTGCAGTTCGATATCCCTAAGAATGTGATACAGAAAAATGATGCAGCTATTTTAAACATCATTGCAGCAAACAAATGGAAACGCCCCATTTATTTTACATCACAAAGGATACAGCTTGGTTTTGATAAATACCTGCGCCAGGATGGAATGGCCTATCGCCTGGTACCAGTTGAAAACGATGTGGTAAACAAGCCCTGGGTAAAGGAAAAAATGATGGACAAATTTGTTTTTGGCGGTGCAGAAAAGCCTGGTGTTTATTTTGATGAAGAAAACCGCAGGCACCTCAACAGTATAAGGTTGGCCTATGCTTCTGCAGCCCTCAATCTTGCGGCACACGGCGATACCGTTGCTGCCAAAAAACTGCTTACTAAATGTGATCAGAATATGGTGAGTGAAGATTTCCCTTATGGTATGGTATCAAGAGACCAGCAGCAAAATAGTATTTCACTCCGCTTTTTAGATGCCGCCATGGCGGCAGGCGATAACCAACTTGCAAATAAAGTAATGGGTTCTCTGAAAAAAGATCTGGAACAGCAAATGGTTTATTATGCTGCTTTAAATAAATCAGATGTAAACAAGCTGAGAGCAGATGCTGATTCATTATTAAGCAGGCAATACCGTTCAGAGCAGGAAATAAATTATCTCAATTATGTGAAGCCACCAAACTATCAGCAGATGGTGAACCAGCGCCGCTACCAGCAACAAATGGATATGACAAATTTCCAGGAGAACCTTACCGGCAAATTGCGGCCAATATATGATGAAGTGTTAAGTTGTTTCCAGATACTTGAAAATGTAAAAGAGAAAGAAAAGACATTAAAAGGACCTGTGGTAAAATCTGTGGAAACGCCAGCGGTGATAGGTGGTGATACACCCGTGAATAAGCAGCCTTAAACTTTTTAAAATATTTTACTATTAACATCCTTCCCGAAAATAATTCGGGAAGGATTTTTTGTTTGCAGCCATTGGTAAAATATATGCACTTATTGCTTTTTTGCTGCACTTATCAAATAGTTTATATTTTTTCTTTGGTGCTGTATTACATTTATTATATGATACGATAATGACACCCTGTTTTTGCTGCCGGTATCATACAAATAATTTACCTCATAAGTAATAATCACAAAATGTTCGTAGCGGGCAATGCATATTTATTGCCCTGATGGAAGGGGAATGTGTGTGAATGAATAAACATGAAGCAATGGTTTTATTGCGATAGGTTTTAAAATTTATTAATTATGAAAAAAGGAATTATTAAATTAAAATGCGTCATTTTAATTTACATTTTTTTTATTAATTGCAGCAATTCTTTTTCACAGTTTACTGTTTTAGGCGGGGTTACAAATCAAACATCTCCTGGGCCTATTTATGTACATAATGTTGCAGATGGACCTGTTTTTATTTGGAAAGGTAATACTCCAGGTGCTGAAAATACCGGAATTGGGACATCGACATTATCGCAAACGGTCAATGGTGGTGTTGCAAATTGGGGTAATACAGCAGTTGGCTTTTGGGCAATTAAATCCGGGGGATTTATTAAAGGGAATACTGCTGTTGGCAGTTATGCAATTACAAATGCAACTACAACAGATGCTAATACAGCTGTTGGATATAATTCTATGGCTTATTTTAATACCGCATCAGGTAATACAGCTTCTGGTTATTATGCCTTACTCGGTGTACGGACAGGTACCTCTCCCAATTTTTCCTACACTTCAACGGGAACCGAGAATTGTGCTTTTGGAAGAAATTCAATATCCAGTATAACTTCAGGCAATAGTAATTCTGGCTTTGGTTCTTACGCTTTATCGGGTGTTTCTTCCGGCAGTTATAATATTGGAATAGGTGCAAATTCACAAGTAGTTGATGGCACACAGAGTTCTCAGCTTTCTATTCAAAATGTCATTTACGGCAGAAATATGACAAATATTTCGGGTACGATAACTGGCAATGTAAGCATTGGTATAGTGCCTACAGTTATTCCTGCAACATCAAATTACGCAAAGCTGCTACTTGCTGGAAATAGCTCTTCAGAACCAAGCTTACAGTTAAAAGGAGTACCACGTACTAATTCTTTTCCATTTACAACCATAGATAATTTCCAAAATAATTTTCTTTATGCAGATGTAAATGGTGTAATTAGACAGTCGCCATTGCCAACTAACCTTGTTACAGCACCGACTATCTGTAATGGTTTTGTGCCGATATTTAGAAATGGGGTTTTGGATTGCAGTATTATTACAGAAGCAGTATTACCTAATTGTGGCGGTGCTGGAACACATACAAGTGTAAATATTGGGGGAGGAACACCTCTTGGTTGGGCATTTAGCGGCCCTACATGTTATAATGTTTTACTTAATGTAAATGGTGCCGCATATGCAAATACTCAATTTATTAATTCTGACAAAAGGTATAAAACCAATATTCAGAAAATTGAATCTGCGCTTGACAAAATAAACAAAATAAGAGGAGTATCTTACTATTACGATACAAAGAAATTTCCAGATAATAATTTCTCTGAAGCAAAAACATTAGGATTCATAGCACAAGAATTAAATGAAGTGCTGCCGGAAGTTGTATCCTATACAGATAAAGGATTTTATGCAGTAAATTATGATGCTTTAATACCTGTACTCACTCAGGGCATCAAAGAACAACAAACTCAAATAGAAAAACTTACTTTAGAAAATGAGGAGTTTAAACTTCAGCTTACAGAGCTAACATACAAACTCAACCAACTCACTCCCGGTGATGTAAAAATGAAAGTAAACAGCATCGAAGTAGTTCCCAATCCAATTACAGGTATATCTGTTGTATCATACAAATTGGATAATGCAAATGCAGCATCATTTTTAATTATCTCAGATCTGCAGGGCAAATTATTAAAACAAATTTCTCTTGCAAAAACTCAACAACAAGGCCAGGTGCAGGTAAGTAAAAAAGATCTGCCCAATGGTATGTATGTATTCACCATTGTTTCAGGCAATGCAGAAGTGCAAAGTAAAAAAGTACTGGTTTCAGAATAAATTGTTATTTCGTAAAAACAAAAATCCTTTCGCAATGCGGAAGGATTTTTGTTTTAATTATATGAACTTCTTCATGTGTTTAAATGTTTCATAAATTGCGTACACGGTTTTAACAGTCTCACTATGAAAGGTTATCACTTCTCCAAATTCGATCCCAATCAAAATGCCAAAAGCAAATTTGAGCAACTGCTCGATCTTTTTATGCAATTGCTTACTTATACTAATGGTGATGTGGCAGAAGCCATGCAATGGATGAATGAACTGGATAAAGAATATAAACTAACCAATGATGAATATGGCATGGGTGATTTTTTTGAAGACCTGAAAGACAAAGGATATATAGATGAGAAAAAAGAAAACGGGGAAATAAAAATTACGCCTAAAACAGAGCAGGGCATCCGCAAAAAAAGCCTGGAAGAAATTTTCGGTAAACTGAAAAAAACAAAGCAGGGCAATCATCATACATTCAAGCCCGGTGGGGGAGATGAGATCAATCCTGAAACAAGGCCTTTCCAGTTTGGAGATACATTAGAGCAAATTGATTTTACCGCTTCCATTCGTAATGCACAGATAAACCATGGGGCAGAAAGTTTTAACCTCCATGAAGATGACCTGGAAATAAGAGAAACAGATTTTAAATCTCAAACCTCCACTGTACTGATGATCGACATAAGCCACTCTATGATATTGTACGGCGAAGACAGGATAACACCAGCAAAAAAAGTGGCAATGGCATTAAGTGAACTCATCCAGACAAAATATCCAAAAGACACGTTGGACATTGTAGTTTTTGGTAACGATGCCTGGTCAATTGAAGTAAAAGACCTGCCTTATTTACAAGTAGGGCCTTATCATACTAATACAGTTGCCGGTCTTGAACTGGCCATGGATATTTTAAGAAGAAGACGCAATCCCAATAAACAAATATTTATGATAACAGATGGCAAGCCCACCTGTTTAAAGGTTGGTAAGCGTTATTATAAAAACAGTTTTGGTGTTGACAGGAAAATACTTAACCGGTGCATGGCGCTTGCTACGCAATGCAAAAAATTAAAAATACCCATCACTACATTTATGATTGCCAGTGATCCGTATTTACAAAAATTTGTACAGGAGTTTACCGAAACCAATAATGGCAAAGCATTCTTTGCATCGCTTGACAGGTTAGGTGCTTTTATCTTTAAAGACTTTGAAAGCGGCAAAAGAAAAACGGTGTATTAGTTAAGCCTCTAATGGTTTCTCTTCCCAAAAACCCATTTTATTAAATTTCTCAATTCTTTCTCTTGAGCGTTGGTCTGCAGGTATTGCCTTCAATTCTTTTATAACAGGAATAAGAAAGTTCTTCAAAATATTACCAGCTTCTGCATAATCCCAGTGAGCACCGCCTAATGGTTCTGGTATCACGCCATCAACCAAACCAAACTTCAGCATATCAGTACCGGTCAGTCTTAATTGTTCGGCGGCCGTTTCTTTTTTATCCCAGCTTCTCCATAAAATACTGCTGCAACTTTCTGGTGAAATAACTGTGTACCAGGTATTCTCCATCATGTACACCCTGTCGCCGGCACCAATACCCAATGCACCACCGCTGGCGCCTTCACCAATAATAACACAGATCACAGGTACTTTAAGGCGTAGCATTTCAAAAATATTTCTTGCAATGGCTTCACCTTGTCCACGCTCTTCCGCTTCAAGCCCGGGATAAGCGCCTGGCGTATCAATTAAAGTAATAACAGGTTTATTAAATTTTTCTGCCAGTTTCATTAGCCGCAATGCCTTCCGGTAGCCTTCAGGATTCGCCATCCCAAAGTTCCTTATCTGCCGCATTTTTGTATTGATACCTTTTTGCTGCCCGATGATCATTACTGTTTCGCCATCTATTTGTGCAAAGCCACCCACCATCGCTTTGTCATCTTTTACATTTCTGTCGCCATGCAGCTCCACAAAATTTGTGGTCATCTTTTCTATGTACTTCAATGTATATGGCCTGTCGGGGTGGCGGCTTAATTGTACTTTTTGCCAG
>JAZKGV010000196.1:18567-28072 GCA_040385725.1 Bacteroidota bacterium | reverse complement strand
TTATAAGCCGTGGTATTATTTGATTACGCACACTGCTATAAATTTTACGAGATATTTTGCGGTTTAAATATTTATCCTATATTTGACTTCTATTCTGTTGCCCCTTCCAGATAACATCCGTACTTCAATATCCACTGTACCAAGCCACTCTCCAAAGGATTATCATTAAGATCTAATAAAATTTTTAAGGCCGGTTTGTGCCCCTAAGTTTTAGTATGTTTTTTCACTGATAACTAATTAATTAACAACAATAAATACATATCCGCCAGCGTTTTTACTTGTGTTGAAATTTGCAACCCGGTGATTGATCTATATCTATACCACACTGCATAGAGTAAATAAAGCGTAAAAGACTGGCCCTAATAAAACACCTTAATAAAATGGCATTTGAAATGTTATCAGCTCCGTCAAAAAAAAGAATCCTCATTACCGGTGCAGCAGGATTCATCGGTTCCAATCTTGCAAAAGCACTCTTGCGTCGTGGACACCATGTTACAGGTGTCGATAACCTGAATTATGGCTTTACGCGTAATGTGGAGCCACTACAGATGTTGGGCAATTTTGAATTTATAGTTGGCGATATTGCCAATCCGCTTATTCTTAATAATGTACAGGCGGACATTGTAATTCACCTGGCCTCACAAAAAATTCCACGGTATACCAATGCATTGCGTACACTCGAAGAGAATTACCTGATGCTTCGTAATGTAGTACAGAAATGTATACACGATAAATCAAAAATAATATTTGCCTCTACTTCAGATGTATATGGCAAAAATCCCAAAGTGCCATTTAGCGAAACAAGCGACCTGGTAATGGGGCCTACCACTGTTAAGCGTTGGGCTTATGCGCTGAGTAAAATGTATGGTGAACAATACATAATTGCCAATAATGACCAATATGGACTTGATTACACTATCACACGTTTTTTTGGTTCTTACGGCATTAATCAAAACCTTACCTGGTGGGGTGGCCCGCAATCTGTTTTTATTGAAAAGGCTTTGAAAAATGAGCCGATTGAAATACATGGAGATGGTTTACAAACAAGAACATTCACCTATGTAGATGACACAGTAAATGCATTAGTAGCCTGTGTGGAAAATAGCAGGTCCACTAATGAAATATTTAATACAGGCACCGTAGCTGATGCTGAAATATGCATAAAAGATCTTGCGACATTAATATGGAAATTAGTGAACGGAGAATATTCAGAACCTAAACTCGATTTTATTCCTTACTCAACTTTTGGAAATTACGAAGATGTAATGCGTCGGGTGCCAGACATTACAAAATTGCGTACCACTCTTGGTTTTGAACCACAATGGAGTTTAAAATCCGGGCTGGAAAAAACCATTGAATGGCAGAAGCAGTTTTACCCAGAATTGACCTTGTTAAAAACAGCATAATACAATGACAGCAAAAAATTGGGGCATTGTTGGTGGTGGCATAATGGGCATGACGCTGGCGCACAGGCTTGCACAGCAAGGGCACAGTGTTACCATATATGAAGCAGCGCCTGAACTGGGAGGCCTTGTAAGCCCCTGGAAAATGGATGATACAGAATGGGATAAATTTTATCATGTAATACTGCTGTCTGATTTTCGAACAAGAAAAATTTTAAAAGAAATTGGCGTAGAGGATAATATTGAATGGGTGGAAACCAAAACAGGTTTTTATATTGAAGGGAAGCTTTATTCAATGAGTGACACAATAGAATTTTTAAAATTCCCTACGCTTAATCTTATTGATAAATTCAGGCTCGGCCTTACTATTCTTGCTGCTTCAAAAATTAAAGACTGGAAGAGGCTGGAAAAAATACCTGTAACAGACTGGTTGCAAAAATGGTCGGGCAAAAATACTTATAACAAAATATGGCAGCCGCTGCTGAGGGCAAAGCTGGGGGAAAGTTATAAAAAAACTTCAGCCGTTTTTATTTGGGCTACTATACAACGTTTATATGGTGCCAGGAAAAGCGGCCTAAAAAAAGAAATGTTTGGTTTTGTAAAGGGTGGTTATAAAAAAGTAATAAACGAATTTAAAACCACTTTGCTGCAGGAGGGTGTTACTATTAAAACAAATAATGCAGTAAAAGAAATAAGAACCGGAACGGATAAAAGACCTGCAGTGATGCTGGCTGACGGAAAGGAAGAAGTATTTGATGAAGTCATAATCACATTACCATCTTCAATGGCGGCTTCCTTATGCACCGGCATTACGACAAAAGAAACAGCAGCGCTTAACGATGTGGAATACCTGGGAGTGATTTGTGTGGCAGTTCTGATGCATAAACCGATCAGCAATTTTTACGTTACTAATATAACCGACAGTGCCGTTCCTTTTACGGGCCTCATAGAGATGAGTGCTTTGGTAGATAAAAAATACCTCAACGGCAATTCACTTATTTACCTGCCCAAGTATGTGGAACAAAATGATCCATTGCTGAAAAAATCGGACGAAGAAATAAAAGAATATTTTTTGGACAATCTTGACAAGATGTACCCTGGAATAGTAGCGGAGAATGTAAAATTTGCCGGTGTGGCAAGGGCCAAACATGTAATAACAGTGGCGCAGCTTGATTATTCTGAAAAACTGCCGGGAATAAAAACCAGTATGCCCGGTGTGTATATTGTAAATACTTCCCACATAAAAGACGGCACACTCAATGTAAATGAAACTATTGCAGTGGCCGAAACAAAATTGGAAGAAATACTAAACGAAGAAGCCGCATAATGAAAAAGAAATTACCAGCAAGTATCTCCCTTGACCTGGATGATCAATGGAGTTATATGAAAGTACATGGCGATGAAGGATGGGAAAAATTTCCTTCTTATCTCGATGTGTTCTTACCATTGGTGCTGGATGTATTGGATAAACTGGATGTAAAGATCACTTTCTTTATTGTGGGCCAGGATGCGGCCATTGAAAAAAATCATGCTGTACTCCGCAGCATTGTAGAACGTGGGCATGAAGTGGGCAATCATTCTTTTCATCATGAATCATGGTTGAAAACATATTCAAGAGAAAAAATTGAAAAGGAAATTGTAAACGCAGAAGAAGCTATTTTAAAAGCTACAGGAAAGCGTACTAATATGTTTCGTGGCCCTGGCTTTAGCTGGAGCGCTGATCTGTTAGAAGTGCTGCAGAAACGTAATTACATCTTTGATGCTTCTATATTGCCTACTTACATTTCGCCATTGATGCGTAAGTACTATTTCGCTAAATCAAATTTGAGTAAGGAAGAAAAAGAAAGCCGCAAAGAATTGTTTGGTTCATGGAAGGAAGGCTTCCATTCATTAAAACCATACAAATGGAAATTGAGCAATGGGAAACAATTACTGGAAATACCAGTAACCACAATGCCTGTTTTTAAAATCCCTTTTCACCAGAGTTATCTTTTATACATCAGCAATGTTTCAAACGGGTTGATGAAACTGTATTTGCGCTTTTCAATTTTCATGTGTAAGATAACAGGCACGCCACCAAGTTATTTATTGCACCCGTTGGATCTGATGGGTGCAGATCATGTGCCGTCATTGGCCTTTTTCCCCGGTATGAATATTAAAAGCGAAAAGAAGCTGGAAGTTTTTGAAACAGCATTAACAATGCTGAAACAGCATTTTGAACTGATGCCAATGGGAGAATTTACAAAGACATTAGCCGATAAAAATTTAAAAACTGTTGCCTTAGAGCAACCAGAACAATCGCCAAAAACTACCGCCACAAAAATGGCAGTAGTTCGTTAACCGTTATACCTGCCACATGATTGCACCACAAAAAAAATGCAGTTCATTTAACAGTTGCACCCAGCAACACACAGCATTGCTGGAAAAAAACGGGTGGCAAATACAGCAATGCAATACTTGTGGCCACAGGCATACACATGTAGCAGATGCATCATCGCATGTAGAAAATGTGTACAGCGATGCCTATTTTTTTGAAGGCGGCCAGGGTTATCCAAATTATCTTGACGAAAAAAATATTTTACTGCAATACGGCCGCAGGTATGCAGGCATAATGCAAAAAATTACACAGCCCGGCCGTATGCTTGATGTGGGTAGTGCTGCAGGTTTTATCCTGAAAGGTTTTGCAGAGGCAGGCTGGCAATGCAAAGGCCTTGAGCCAAATAATAATATGGCGCTGTATGGTAAAAATGAACTAGGGCTTGATATTGAAACAGGCAACCTAGAAAATTTCAACAGCAATGAAAAATTTGATCTGGTAACACTGATACAGGTAATAGGGCATTTTACAGATGTGGATACAGCGATGGAAAAAATTGTTGCCATGTTAAAACCGGGAGGCTTTGTGCTGGTGGAGAGTTGGGATATGAACAGCCGTTATGCAAAGATGATGGGCCGCCATTGGCATGAGTACAGCCCACCAAGTGTTGTAAACTGGTTTTCAGAAAAAACACTGGCCCAGCTTTTTAATTACTATGGTTTTGAACCCGCGGCAAAAGGAAGGCCACGAAAAAAAATAAGCCTTAAGCATGGCTTTTCATTGTTGGATGAAAGCACACCAAAATTTACAGGAAAAGCCGCTACCGTAAAGTTTTTTAAGAATAGTATTGGCCGTTTTAATATTATTTATCCCCCTTTTGACGTTAAATGGTATGTATGGAAGAAGCTGTAAAAAATGAATTGATCAAAGCCACGGCCAGCAATGCCCGGCACAGTACTGTGCAGCAACTTGCAAGGCCATTTGTGAGTGTGGTACTTCCATGCTATAACGAGGAAGCTATTTTACCCGGCAACCTTGCAAGGGTTATAGAATACCTGGACTCTAAAAAAGAAAGTTTTCGTTGGCAGATCGTTATCGTGAATGATGGCAGTAAAGATGAAACAGGAGAAATTGCAGACCGCTTTGCAAAACAGAACGATCGCATAAAAGTAATTCATCACCCTGTAAACCTCAATCTTGGCCATGCATTACAAAGTGGTTTCCGCCATAGCGATGGAGATATTATTGTAGTGCTTGATGTGGACCTGAGTTATTCAGTAGAATATGTTGGGCAGATGGTTGACAAGATGCAGGAAACAATGAGCGACATTGTAATTGCATCTCCTTATATGAAAGGTGGGCAGGTAACCGGTGTGCCGTTTATGAGGGCATTGATGAGCAGGTTTGTAAATAAATTTATGAGTGTGGCAGCGCAGGATAAATACCACACTTTTACCAGCATGGCCCGTGCATACCGTGGTGATTTCATCAGGTCATTAAATCTTAAAACAAAAGATTACGAAATAAACCCCGAGATAATGTACAAGGGCATGATACTCCGTAGCCGTATGGTAGAGATACCTGCACATTTAGACTGGACAGAACAGAACAAATTTGCCGGCAAAAGAACATCAGGGTTAAGGGTATTCAGAGGTGTGTTGTCGGGCTTGATGTCTGGTTTTATTTTCAGGCCATATATGTTTTTTATTGTTTTGGGGACCATCCTGTTTTTACTTTCGATGTACCAGCTCATCTGGTTGTTATCTGATACAATTGCAGGGATGAACCATATTCTTTCTCATGGCGGCGCTACACCCAATCCATTTTCGTACAGCCTTTCCATGCAGTTTAAAGAAAACCCACATACTTTTTTAACAGGAGGTATCACTTTTCTTGCTGCCATCCAGTTTTTAGGGCTTGGATTTTTATCATTGCAAAACAAACGTTATTTCGAGGAATTGTTTCATTTAGGCACATCACTAAAAAAACAGGCGTATAAGAACGACTCAGTATAACCAACCTGTAACTACAATGAAGCCAACCGGAATTTTTAAAAAGCCCATTCTTTTATTTCTTCCTTTTTTAGTGGCTTATATCGCCATTGTTTTATTGTTCCAGGTAAAAAAAATGGTTGGGGATGAAGGAAGATATATTACAGATGCCAATAATTTACTGAATGGTTTTTTTTCGCCTCCTCAGCCGGGTGTAAGATTATACAATGGGCCTGGCTATCCACTTATAGTGATGTGTTTTGAATGGTTGAAATTGCCCATTACTGCACTAAGGTTACTCAATCCTTTTTTGCTTTACCTGTCGCTGATATTACTATACAAATCGCTGGAGCATTTTGTATCCCTGAAAAAGAACATTGTTTGTTGTGTTTTCCTTGCCATCAATTTCAACATATTTATAGCTGTGTACGTGGCTATTCCGGAAGTACTCACCGTATTTCTTATTACGCTGCTTGGCTTCCTGCTTATAAAGGCTTTTAATAATACTAAAGGGAATAAATACCTTGTATTGGCGGGTTTGGTTTTTGGTTTTTTATGCCTTACAAAAGTTATTTATGGTTATGTGCTTACCTGCATGGTGTTAGTGGCATTTTTTCTTTGGCTGCTCAAGAGGAAACAGGCAAACAATCGCCGCGTTGTAATTGTTTTACTTGTTGCCTGTATTTCAGTAGCGCCCTACCTGGCTTATACTTATAAAATAACAGGCCGTTTTTTTTACTGGTCTTCTTTTGGGGGAAACAATTTATACTGGATGAGCACACCGCATAAAGACGAGTATGGTAGCTGGATAAGCCAGCCGGAGATAGAAAATGGAGTATTGGTTGCCGGTAAATTACAATACGCCGGCCTTAGGCATGAGGAAGAAAAGAATAACGGCTATATGCCCGGCTACAGGGATTCTATTTTAAAACACAACCAGGCCGACCTTTTGGAAATTGTAAAATTCGATGGCAATACATTAGCACTGGATGATGCATACCGGGAGGCCGCTATTAAAAATATAAAAGCCTACCCGATAAAATTTTTGACCAATTGCTTCAGCAATACCGGCCGGATAATTTTTAATTTCCCTTACACGTACAGTATGCAGAAGCCGGCTACACTGTTGCGTTTGCCGCTTAATGGGCTTATTGTAATGCTGTTTCTTTTTTGCCTGTACCCGGCCCTGTGTAACTGGAAAAAAATACCGCTAGCCATCAGGTTTATGTTTTTTGTTTCCCTCTTATATTTTGGTGGCAGCATATTGGGCAGTGCAGAAACAAGAATGTTTAATCCATTGGTACCAACACTGATCATTTTTATTGCTTTTGTCCTTGACAAGGCTATAAAAATAAAGCCTGTAAAATGGGGGAATAAGAGCGAATAAAATAGCGCTATCTGTTCTTTAGCAAAAACAAAATACTTCGTTTGCAAATTTTGGTTACTTTGGTTGCTGCGTTTAAATAATAAGAACATGCAGACTGCCAGCAAAAAAGTCATCAATGCCTGGGCCATGTACGATTGGGCCAACTCGGTTTATAACCTTGTAATTACTTCCACCATCTTTCCTGCTTACTATGAAGCTATTACTAACATTCGTAAAGATGGTAATGTACATTTTTTAGGTAGAGATTATGTAAACACTGCTTTATATAATTACGCACTGGCAGTTGCGTTTGGTATTGTAGCCATCATGTCGCCATTGCTTTCTTCTATTGCAGATTATAAAGGCAATAAAAAATCTTTCCTGCGGTTTTTTATGACAATGGGTAGCCTTTCCTGTTCTCTTTTATTTTTTTACGATAAAACAAACTTATGGCTGGGTATTACTGCAATGGTGATTGCCTGTGTGGGCTATTGGGCAAGCCTTGTGTTTTATAATTCATACTTACCAGAAATTGCTTCGATAGAAGAAAGGGACAAAGTGAGTGCCAAGGGTTTTGCCATGGGGTACATTGGGAGTGTAATATTGCAGATTATTTGTTTCGTATTTTTATTGGGGCATGAAATTTTTGGTATTACTGAAGGTTTTGCATCACGGCTTTCTTTTTTACTGGTAGGTATATGGTGGTTTGGTTTTGCAACCATGTCTTTAAAAAGACTCCCTAGGGGTGAGCCGATAGGTACAGATGAAAAGCATTCTTTAATGCATGGCTATACAGAATTAAGAAAAGTATGGCGGCAACTAATGAGCCTGCCATTATTAAAAAGGTACTTATTTTCTTTTTTCTTTTACAATATGGGAGTGCAAACTGTAATGCTTGCTGCAACTTTATATGGTAAAAGCGAATTGGGTATTCCTACACAAAATCTCATCATTGCCATTCTCATTATTCAATTGATCGCTATTCCCGGCGCTTACCTTGTTTCTAAATTATCTGGTGTAATTGGTAATATAAAATCGCTGATGCTTTGCGTAATTGTATGGACAGGCATTTGTGTTGCAGGTTATTTAATACCGGCACATAACCCTATGGCATTTTATATATTGGCTATTGTTGTTGGTTTTGTAATGGGTGGCATACAGGCACTTAGCCGTTCTACTTACTCCAAGTTTATGCCTGAAACAAAAGACACTACATCCTTTTTCAGCTTTTATGATGTTACAGAAAAAATTGCCATTGTAATTGGCATGTTTACTTTTGGATTTATTATTGAACTCACAGGCAGCCAGCGAAACTCTGTATTGGCATTAATGGTGTTTTTTGTGATGGGGTTTATTGGTTTGTGGTTTACAATGCGTAAGCAAAAAAGTATAAAGTAATTTTTTATGAATCTCTATACCATCAACACCGGAAACTTCAAACTCGATGGCGGCGCTATGTTTGGCGTGGTACCAAAATCTATCTGGAATAAATTAAATCCTGCAGATGAAAATAATTTATGTTCATGGGCCATGCGTTGCTTATTGATCGAAGATGGAAACAAACTTATTTTAATTGATAATGGTATTGGCGACAAACAGGATCCAAAATTTTTAAGCCATTATCATTTACATGGCGATGATACATTAGATAAATCCTTAGCAAAACACGGTTTTAACAAAGATGATATCACCGATGTATTTCTAACGCATCTTCATTTTGACCATTGCGGTGGAAGTATAAAAAGAGAAGGAGAAAAATTGGTGCCGGCATTTAAAAATGCAACTTTCTGGAGCAACAAAAACCACTGGAACTGGGCCACACATCCAAATGACAGGGAAAGGGCAAGTTTCCTGAAAGAAAATATTTTGCCCATACAGGAAAGCGGGCAATTGCAATTTCTGGAGGCGAAAGGCTCTTCTATTTTAAATGGAGAATCCAGTGTAATTCATATTTCCCCATCAGGGATTAGTGATGATCTCTCATTCATTTCTGCTCACGGGCATACAGATGCCATGATGCTGCCGGTAATTAATTATAAAGGAAAAACGATTGTGTACATGGCTGACCTGTTGCCATCAGTAGCTCACATACCATTGCCTTATGTAATGGGTTATGATATGTTTCCGCTTACAACCTTGCATGAAAAAAAAGTTTTTTTAACCGATGCACTCAACAAAGAGTATGTTCTTTATTTTGAACACGACATTAAAAACGAATGCTGCACCCTGCAACAAACAGACAAAGGCATCCGGCAAAAAGATGTTTTTAAACTGGAAGAACTGTAATACCATCTTGATTTGCTAATTCCGATAGCTATCGGAACGAAGGACTACGTGGAAATCTTAGATGGTATTATGCCGATCTGAAAAAGGTTTGGACCAAATACTGTTAATCTTCGGTATAAATTATCTTACACTGATAAGAGAG
>JAZKGV010000196.1:5993-18557 GCA_040385725.1 Bacteroidota bacterium | reverse complement strand
AGGATAACGTAAATTTTTATAACCAAACATATCCACTTTAATAGTTCCTACTGAGATGGGACTTTCCACTCTTAGCAATAAATGATTAGGGTCATCACTTACCCAGGCCGTCATCTTTTCACCGCCTTCAAAAATGGTACCTTTTATCAGCAGCGGTTTAAACTTTATCGCTTTGAATTTGCCATACCTCGTTTTTACTTTTTCTTTACCGAGATAGCGTAAATACAGATGATATACTTCATCATCAAGGAACATGTCAAAAGGAATTTTGTCACCTACCTTATACTTGTCAAAATCAATATTCCTGGCATAATAAATAGCGCTTACCACATCCTGTATACAGTTAGTGGTTTTAAAAACACCATTGGTACTTACAGCAGTATTGGCACTGTGGTTAAAAGTTACGTTGTTATATATTTTATATCCACCTTCATCTACGTTTCGGATAAATTTCATTGGCAATAAAGTTGTAGTGTCAATATAACTTTCATACCTGTCTCTTACTTTAAAAAATTTATCAAAGAAGGGAAATGTTTTTCCATCGCCAACACAGTGATAAGACATTTTTCCGTTAAACTTTTCCAGTGATGTGGTAAAGGTGGCTTCGCCGGCGCTTATATAAACACCAGCAGCATTATAAAACACCCTCATGGTAACTGATTCACCAGCATGGAAGGCCGTATTCTTTAAGCCGCAAAAATCACCACCGGTTTGTTGGGGTACAAAGGATGAAAGAACAAACAGTAAAACAGCCATAGTTAAAGGTCTATTCATTTTTATCTTTTACAATTTTAATACTCAATATCAGCAGGCTGCCGATTATTGCAGGCACTACTAAGTTTATCAACCATATTCCTAACGCTGCGGCACTTACGCCCAGTTCGTTTGTTGTGTAAAATTTCAATATTGCCCAACAGGCGCTTACCCTCACAGGCAATTCAATAAAACCGACGGTAGGTGCCATTGCCAGTACTAAATAAAAAACACTGATAAGCCAAAAACCTGTTACCACTGCAATGTCAACCTGCATTACCTGTAGCAGCAGCAGGTATTGCAAAACAAAGACCATGTACCTGCCAAGCGACAAACTGAAAATGCGTATTAACTGAATATTATCAAATTCATCCAGTACCCTTATATGTGTTACCACTTTCTGCAAAGCCGGTACTTTTTCCATCATTCTCACCAGCCAGCCTATACGCAGGTAAAACAACGAAGCAACTGCGGTAATTGTTACAGAAAGATATATTAAAATATCCCGCCAGAACTCAGGTAATACGGGCTGACCTTGTGAAGAAAACCTTAAAAAAAGCAAGCCCAGGCAACCTATTATCATGGTTACCAAAAACTGGCTGATGCTTCCCACTATTGTCAGTGAGATTGCTTTTATCCTGTTGCCATCTTCCACATACAAAATTCTGCCACCATATTCCCCAATGCGGTTGGGCGTAAGCATGGTAATGCTGCAACCGCTTAATACACTTTTAAATGCTCTTAGAAATGAAAAACGCTGCACATGCTGCACCAGCACCTGCCATTTTCTTGCTTCAATACCCCAGTTTAACAACATTAAAACAATCACCATCCAGAACTTCCATTCCTGCCAACTACTTTTTATTTGATCCCATCGACCCGGAAGGTCTGGTTGATTTTTTATTTGAACATACAGGCTCCAGCTCAGCAGAATAAAAATCAGCGGGCCTAAAAAATAGTTGACTAATATTTTGATTTGTTTACTCAAATGTGTTTTGATTATTTTTGAACAAACATTTGTTCTTTTATCATCATCGTTGTGTCACTTCCCGATATTAATCGGGATACTTATATAGCAATATGCAGCCACAATGATACTTTAATTATCAATTACACAATCAATCAGCATACTTGCAGCAATCATCCACCATTATTTTAGGCATCGACCCTGGTACTGTATTAATGGGTTATGGTATTATTAAGATAACAGGTAGCAAAATAAAGCTGCTTGATATGGGTACATTACGCCCCGGCAACAGCGATGATCCGTATAAAAAACTACAGCTTATTTACAACACAGTAAGCGGACTCATCACAAAACACAAACCTGATGTATTTGCTATTGAAGCCCCATTCTTTGGTAAGAATGTACAAAGTATGCTCAAACTTGGCAGGGCTCAGGGCGTAGCCATTGCCGCTGCCATGCGGCATGGTTTGGATGTAACCGAATATTCTCCTAAAAAAGTAAAACAATCGGTAACCGGGAATGGCAATGCTAGTAAAGAGCAGGTGCTTAAAATGCTGCAACGCTTATTGCAGTTTGATGATGATCCAAAACACTTTGATGCTTCGGATGCTTTGGCGGTTGCTGTTTGCCACCATTTCCAGGGAAGCAGTTCATTGCCAGTTGCCGGCGGTAAAGCAAAAGGTTGGGATGATTTTTTAAAGAGTAATCCCGGGAGAGTGAGAAAATAAGATTGAGCATTAAAATTAAAATAAATGGGAGTTGAAATTGAAAGGAAATTTTTAGTGAATAAAGAGAAATGGGATAGCTTAAATAAACTCAAGGTCAATTTTTAAGGCAGGGTTATTTATTAGCAGAGCCAAGTAAAACAATTAGAGTAAGGCTTTCAGATACGGCAGCATATCTAACAATTAAAGGAATATCTATTGGTGCGGCAAGGCCTGAATTTGAATATGAAATCCCAATTGACGACGCAATAGAATTGCTGGATAAATTTTCAATTTCTGATTTGACAAAAATCAGGTACGAAGTTGAATTTAATAAGATGCTTTGGGAAGTTGATGAGTTTTTGGGTAACAATCTTGGGCTTATTGTTGCAGAAATAGAGCTTTCAAATGAGGATGAGCCTTTTGATATTCCTGATTGGCTTGATACAGAAGTAACCGGGGAAGAAAAATATTATAATTCCAACCTGGCAACTCTCTCATTTAAAAATTGGTAATCTTCTCGTTATAAATTGGATAAGATCTTCTCCTGTACCAATTTCAGCTCCTCAGCACTCAACTTCAATTTCCCTCTCATAAAATTCAGATCATCAGCAGAATTTATTGGCAGCAAGTGCATGTGAGCATGAGGTACTTCTAAACCAACCACACTAATACCACAGCGGTTGCAGTCAAATGCTTTTTCAATAGCATGGGCAATGGGTTTTGCAAACAGCAACATCTTAGATAAATAATCATCACCCAGATCAAAAAATTTATCTGTCTCCACTTTTGGCACTACCAGGACATGGCCTTCTAGCAAAGGAAAGATATCAAGAAAGGCAAAGAAGTTTTCGTCTTCCGCAATTTTATAAGAAGGTATTTGCCCGGCAATTATTTTTGAAAAAATGGTCATGAGAAATGTTTTTGTAAAAATACAAAACATGTTATCTTGAAACCATAACAATTACAGCATGACAAAAGAAGAACTGCTTAACGAACTTTCTACTAATACATGGGTAATGATAAAACCCAGTGGCACTCATGGTATTGGTGTATTTGCCGTAAGGGATATCCCGGCTGGCTGTAAAGAATTATTCTCAAAAGAAATGGGAGAGTGGACAACAGTGCCAAGAAAGGAAACGGACGCACTGCCCATACATGCAAAAGATATAGTGGAGAATTACTGTTTGTATGATGATGAAAATTATTTTATACCGGCAAAAGGCTTTAAAGTACTGGACCTTTCACTTTTTTTAAATCATGCAGATAAGCCAAATATCATTTCAGTAAATGATGGAGCATATTTTGAAACAATAAAAGAGATAAAGAAAGGAGAGGAGCTGTTTGTTGATTATGGAGAAATTGTGGATGGGCAATAAAAAACCCCGACAGTTATCGGGGCTTAGAATATTGTATTAAATAGCTTATGCAGTAATACCTTCCACTTTAAATTTTAAAGTACCTGCAGGTACTATCACTTCAGCTACATCACCAATTGCCTTACCCAGCAAACCTCTTCCTATTGGAGAAGTAACAGAAATTTTCCCCAGTTTAAGGTCAGCTTCTTTTTCAGAAACTATCTGGTAAGTAACTTTCTTTTTTGTACCCAGGTTGGTTACGGTTACTTTGGTCAGTATCGACACCTTGCTGGTGTCAATATTGCTTTCATCCAGTATCCTTGCGGTGGCAATAATACCTTCCAGTTGTTTTATTTTGGCTTCCAGCATTCCCTGTGCTTCTTTGGCAGCATCATATTCTGCATTTTCTTTTAAGTCGCCTTTTTCCCTGGCCTCGGCAATGGCATAGCTGGCTGCAGGCCGCTCAATACCTTTCATGTGCTGCAGCTCTTCCTTCATTTTTTCGAAAGTCTCTTTCGTTACATAGTTTGTTCCATTCATAACACGTCATTTACAGTAAATAGAAAAAAAATACAACGCCCCGGGAGTGCCAAGGCGTTGTAATAGCACAAATATAGAGTTTTTTTTAAAAGCCAGGTTTTAGCTTGATTAATTTTGCCTATTAATCAACCGTCGTCAGGATTATAACCGCTGACGGGGTTGATGGCATTTTCAGAAGCCCAGCTTTTCCAGTAAAACAGTACTCATCCCGGCAAATGCCTCCTGGCTGTAGCCAGCTATATGGGGCGTTACGATAACATTAGGTTGTTGGGTAAGAAAATCAAGTTGTGTTTTTTGTGTTTCAGTAAGGCTGTCAATTTTTTCATTCTCCAGCACATCCAATGCAGCGCCGGAAATACTACCAATTTCTAATGCTTTTATTAAAGCCGCCGTATCCATAACAGCGCCACGGCAGGCATTTATAAAAAATGGCCGTTGCTCCAGTGAATTAAAAAAATGCTCACCGGCCATGTATTTTGTTTCAATAGTGAGTGGCACATGAAAACTGATAACATCTGCATAGCGGCAAATTTGTTCCAGGCTGGCTTCATGTATATAGCCTTTGGCAAAATCAAATTTGTATTTGTCGTAGGCCAGTACTGATACATCAAAAGACGAAAGCAGTTTTGCAAAAGCACTGCCGGTATTACCATAGCCGATAATGCCCACTGTTTTACCGGTGAGTTCTGTGCCACGGTTGGCATCCCGTATCCATTTACCTTCTTTTACTTCATTAAAACTGCGGCTGATATTATTCATTAATGCCAGTGCCAGCCCCAGCACATGCTCCGCTACGGCATTACGGTTTCCTTCGGGGCTGCTGCTGCATTTGATGCCTTTGCTTTCTGCATATTCCACATCAATATGCTCCATGCCACTGCCAAGCCGCCCGATCCATTTTAGTTTTGTTGCTTTATCAAGAAGTGTTTTGTCGATCTTTATTTTGGTGGTGAGTACTAATCCTTCTGCCAATACAATTTTCTCCTGCATTTCTTCCAAAGTAATACCCGGCAGGTATTGTACCTCGTAGTTTTTCTGCCGTAATCTTTCCATTAAAAATTCCGGCACTTTATCTGTAATTATCACCAACGGTGCTGCTGTACTCATTTTATCAAATCAATTTTATTATCTTAACCTTTCAAAATTAAACTGCTTTTTATGTTTATTAAAACTTGTTTTACCGGCATTGTTATTTTTCTGTGCCTGCAAAGTAAAGCACAGACATTTGATATTGAAGAAAAAACACCTTATGCCGATAATGGCTTTGAATATGGCTACATTATAAAAAACGAACAGATCAAAAAAGCAGGCGATGAGGAATACAACCGCTATGAAATTACTTTTTACATCACCAATAAAAGCGGTTGTACAAAAATTTATGAAGACAGGAGTTATTCCTCTTCCTCCTCTTACTCTTCAGCGGTGCAGTTGGCAACCTTTAATTGCCAGAATGCGAATGGCAAAAGGTTTACTTCCAAAAGCATTAATATCGCTGCCAAGGAGTTTTATATCAACGTAAAGAAAAAAGTGGATGGTAAAACGGTAACAGAAAATGTAAAAGCCGGTTATATATTTCGCAAAGGCGAAACATTAAAAAGCAATGCAATTGTGTTGGTACCAAAAGGCGAAAGGCCGGTGATACAATGTTCTGCAGAATCGCCACAGGAACTTGATTAACCTGCCGCAATAACACTTATTTCCACATTGGCATTTTTGGGCAGCCCTTTTACTGCTACTGTTTCCCTCGCAGGGAAATCTCCGTCGAAATATTTGGCGTAAATCTCATTTACCTGGCCAAACAAAGCCATATCACTTAAAAAGATCGTAGTCTTTACAATATGGCTGAAATCCATACCAGCTTCACTTAAAATAGACCTTAGGTTTTGCAATACCTGGTGGGTTTCTTCAATAATATCTGCGTTGGCTAAATCATTTGTGCCGGGCTTTAATGCCACTTGTCCTGATACAAAAAGAAGGTTCCCGGTTTTAATTGCCTGGTTGTAAGGGCCGATAGGTGCAGGTGCATTATTGGTGTTGATGATGGTCTTACTCATTTTATTTTACTTATGCTGCAAATATATCTTTTATCAACCACCTATTTTTGCAAAAAACAATTATGCAGATTGCGGTACTGGCTAATGATGAACAATGGAAAGAACTGGTGGAAGGTTGTGATGAAAGGCTTTTTACAAGATTGAATTCGGTGCAGGAAGAAGTTGCTGCTGATGCTTATATCATATTAGAGCAAACGGGGATCGACCCGATCAGCAACATCCGGAAACCTGTTGTTTTCAATTCTGTTATAAAAACCCTGGCAGGGTTAAATGCAGCAAAAAATGTATTGAGGATAAATGGATGGAATGGGTTTATACAAAGAAGAACATGGGAGATCGCAGGAATAGTGACAGAGGAGGTGAAACAAATTTTTATTGTACTCAACCGGCAATATATTGAAGTAGCGGATGAGCCAGGATTAATTGCAGCAAGAAGCATAGCCATGATCGCCAATGAAGCATACTTTGCCCTGGCCGAAGAAGTAAGTACAAAAGCAGAGATCGATGTTGCTATGAAACTTGGCACCAATTATCCTTATGGCCCTTTTGAATGGGCGGAGAAAATCGGTGTAAGCAATATCTACGATCTTTTAAAAACACTTTCCGCAAACAGCAAAAGATATTTACCATCTTCCCTGCTCGAAAAAGAAGCCACTGCATGAGCCTTATTATAAATATAGACAGCACATCAGGAACAGCCGTTGTAAATATTGCTGACAATGGTGCTGTATTATTTGAAGAAACAAATGCAGAACAAAATAACCATGCGGCTTTTTTACAACCTGCTATACAAAAATTAGTAAAAAAAACAGGCATTAATATCAGAGAGATTGATGCTGTTGCAGTGAGCCATGGCCCCGGTTCTTATACAGGCTTACGGGTGGGTATGGCCACCGCCAAAGGCCTGTGTTATGCGCTGGGTAAACCACTTATTACTGTGAGCCAGCTGGAAGTGTTGACCAAAGATATAATTGATAATGCCGGCATTTTTGAAGAGGATATGCTTTACTGCCCCATGATCGATGCCCGCCGCATGGAGGTATTTACTGCTCTATATGATAAATACCTTAGTGAAGCACTTTCGCCGTTGGCACTTATTCTTGATGCCAACTCTTTCTGTAAATTTCTGTTAAAGAATAAGGTTGTTTTCTTTGGCAGCGGTGCTGATAAGTGGCAACAGTTATGCAAACATGAAAATGCATTTTTCACCAGTATAGTAAATAAAGGTTTGGCTTTGAGCCGGTTAGCGTTTGAAAAATTCCGGAAGAATGAGCTGGCTGATTTGGCTTACGCTGAACCGTTATACATCAAAGAGTTTTATACAAGTACCAATGCCTGATTTGGGCAACAAAATGCCCGATTGCAAAACCATTCATAAAATAATAATGTTCTCGTATATATTTTCGATTGTATCTTTGCGGCATTAACCGGAACCCTGAGAAAAAATATCTAATTCTATGATTAAGACAATACCTCTGGTTCCGGATTTATTATTGTCTTTTAAAAACTGAGAAAATGAGTACACTAAGAATTGACTATTACAATGTAAAAAAAGCCGCCCTGATCCTGAGAGCTGTAAACCACAAATTAAGGCAGCAATTGCTGAAACTTATTGATGAGGAAAAGAGGATCACTGTAACAGAAATTTATGTCCGTTTAAGACTGGAGCAGTCTGTAGCATCGCAACACCTAGCTATTTTGCGTAAAGCAGGAATTGTAACAACGGAAAGAGAAGGTAAGTTTATTTATTACATTGTTAATTATAAGCGCCTGGAGGAAGTAGGAAAAATTGTGGATGACCTGGTGGCATAATTTGAAAAGTTTAATAAAAAGCGGGTGATAATTCATCCGCTTTTTTGTTTCTATCTTTGCGCCGGTAAACAAAGTTTTATGTACATACAACAATTATATACAGGTTGCCTTAGCGAAGCAGCTTATTATGTGGAAAGCAATGGCGAAGCTGTTATTATTGATCCGCTGAGAGATATAGATGAATACATTCAATTAGCAAAAGAAAGAAACGCAACCATCAAATATATTTTTGAAACTCACTTTCATGCTGATTTTGTAAGTGGCCATCTCGACCTTAGCAAACAGACAGGCGCCCCCATTGTGTATGGCCCTGAAACAGAAACAAAATTTGATGTACATATAGCAAAAGATGGAGAGGAATTTAAACTGGGTGATGTTTCATTTACAGTATTGCATACTCCGGGACATACCATTGAAAGCGCCTGTTATTTATTAAAAGACGGAAAGGGAAAAGACCACGCCCTTTTTACAGGAGATACGTTATTTGTTGGTGATGTAGGAAGGCCGGATCTGAGCAGCGGTAATTTAAGTTCTGAAGAACTGGCTGGCATTATGTATGAAACGATACAAAACAAAATCCTTCCATTGGCAGATAATATCCTTGTATATCCTGCACATGGACCCGGCAGCAGTTGTGGTAAAAATCTTGGCCCCAGCACACATAGTACCATTGGTGAAGAAAAGCTTACCAACTATGCCCTGCAACCGCAAACAAAAGAAGATTTTATAAAAAAAGTTACTGAAGGGCTTGGTGAAGCACCAAGGTATTTTTCCATCAATGCATTGATCAATAAAGAGGGCTACGAAAGTTTAGACAAAATAAAAGACAAAGCATTGACTGCACTATCTGTAGCTGACTTTAAAAGCAAAATGAAAGCTGATGCGACCTTAGTTGATACCCGCCATGCAGAGGTGTTTATAAACGGTTTTATACCAGGCAGCATTTTTATAGGTCTTGAAGGCCGCTTTGCTGAATGGGCGGGCAGCCTGCTTTCATTTGATAAGCCATTGCTGTTGGTAACAGATAAAGGTAAAGAGGAAGAAACGGTAGTTCGTCTTGCAAGGGTGGGATTCTCAAAATTTGAAGGATACCTTGATGGCGGCTTTGAAACATGGAAGAATGCCGGGGAATCAATTGATCTGATCATTAATGTGGAACCCGATGAGTTTGCAATGGATATTCCTCACGATGAAAAACTGCAGGCGGTGGATGTAAGAAAAGAAACTGAATATGCAGAGGGGCATGTAAAAGGTGCCATCAATATGCCGTTAAATGATTTAACGGATACAGCTATGATCGCTGGCCTGGACGATGATCAGAATTTGTATGTGTATTGCGGTGGTGGTTACAGAAGTGTTATCGCTTCTTCACTTATAAAAAGACAAGGCATTCATAATTTGAGAAATATTGCTGGCGGCTGGAACAGGATAAAAGAAGAAAAAAAGATACCAACGGCAAAAGATGCCAGTGTACTTAACTAAGGTTTGGGCTTGTTGTCCATCCACTGATTTTCATACTGTGGTAAATATTCATGACGCCAGCGGCGGTGCGTCCATAGATAATTGGCGGGCTCCTGTCGAATGGTTACTTCCAGAAAGTCCCTGTACATTCTTGTGAGTTCCCCTGGTTTGAAATTTTCGGTGCTTTCCGCTATCACTTTTGATTCAAGATGGTAATAACCTCTTTTCTTTTTTACAAAATTCATGAATACAACTGCCGTATTATTTTTTAAGGCGCCTTTGTCTGGCCCGCTGATAAAAGGCACAGGCTTTGAAAAAAAATACATCCAGTAACCTTTGTCAGGGCCAGTGTTTTGATCTGCAGCCAGGGCCAATGAATATTGGGATTTTAAAAAAGTATGTCTCACATCTTTAAATTCTTTAGTGGACACTAACAGGGTGCCAAACCTCGACCGCATGTTATAAAATATTTTATGCACTGCCTTATTTGAGATCACCTGGTAAACACCTACCCAGGGAATAGTAATGTTCTTTGCACCAGCCCAGTTGGCATATTCCCAATTCATCTGGTGGCCGCTGTGGAATTGAATGTTTTTTCCTGCCGCACCTAATGCATTGGCGGCTGCACTATCCATGGTGCAGCGCTTGTCAAATGTTTTGCCGCTCATGCTTATCATCTTCAGGCTTTCAATAAAAGTATCTACCAGGTTTTTGTAAAACTGTTTGGCAATGGCTTTTTTTTCCACTTCAGATTTTTCCGGAAAGGCAATGGAAAGGTTGTTCATTACAATTGCTTTCCTGTAACCAAAAACATAGTACAACAAAAAATAAATAAGATCGCTTAAGCGGTATAGAATAAAAAATGGCAGCAATGAAAGCGTATATAAAAAGCCGTATAAAATGTAATACATGCTGAGTGTTGATGAAAGTTACAAATCTACAATACAATATTCTGTATCATTTCGCTTTTAGATGGATAATCGGTGTTATAATGAAGCCCCCTGCTCTCGTGCCTGAACTCTGCACTTTTTACAATAAGGTAAGCAACGGTGATCATGTTTCTTAACTCACATAATTGCGGTGATACAATTGTCTTCTTGTACAATTCTTCTGTTTCTGCAAACAACAGGTCGAGCCGTTTCATTGCCCTGTGTAAACGTTCATTGTTTCTTACAATACCTACATAATCACTCATCAGCAATTTTAATTCCTTTACACTTTGTGTGATCAGGATCATTTCCTTCGGTGCATTGGTACCGGCTGTTTTCCAGTCGGGAACAGCACTTCCGTTGTTTCCCAATGAACGTGTTTGTGGATGATCAATATTTGTAACCGAATCTTTGTAAGCCCTGTGGGCAAATACCATTGCTTCCAATAAACTGTTGCTTGCAAGGCGGTTGGCGCCATGTAAACCTGTACTGGCGCATTCACCTGCGGCGTATAAATTTTTTATCGATGTTCTTCCCCATTCATCTGTTTTAATGCCACCACAACTATAATGTGCAGCAGGAGCTATGGGTATCATTTGTTTGGTAATATCAATGCCAATGCTCAGGCACTTGTCATAAATATTGGGAAAATGCTCTACAAATTTTTCTTTGGTAAAATGCCGGCAATCGAGGAACATATATTCTGTACCACTCACTTTCATTTCATTGTCTATCGCCCTTGCAGCTAAATCTTTTCTTTCATCATAACGTTCCATAAATGCTTCGCCATTCTGATTGCGTAAGATCCCACCATCACCACGAACTGCTTCTGTAATTAAAAAACTATGCCCACGTACACCCGGCTCATACAAAGCCGTTGGATGGAATTGTATGAACTCCATATTTTCAATTCTTCCTTTTGCCCTGTATAGCATCGCCACACCATCGCCTGTTGCAATGGCCGGGTTGGTGGTGCTGCGGTACACCTGCCCGTTACCACCTGTGGCAAGCAATGTAATGGAAGAAAGAATTTTCTCGATCTTGTTTGTCTGAAGGTTTAAAACATACGCACCGTAACATTCAATATCCGGCGTTGCTTTGGTAACCAAATGACCGAGGTGATGCTGTGTGATTATATCCAGCACAAAACAATGGCTGATGAGCTCAATATTTTTTTGCTTTGCAATAGCCGCCAGCAAGGCCCTTTCCATTTCTTTGCCCGTAACATCTTTGTGATGAAGTATCCGGTATTCGCTGTGGCCGCCTTCTTTCCCTAATTTATAATCTCCGTCAGGCGCTTTATCAAATTGTGCACCCCATTCAATAATTTCTTTGATCCTGTCCACACCTTCCTTCACAACGATCTCCACCGTATGCCTGTTGCACAAACCATCACCTGCGATCAATGTGTCTTCAATGTGTTTTTCAAAACTGTCATGATCTGCATCCCACACACCGGCAATTCCACCCTGTGCGTACTTTGTATTGGTCTCGTCACTGTTTGTTTTAGTAAAGATGGTTATTTTTTTACCGGGACAGTCCTGTGCTACTTTCAAAGCATACGTTAGTCCTGCAATGCCGCTGCCGATGACGAGAAAATCTGTTTGCATACCCCTGTCCCCTAAAGGGGAATAATTTTTTATGATTAAATTTTATTCGCTTTTTATAAAAAAAAAGTCACACTTGAATACGTGGCATTCAGTTTAAATTTCTGAACTGCTGTTTTAGTTCCCCCCTTTAGGGGGCGGAGGGGTTTACCCACGCCTCATTCTCTTTCAATAAATTTATTAATTCATCCACTGCCACAGCACTGTCCACATTTCTTTTTACCACTTCTTTTCCTTTATACAAGGTGATCTTTCCAACACCACTACCAACATAACCAAAATCGGCATCCGCC
The DNA here is from genome assembly GCA_040385725.1 of Bacteroidota bacterium. Classification (GTDB taxonomy): domain Bacteria; phylum Bacteroidota; class Bacteroidia; order Chitinophagales; family Chitinophagaceae; genus Ferruginibacter. Next base: position 6,079 of record JAZKGV010000196.1, on the reverse strand, counting down.
ATTTCACCAGGGCCATTCACAATACAACCCATGATAGCGATCTTCACCCCTTTTAAATGATTGGTAACAGCACGGATCCTTGCAGT
>JAZKGV010000196.1:0-5983 GCA_040385725.1 Bacteroidota bacterium | reverse complement strand
TAAGTCAAACAATGTTCTGCCACAACTCGGGCAACTGATATATTCTGTTTTTGAGATCCTTGTTCTTGTTGCCTGTAAAATGCCAAAAGCAATCGAGTTCAGCAATTTGGTTTGGGGTAAAACATCTTTTTTGCCATAATGATGGCCAAAACAAACGCCATCGCAAAAACCATCAAGTAATAAAGCACCAGTTTCTGCAGAGTAATGAATTAAACTTTCATCTGTTGTGTTATCAGAACTATCACAAATAATGATCGCCGGATTTTTAATGCCTTTATTAACCAGGTCAATAAACATGCTCCGCACATTTTGCATGGCATTTTTATTGGGAGAACTGAAGCAGATCACTGCTGTTGTATCTTTTTCTAAAAGTTCCAGTAATTTTTTTCCCGGCGCTGCATGATAATCATCCCATGCATGATCGATCATTACAAAATTGAGGCTTGATGATTTTTCGACATTCTCTTCAAGGTATTGCGGAGCATCAAAAAGTGGAATGTATTTTTCTTTGTCTTTAGCTGCCTGCCATAGTTCATGAAACAATAAAACTTTCAATGTTCCGGGTAGATCGAAATCAAGATGGACATTACAAAATATATAATCAGCCGCCGCATCACCAATATTCCATTTATCTGTAGCAGCATCGTATGTGTAACCAATTGCCTGCAGATCTTCAGGCGTTATTTTTTCATACTTGCTGAAATCAGCAATCACTACAGGTACATGTTTATCACCAATATTTGAAACTGCAAATGTTTCTCTTCTTTTGTATTCAAACGGAGAATAAGGAAGTTTATCGATCTGAAGAACGTTGGCCGTTGGTTTTTGTTCGATTGCCATATAGCGTTTTACCAGATCCTTACACACGGGAATTTCAAACTCCGGGTCTTCTGTTAAGCTTACTCTTATTGTATCGCCAATACCATCTTCAAGTAAAGTGCCAATGCCAATGGCAGATTTAATTCTTCCGTCTTCACCATCGCCTGCCTCTGTTACGCCTAAATGCAAAGGATAACATTCACCAAACTCATCCATCATGTGATTGATCAATAAACGATATGCCTGCACCATCACCTGCGGATTACTGCTCTTCATACTGAGGATGATGTTGTGATAATCCTCACTTCTTGCAATACGCAAAAACTCCATCGCACTTTCCACCATACCATTGGCAGTATCACCATAGCGGCTCATAATGCGGTCGCTCAGGCTGCCATGATTGGTGCCAATACGCATAGCTGTGCCATGTTCCTTACAAATTAAAACAAGTGGCGTAAAGCGTTCCCTTATCCTTTCAATCTCTTCTGCATATTCTTCATCAGTATATTCTATCTGCTCAAACTTTTTCTTGTCAACATAGTTGCCGGGGTTCACTCTTACTTTCTCAATAATTCTTGCCGCAATCTCTGCTGCGTTTGGCGTAAAATGAATATCTGCTACCAAAGGTGTATCATAACCTCTTTTTCGTAATTCATCTTTTATGTTCTGTAAATTCTCCGCTTCTTTTTTTGATGGGGCAGTAATGCGTACCAGTTCTGCACCAGCTTCAATACAACGGATAGTTTGTTCCACCGTTGCCATCGTATCCATTGTGTCGGTGGTGGTCATCGTCTGCACACGGATGGGATGCCCGTTGCCCAACAGCAGGTTGCCAATTTTTACTTCCCTTGTCTTTAATCTTTTATATTGAGTGAGTGATTCACAATACAATTGCATAGCTTATAATATGTGTTGCAAAGTAACAAACAAAAAAGCAGGGTTGTTTACCCTGCCTTCGAATGTTTTACATTTTTACCAGTCTTTTTCAGGTTTACTAAGTGTATTGGCGTCTGTTTTTTTCAATTTATCCTGCAGGTTCTTTTCCTGCTGCAGCAATGCCTTTAGTTTTTCCTCTGCTTCTTTTTTGGTCATTTTGTTTTGCTGTGGCTTTGGTGGCTGTGGCTGCTGTTTTTTATCTTTCTTTTTTTGTTTATCATCTTTGGGCTGTTCCTGCTTCTTTTGTTGCTGCAGTGCTTTTTGCAGGTTCAGCCGGGCATCTTCGTCGGCAGGGTTTAGTTTCAATGCTTTTTTATATGCTTCAATACATTCAGGCAATTTTTTATCATTCTGTAATATCACGCCTTTGTTATAAAAGGCTTCTCCTTTTTCTTTGTTGTCCTTACTGAATACAATTGCCTGTTCGTATGCTTTTATAGCATCTTCATTATTCTTGTTTTTATATAATGCATTGCCAAGATTGTATTGGGCAGTAGCATTAGCCGGTTTCTTTTCTATTATTTTTTTATAAGCTGTAATGGCTTCACTGTATTTTTTTTCTTTATACAGGTCGTTTGCAGCATTTACCAGTTGGTTAGTGTTTTGAGAAAATGAAATTGCAGGAACTGATAAAATAAAAAGCAGTAAAACAGCCATTGCAGGCTGATTGCTCTTTTCTTTCCGGGTGCTTTTTTTCTCTGACATAAAAAACTCGATCAGCAATAACAGTAAAGCAAGGCCCAGTAAATAGGGATAATAATTTTGATAATTTACCAGTGAAGTTTCTGTGATGCTCCGCTGGCCCATTGTCTTCAACTGGCTTTCAATGGCATCGGCCACTTCATCTGTGCTGGTAAATAATTTATACACGCCACCCGTTGCCGCAGCAATATTTCTTAATTCTGTTTCATTCAGTTTTGTAATGACTATTTTCCCTTCTGCATCTTTTTTGTGTTCACCTGTTACAGGGTCATCAATAGTAGCGCCTTCTGCAGAACCTATGCCCACAGTATTTACCATCACACCTTCTTCTGCCAGGGAACGGGATAATTTTTCCGCTGTTTCATCATGGTCCTCACCATCACTTATCAGTATAATTGATTTGTACTTTTTTTCTTTTGCATTAAAAGAAGCATAACACATTTTTAATGCATCACCAATTACAGTGCCTTGTGTTGGTACCACATCAGGACTAGCAGTAGATAAATATAATTTTGCAGCCACAAGGTCTGGTGTAAGCGGCATTTGTAAATAAGCCCTTCCGGCAAAAACAACAATGCCAACCCTGTCGTTCGGCATTTTGTCGATCAGTTTTGATATTAATTGTTTTGCCCTTTCCAGCCTGTTGGGTTGAACATCCTGCGCCAGCATACTTTTGCTTACATCCAATGCGATCATTACATCAATGCCATTGCGCTTTACATTGCTGGCACCTGATGGCTTACGTGGATTTGCCAATGCCAATACGATGACAGCAAATGCAACAGCGAACAAACAAAATTTTATCAAAAATTTCCGTGGGCTGTAATCACTGATGAGCTGTTGTACCAACACCGGGTTGCCGATCTTTTTTATGGTTTGCTTTTTCCACTTCACATAAAAAAAATACAACAACACCATTACAGGAATGGCGGATAAAGCAATGAGATATTCCGGGTGTTGAAATGACATGATTCAGTTGTTGTTCAAAGATAGGAAAAGGTGGGGCGGATGGTTAAGGAAAAATTATGGGGAATGTTAAAACATGTGTAATGATATTTTTACAGTTTATGTTTTCTGGTTTTTTCAAAGTTACCATAGCCGGATGTGTGACTGTTGAAGTGATTTTGCTAAGCCGTCAATGCCTGGGAATAGTGTTTCGGCCGTAATATTCATTTGCTTTAGAGAATACAATATATCCTCGTGCAAAGCTGACGGAATATTTATTTTAATTATCTTAGATTTTGTATTTAGTCTCTCCTCATTTGTAATCTTTATGAAATCTTTGAAAGGTATCTTAGTTAACTTGAAATTAGACTTCAGGTAAATAGAAGTCAGGTTCTCTAAAAAACTTTTATTGCAATTTGTTGGCATTAAAAATAATCCTTGCTGCCGAGATAATCTTTCAGTACATATTTTCGGTTCAAGGGGAATAACCACACTAGGGATTTTATCATTATCTATACCAGTTTTGCTACCAATGTATTTATTTGCGAATTCAATATGAACTTCATTTACGTCATCTTTTAAAGCCTCGCCTTTAATATAGTTAACCTCTTTTTTAGCATGTAGAGTATCTCTAATTATATGCATATTTATTGCCCAAACACAACAATCTTCTGTTGCATCATTGACGCTGAAGTATGTAGCAATCAGAAGAGATTCTGTAAAATCTAGTAATCTTGTTGGAGCTCCATGGTGTTGCATAATAGCTAACCACTCAAAATTATCATTCTGTTTAGGTAATAAGAAGAAAAAAGAGGATACTTTCTCTTGAATTCATGCATCATCCATTGTTCCTCTGTTTCATAGTTTGTTGAATAGGTTCGGTTTGAAAAATTTCTCATAGCTCGTTCGATGGATGTTTCTAGTGTCCATGAAGAGCTTGCTTGCCCTCTGAATATGAAAGGTGACCAAAAAAAACGATCAATAGTAAAAATCTGATCCCACTTTTCTAAACTTGTTTCCAAAAATTCATCCATGGTGTAAGTTTAAAATTAAAGATTTCAATTTCGTTTTACCTCTTCCCTTCAAAAAACCCATACTGCTTTAAAATACTTTTCAGAATATTCAACCTAACCGTTCTCATATCAAAATTTTTATCAGGGCTTTTTACAAGCAATGTAAAAAAATAAGGGTGTTTGTTTTCTTCTACCCAGCCTGTTATCCAGCCGATATTGCTGCCTTGCTCATCAAAGCCCCAGCCGGTTTTATACGCCAATGTATATTGAGTGGTGTTTTCCTGTATCATCACATTTCTTACAATTTGTTGGCTTCGTTTTTGAAAAGGCAACTGGTCAAAATATAAGCGCTTTACCAAACCCAATTGTTCATCAGCAGAAATTTTTAAACTGTTATCCAGCCAGAATGAATCAATAGTGCTGGTAATTTTTTGTGTACCATAGTGCAGGCTGTCAAGCCATTTTTGCATGGTGTCTTTTCCAATTCTTCTTGCCACTTCCTGGTAGTAAGCAACTGAACTTACTTTAAACGCCTGTTCCATGCTAAGGTCTTTATTCCATTCTTCGTTCCAGCGTTTAATGCTGTCCCATTTTATTACCATTTTCTCATCCAGTATTTTATTTGTCTCAAGGCCAATGAGGCTGTTTACAATTTTAAAAGTGGATGCCGGTAAAAAACGAACGGTATCTAATGCCATGTTGTACACCGTTACTTTGCCTGTGGCATTATCAAACATGGTAAAGCAGCCATCCGCTTTGCTGTCGTCAAAATATTTTTTAAGGCTGTTGTCTATTTCTGCTTTGTTTACAGAACAGGAAGAAATAAGAAATAAGGAATAAGAAAGTAAGAATAAGAAAGTAAGGAGCCTTTTCATTAAGGAGTAATTATTAGTGTATGTGAGTGATTATTTTTTGTTTTGCTCTTTATATTTTGCTGTTGCTTCCAGTGCTTCGTAAAATTCTGTTCCGTATTTTCTTATGAGTGATTCTTTTAAGAAAACATATACCGGCACTTTTAATTTTTTGCCGAGGCTGCAGCCGCCACTGCATAAGTCCTGCCTCGGTTCATAGTTCACAAATTCTGTTTCTTTGTTTTTGCTGAGCTTGGTACGTATGGGATATAAATGGCAACTGATAGGTTTTTTCCAGTTTACTTTTCCATCATTATATGCCTGTTCAATGCCGCACTTTACAATTCCTTTTTCATCTTTAATACCATACACACATACCTTGCTGGCAATGGTAGGCGTTACCCAGCCAAACTCTTTATCATACACATACCTGCCCTGGCGTTCAATTTCCATTTTGCTTTCTTCCGTTAAATAGGGCAGCACTGCTTCATACACTTCATTGAGATTATCCAGTTCATCAATGTGTAACGGTGCACCGGCATCACCATCCACACAGCAGCCGCCCTTACATTTATTAAGGTCGCAAACAAATTGTTCGTCAATTATTTCGTCGCTCACAAGTTTGTTATCAATTGCTATCATTGGCGCAAAAGTAGGTACAAAAATGAAAGCATAACCTGTTTTTCATTCAACTTTTGGCTTATCTTTAATACAGAA
>JAZKGV010000195.1:0-9513 GCA_040385725.1 Bacteroidota bacterium | reverse complement strand
AGACTATGATTGGTTAGTAAAACATAAACTAAAACTGAATCAAAATAACCTCAGTTTTACTGCCATTCAGTATTTGTACATGCGTAGCTTCTTTACAGAAACGGCTGTAGCGGCGTCATCACAAACAGCATTTAATTATTACAAACAGCAATCACAGAAATATTGGCTGAGCAATGGAAAATATATGCAGGCGATGATCGCTTTATCATTACAAAGAAATGGTGACAGCAAAACTTCTAAAGCCATCATCAGATCATTAAAAGAAAATGCCATCAACAATGAAGAGTTGGGAATGTATTGGAAAGACTGGACCAACCGTGGCTGGTTCTGGCACCAGGCGCCAATAGAAAGCCAGGCATTGATGATCGAAGCATTTACTGAAATAGATAAAACTCCTAACACAATTGATGACCTGAAAACATGGTTGCTAAAACAAAAGCAAACACAAAATTGGGGAACAACAAAAGCAACTGCAGAAGCTTGTTATGCCTTGTTGTTGGGTGGAAATAATTGGTTGATAGAAGAAAGAGAAACTGTTATCAGGTTAGGTACCACAAGTATCAATAGTAGTGAAGATCCAGCCGAAAGTGGCACTGGTTATTTCAAGAAAAAGATAGAAGGAGATAAAGTAAGACCCGAAATGGGAAATATTGAAGTAACAATTCAGCAACCCTTGGCTGATACATTCCCGCCGGGACATACGTATGGTCCTTCATGGGGAAGTGTTTACTGGCAATATTTTGAAGACTTAGACAAGATCACTTCTTCAGAAACACCATTAAAACTGGTGAAGAAATTATTTGTTGAAAGAAATACCGACAAAGGCCCGGTACTGGATGCTTTACAAGATGGAGCAAAAATAAACGTGGGTGATAAAATAAAAGTGAGAATAGAATTACGTGTTGACAGGGATATGGAATATGTACACATGAAAGACATGAGAGCCGCCTGCATGGAACCGGTAAATGTTATCAGTGGCTACAAATACCAGGGCGGACTTGGTTACTATGAAAGCACCAAAGATGCCAGCACCAATTTCTTTTTCAGCTGGCTCAATAAAGGCACATATGTTTTTGAATATCCTTTGTTCGTAACGCATGAAGGTGATTTCAGCAATGGTATTACCACCATACAATGTATGTATGCGCCGGAGTTTACCAGCCATAGCGAAGGAGTCAGAGTAACAGTGAAATAAAAATCAGCCTCCTTTATTCAACAACAAAGCCGCAGCTTATCACTGCGGCTTTTGATACTTTATATTTAAATTTTATCTCAGTACCACCACCGTTCCTTTCTGCGACATTGGTTTACCATTGTAGTCAACACCTTCTGCCACCCACACAAAAGCCCCTGGGTCAACAGGTGTTCCTTTGTAAAAACCATCCCAGCCGGTACCAGGATTCGTTGTTCTGAAAACCCTTTCGCCAGCACGGTTATAAATATCAAAATATTTAAATGACTGCAGGCCTACTGCAAAACATTTAAGCAAGTCATTGGTTCCATCTCCGTTTGGTGAAAACGCATTGGGTACATACATGGCAGGGCCTTTATACACGGTAAACTTTATAGTGGCGGTGCCATAGCAACCGAGTGGATGTATTCCTTTTACAGTATATAATTGGTCTGCCAACAATGTTGCTACAGGGCTTGCAATATTAGGATTGTCAAGGCCTGTTGATGGAGACCATTCATAATGGGTAACACCAAGCGTAGAGGTTTCAAAAGCATGCAGCCGGTAAGGTTGGCCGGTGGCAAGCAGCGTATCATTACCGGCGAAAATTGTTGGAGGTGGGATCATGTTTACGGTTGTTGCCTCAGATGTGCTTTCACAACCAGTAACATTGTTTTTTATTCCTGCAGCATACGAACCGCTTTGTGTAACAGTAAAAAAGTTTTCCGCAGTGTTGGCAATCAACTGGCTGCCATTATACCAACTATAAGTAGCGTTATTGGTGGCAGGTTTTACTTCCAGCTTTGTTGTACCGCCCTGGCAAAGTGAAAAAGTTGGAAAAGGCGAAATCACCGAATCAGGCAATGGATTTACAATGATATTGGCAACAGCACTTTTACTAAGGCACCCATTGGCGTTAGTAACCAGCAACTGGTAGCTTCCTGCGTTGCCTGTTGTTAAAACAGGATTGGTTTCAGCATTTAAAATTGTTGTGCCTTTGTACCATTTATATGTGTTACCGGCAACAGCAGTATGTGAAAGCATTGCAGTTTGGCCTATACAAATATTTACATTGCCGCCGGGAGATATTAATGCGGCAGGTGATGGTTTCACCTGGATAGTAACAGGGGAGGATAACTGCATGCAGGCAGCATTTGCCGGGGAATATATTCTTGCAGTGTAATCACCTGCTGCTTTTGCAAAGTAACGGGTAGATGTATTGCCTGCTAAAGGAACGCCATTCAGCAGCCATTCAATGGAATAAGCGGTAGCTGGCACCGATAATTGTACACTATCATTGATACAAATAGATGAGGGGCCGGCAGCAGTGATACTAAAGGGAGCTATATTCTGGATACTCACATTCACCGTTGGTGATTGGCCAATGCAGGACGAGCCGTTTACTTTTACATAATAGGCCCCACTGGCAGCCGCAGTATAACTGTTGCTGGCAGCACCAGGTATTACCGCATTATCTTTATACCATTCATAACTGTATGTTCCGGCCGGCGACACATTTGCTGTGATAGTATAAGTTTCATTCAGGCATTTAGATACTGTAGTGGCCAAAGGTGTGAATGAGGTGGTGAGTGCGTTGCCTGTACTCTCTATTTTACAACCTTTAATTACTGTGCAACTGCCATCTCTGCCCGTAACTTTTACATAGTAAGTGCCTGCAGCCAGTCCTGAAGCTACAGAATCCGTTGACCCATCACTCCATAAAAAACTAAATGGCCCTGCCCCGTTGGTGATAACAGGAACGGCTATTCCCGTTGGGTTGCCACAACCAATATCCTGGGTGGTAATATCAAGCTCTATATCACTGCAACTGCATAAACACCTGGTGGCAGTGGCGTCTGTTACCCGTGAGCGGATAAGATCGCCTGGCAATGGGCCAAAGCCATTGGCAAAGTTTATTCCCACGCCGGAAAGATGGCAATAGCTCATGATGGTGCCGCCGGTTGTTGGTGTTGGGCCAGGATTGCAACTACCCTCTACCGGATAGCAATCATCAATAGCGCCACCCGGCCAGGTACAACTATGTGTATGCGGCGAACCAATATTATGCCCGGTTTCATGTGTAATTACCTCCACACTAAAACTATAATTAGGGAAGTCAGAATAGTTGGCTACCACACTACCTGAAACAGCAGTCCGGTAGTAATCAGAACTGCAAAGTTCATCCCGCCATGCAATGCCGCCACCCAGCCTGTTAAATGTAACATAATGAGCAAGGTCTCCATTAAAACCAACGTTATCCATCCGTTGAGAAAAATCGTACAAGACATCCCTCGATGCTCCCAGCCCGTCTTCGGGGTCAGGTACATCCCACACTTTTAAACCTCTTATCTGAACCAATATATTTTCACTATTATACAATGTTTGCACACAGTTAAACAATATGGTAAAATACCGGATTACATTTTGAATATCGGATCCTTGCCCGGTGTACATACCATAAGCCAGTTCAAAATACATATCCACAGGACAACCCACCGAACTCAACGGCCGTTGGGAATAATTGGGTAATGACACCGGTTTCACCCCTTCCTCTGTAAAGCATTCTGGGAGAGTGGCATGATAGTCTTTATCAGCGTAGAGTATATAATCTTTTGATGAAAAGTCATTGTTGTTATTGGCAATGCAGAGATTATAATTGTTACCATCATAAGACAATACACCTCCTGCTCCATCCTCAAAAATGCTTAAAGCCACTAATGATCTTTCTTTGCCTTCAATCTTACCCCTTAGATAATACCCCGGTGAATAATCATATTGCTTAAGTGAACTGGCAAGCACTACATCTGGCCGGTTGTAACTAAACAGGTTGGTGCTGTTTAGTTTAAGTACCAGCACTTCATTTTGCAAGGTTATTTTTATCTCGGCCTGTTGTGGCCTGGTTGTGTGGAGTTGTTGCAGAAAGGCTTTATTTATCAACAGTTTTTTTCCGGCTGTAACCACTGCGTTTTTGGCAGCAGAATATTCACCATTGTACCTGAAAAGTTCTGTGGGTTGTGCATACATCATTATACCCATAAGGGTTGATGTAAGGAAAAGCAACCATTTTTTTCTCATACATAGTTATTTTTAAGGGCCATTTGCTAATATTCAGGATGCAAACATTATTAAAAGGCTGTTCAAATGTAATGTTTTATTGTTTTGGCCTGTAAAAGCTTGGTTTTTTTCTTTCATCTTTAACCTCAAACCCTTACCTTTGCTGCCCCGTTGAAAAATTCGGCGGGATTAACAACATTTTTTAAACACAAAATCAGGGAAATGAACAATTACGAATTGATGGTGATTTTTACCCCTGTGCTCTCTGAAGAGGAATATAAAGCCGCTCAGAGCAAATACGCTGCCTTAGTTAAAGAAAATGGCGGAGAAGTATTGCACACCAATCCCTGGGGACTAAAATCACTGGCGTATCCCATTGCCAAAAAGACCACTGGTCTTTATTGGGTTCTGGAATATAGTGCGCCAACCAGCTTCAATGAAAAGTTGAAAACACAGATTTTACGTGACGAGTCTATCATGCGTCACATGTACACTGCACTTGACAAATACGCCGTTGAGTACAATGCAAAAAAGAGAGGTGGCGTACGATCTGAAAAACTTGAAAAAGCGGAGGCATAATCATGGCAAAACCAAATGAGATAAAATACCTTACCGCCATCAAGGCTGAAAAGCGTCCAAAGAAATATTGTCGCTTTAAGAAAATGGGTATCCACTATATTGATTATAAGGATGCTGATTTCCTGAAAAAGTTTTTGAATGAGCAGGGTAAATTGTTACCACGCCGCCTTACCGGTAACTCTTTAAAGTACCAGCGTAAAGTGAGTGATGCAGTAAAGAAAGCCCGTCAAATGGCTATTCTGCCTTACGTAACAGATCTTTTAAAATAATTTTTTTAAACCACCCTAACCTTTTAGTAGGGAAAGTGCTGATGATAAATATCAGTATTGGGTAAAAATGCAAAACAATGCAGGTAATATTAATTCAGGATGTAAACAACCTTGGCGGTGCCAACGAACTGGTAACTGTAAAAAATGGTTATGGCCGTAACTATTTGATCCCTCAGAAATTTGCTGTTGAAGCAAATCCTTCTAACCTGAAACAATTAGAAGAAAAGCAAAAGCAACAGGCTAAGAAAGAGGCTAAATTATTGGCTGAGATCAACAGTGTAATTGCTAAGCTGGCTGAAGGACCGTTGAAAATTGGCGCTAAAACAGGCACAAGCGGTAAAATATTTGGTAGCGTAACTTCTGTTCAGATAGCCCGTGCTATTAAAGAGCAAAAAGGCTATGAGATTGACCGTCGCCGCATCCACATTATTGATGAAGTAAAGGAATTAGGCACTTTCAAGGCAAAAATTGATTTTGGCAACAGCAATGAAACCGAAGTTGAATTTGAAGTAGTGGCAGAATAATTCTTTAGATATTTTTTAAAAGCGGCTTATTATGAGCCGCTTTTTTTATTGGTTTTAAGCAGATTCCGGCTGAATAAGCCCTGCTATTAAGATTTTAGAAGAAAGCTGCATTTTTTTTAAGAAAGCCCTATATTTGTGTTGCTTTAATGTTTTAGTGTTTAGTCGTTGGCTGATAATACCCCTCAGAGGATTTAATTCTCAGTTCATTGTACCAACTAAGCCATTATGGTTTTTAATTAATTATAAAAAGTTTTTACAATGAACATCTATGTTGGCAATCTTAGTTGGACAATGACCGACGAAGACCTGAATTCCCTTTTTTCCCAGTACGGGACAGTAACAACTGCAAAAGTTCTGAAAGACAAAGTAAGCGGCCGTAGCAAAGGCTTTGGTTTTGTTGAAATGGACGAAAATGATGCAGCTAATGCAGCTATTGCAGCACTTAACGACTTTGAAGTACAGGGCCGTAAATTAAAAGTAAACGAAAGCCAACCAAAGCCTGAAGGCAGTGGTGGTGGTGGTTTCAAAAAACGTAGCTTCGGCAGCGGTGGTGGAGGCGGTGGCTTCCGCAAAGGCGGCGGCGGTGGTGGTTATGGCGGCGGCGGCGGAAGCCGTGGTGGCTATGGCGGCGGCGGCGGTGGAAACCGTAGCGGCGGCGGCGGTGGTTACAATAAAGATTATTAATCACAACTGATTCTGATAAAATAAAAATCCTTCTGGTAATTACCGGAAGGATTTTTTATTAAAGTAAGTCTATCAGTTAAGATACAAGCCCTTCCTGTATAGCTACTTTTACTAACCCTGCTGTATTTTTTACATCCAATTTCTGCAAAAGATTATTCCGGTGATTTTCTACTGTACGTAAACTTAAAAAAAGTTTATCGGCAATTTCCTGGTTGGTAAATTCATCTACTATCAGTTGTAATATTTCTTTTTCCCTCCTTGTTACGATCTGCTTTGCATTGCTGGCTGAAAGGCTGTGGAGCAGCTGCTGTCTTAACTGTTCCTGTATATATTGTTCACCGCCATGCACTGTCTCTATCGCATCAATAATTGTTTCAGGGTTGGCATCTTTTAATAAATAACCCATCACTCCCTGCTGCAGGATCTTCTTTATCTGCGTTACCACATCAATATTGGTAAGGGCAATAATTTTTATGTTGCGGTATTGCTTTGTAATAATGGCTGCCAGCTCAATGCCACTCTTGCCCGGCATCTGTATATCAAGCAATAGAACATCCGGCTGTACTTTTGCAATCCCTTCCAGCAATTCATCACCGTTATTATACACACCCGTTATGCTGATGTTCTTTACATCAGCCAAAATTTTCTGCAGGCCATTTAAAATGATCACCTGGTCGTCTGTTATTGCCAACTTTATCATAACTCACTTTTATTTTTTCCGGGTTCAAACTCAAGATATACACTGGTTCCTTTTCCTACGCTGCTGTTGATGTCTATACGGCCACCCAGTTGTTTTACCCGTTCCTGGATATTTTTTAAACCCATTCCATTTGTTTTATTCGCCTTACTAACATCCATGCCTGCCCCATCATCTTCCACTGTTATATCAATACCGCCATCATCATGAAAGTTCATTTGCACCAATGCGGTGGATGCCTGTGCATGTTTGCGGATGTTCTGTATCAACTCCTGGATAATACGATATACAGGCAGATCAAACGAAGCATCCATATTTTCTGATGCACCCAATGTTTGAAAACTTATTGCCGTGCCGCCTTTGCCTGTCATCCTTTCACAAAAAGAACGTACCGCATTACTTAATCCTTCCTGCATCAATACCTCGGGCATAATGTTGTGTGCTGTTTCCCTTAAACCTGATGCTGTTTCTTCCAGCAACTTTATGCCTTCAATAAAATCTGCGTTGTGTTCGTACTGGCTGTTCTTCTTCACCAGTTCAAAATTCATTTTGGCCCCGGTAAGCAATGCGCCAATGCCATCATGCAGTTCTCTTGCAATTCTTGTCCTTTCCTTTTCTTCTCCATCTATTGTTGCATTCAATCTTTCAATCTCCATTTTCTGCTGCAGGTTATCAATCCTCTCCTGCTGCAATCTTTGCTTATGAATATTTTTTCTTCTCCATAAAGCAAAACCTAATATTGAAAACAATGCAAGCGAAACAATCGCAACTATCAATAAATTCCTGCTGCGTACCCTGTTCTCAATTTCAGCGATCTTTAATTTTTGTTCTGCCAGCGCTTTGTCCTTCTCCACAATACGGTAACGGATCTGCAACCTGTTCACCATATCAATTTTATCCTTCCTCATCAGGCTGTCGCTCATAAAAATGTACCGGTTCTTTTGCAGTAAGGCATTTTTATAATCACCCGTTGCTTCATAACTATCAGCCAATGTTTTGCAGGCATCCACCAACTCCGATCTTAAATGTGCACCGGTGGTCTTTAATTTTTCCAATGCTTCATTTGTCAATGCAATTGCCTCTTTGTATTGCCCCAATTGATACAATGCTTTTCCTTTCAACAGATTATTAAACTGCATAAAGAAAACGAGGTAATTGCTTTTCTGTGGTGCCTTACCCAGGTCTTCTACTTTACTTACAAACTGCATTGCGCCTTTTGGATTTTTTTCCTGCAGGTAGGTGTCAGATACATTTGTAAAAGCAGATATCCTTCTTGCAATTCCCAATTGCCCCATCTTTTCCCTTTCATCCACATATCGCAGGTAGTAATGCCTTGCACTGTCAAATTTTTTCAATGCATGAAAATAAGCACCCTGCAAAAAGTAAACGCTTGTTACTGCATCATTACTGTCTTTTAAAGAACTTGCCGCCAGTTTTGCCTTATCAACATAATTGCGGAGCGTTACAAAGTATTCGTCATTCTCACCGGCACCATAATCAAGATTGATGAGAAAAATGGCCAGCTTGGTGTACAGATCGATCTTCAATTTCACATCACCTATACTACCCGACTCAATTTCGCCACTCAGCAGGTAGTAATAATATGCGGATGAATCCTGCCTTCCCTGTTCATCAAATGTTTCTGCCAATAACAAATGAATATCTGCTTTTTCGTCTGCAAAAGAAGCATTGCTTTGTTCAAAGTATTGCAGGGCTTTGCGGCTGTATTCAATCGTTTTATCCGAATTATTGCCAAAATACCAACGGGCTATTTTTGCATTTGCCAAAGCCGAACCTGTGGTAAAACCCAGGATACTGCTTTGCGTTGCAGCCGTGATAAAATGCTGCAACGCATCTTCTGGTTTTTTATCTGTTAAACTGCTTCCCTGTTTTATTAACTGCAGTATGGATGCTGTATCAAATTTTTCTGCAGGCAATAATTTTTTGTCATCAACCTGTGCCGTAAGTTTTACTAAAAGCAAGAACAGTACTGCCATTAAGCAGTTGAATTTTAAAGCACTTGCCCTTACTGTTTTATACATATAACACTTAGCCTGTTTGTGGCGACCGAAGTAAAAATACAAAATAGCAGCAACAGGCTTCACAAACAGGTATGTACTTTGTAAAAGAAACGTCAGCCTTTTTACAAAGGCTGACAAATTTCAATTACTGTAGGTTTTTCTAAGAGGTGATATTGGATTCCACCTAAACTATACATGAAGAAAAAAATCATTGAATAAAGATCCTGAACGTTGCAACAGTGCCTCCATTTTCAACCTTCACCACATAAATACCCTTTGCATTTACAGGCAACTGCATGGGCTGGTTAAATGCACCACCGCTATGGTTCCAGCTTTTTGAAGCCATAACCTGGCCTGCAGCATTTACCAATGTTGCAGCTACATTACCTTTCTCTGCTTTTGCATTATTCAGTATTAAATTACCGTTGGTTAATTGATAAGCCCATTGCGCCGCTTTTTTAGAAGCGATCATTACAATATTGGTGTAATAAACTGCACCGGTTCTTTCGACTGC
>JAZKGV010000194.1:0-94127 GCA_040385725.1 Bacteroidota bacterium | reverse complement strand
ACAACGTCACCATTAAGCTGGACGAATCTATACACGACCAATGGCTCCATTGGATGCAACATATACATATCCCGGAAGTAATTGCTACCGGTTGTTTTACAAAAGCTACCATATTACGGTTACTGGAAGTTGACGACAGCGAAGGCCCAACCTACGCCATACAATATTTTGCCGAAAGCAAAGCCCTGTACAATAAATATATTGAGTTGCATGCACCGGAAATGCGCCAGCGTTCTTTTGATAAATGGGGCAACAGGTTTGTTGCTTTCAGGAGTGTGATGGAGGCTGTTAACTAAATGTGCAAAATAAAAAAAATCATTTTGAGAAATAAATAAGGTTGTTATATTTCCCTGAAAGCCGCACGGGTGCTCATTTTCAGCGGTTGTCCGCTGAAACCCTTTGCAGCACTGCATTTCAGCCGGTGTTGATTTTTGTTTTCGGCATTTTCTTTCTTCATTATTTCCTTTACAACCCTTGCCGCCTGTGCATTTCAGCCATTTTAGCCCACATTAAATTTTCATAAAAAACTTTGCTGCAATCAAAAACCTTTTATATTTGTTTCTCACAAAAAAAATTTCAATAAATAACTATGAACAAAGCAGAATTGATCGCTAAGGTTTCTGAAGACTCAGGCATCACAAAAACACAGGCTAACGAGGCTCTGGATTCTTTTGTAGAAGCAGTTACAAAAACATTAAAAGGTGGTGGTAAAGTTACATTGGTAGGTTTTGGAACTTTTTCAGTTTCTAAAAGAGCTGCCCGTAACGGACGCAATCCACAAACCGGTGCTGTAATTAAAATCAAAGCTAAAAGAGTAGCTAAGTTTAAAGCCGGCAAAGAATTATCTGCAAAACTCTAACAATCGCAAAACCACAGTGAAAAGCAAGATGTACTGCATCTTGCTTTTTTAATCTTAAAAAAATAAAACACATTACAATGGGACGTGGAGATATAAAAACCAAAAAAGGTAAAATTGCCAAAGCTTCTTTCGGCAAATCAAGGCCTGCAAAACCTAAAAAGAAAGCAGCTGCTAAAAAAGCATAATAGCTTTTTTCTATACAGGTTGATAACCGGGTGGCGAATGCTCCCGGTTATCAGCCTTTTTTTTGTAAAAGACCAGGCCCGTCAGCGGTTTCAACCACTCCGGGCTCTTTTCGCCGGGCTATAATTTAAAATACTTCCGTTAACCGCCACCTATCCAACAGCTCCCTTAATTTTTGTATCTTTCTGCTAATAAAAACCCAGCCCGGGCAGCACATTTAGTTGACACAGTATCTGTATAGTGCAACCCAGGCTAAAACAGCATCAAGCTATTGACGGAAGAACAACTGATAAAGGCCTGCATCAGGGAAGATGCCGCTTCCCAAAAGGAGGTGTTTACCCGTTACAGCAGCCGTATGCTGGGCGTTTGTCACCGTTATGCCCGTACTTCTGCCGATGCCGAAGATATTTTGCAGGATGCGTTTATAAAGGTGTTTAATAAAATAGGGCAGTTTAAGTTTGAGGGTTCTTTTGAAGGCTGGATAAGGAAAATAGTGGTGAATACAGCTTTGAAAAAGTACAGCCTGATGCGGTACGAAAAAGAGTTGAACGGGCTGGAGAATATTAAAGAAAGCGACAACGCTGAAGATCCTTCGGCATATTCGCATTTATCGCAGAAAGATCTGATGGTGCTGATAAACAGCCTGCCAGACGGATACAGGATGATCTTTAACCTGCATGTGATTGAAGGTTACCAGCACGAGGAAATTGCAGAAATGCTGGGCATACAACCCGGCACCAGCCGCAGCCAGTTGGTAAAAGCAAGAAATATGTTGCAAAAACAAATTATGGAACTTCAAAAAGTTGCCGTATGAGTGATAAAAGATTTGATGATTTTTTTAAGCAATCGTTGGGTGATTATTCACCGGATGTGCCGGGGCATATCTGGGAAAATATTGCTGCACAACAAAAGAAGAAAAGGCCGGCTGGTTTTTGGTTAAATGAAAGAAAGGCTTTTTTGGTAGTAGCTGCTTTACTCCTGTTGGGTGCTGGTGCTTATCTGCTGTTTACTCCCAAAAATGATACGCAAAATATTTCCCTTGAAAATAATGGCAGCAGGCAGGAAACTGGAAACACAGTGCCTGCTGCTGTTTTACAAAATAAAGAAGACACAAATGCTACAACACCTGTAGAAAGCAATGATGATAAACTTACAACTGAAAATAAAACAACCTCAGGCGTTGTAAAAATTCAAAATGAAGCAACCGCATCAAACGATAAAAAATTGGTGCAAAACGAAGGGTTGAAAACCAATGAGAATGCAGGCAAAGCACCAAGGCATAAAAAAGCTTTTGTTGGTGCAAACGATGATGTTGCTGTTACAGGTAATATTTCATCAAAGAAAGATCGTAGCAAATTACGTGGCGGTAAAAAATATCAACAACAGGTTTCAAGCCCAGCTGCAAATGATATGGCTGATGTAAATAATGATGATAATAATGGTGCTACAAGTATATCATCATCAGGCGATCTGAATATTCCTTATGTGCCCGGCAGCAGGGATCTGATATTGCTTGCCAATGAAAACCTGCTTGATAAACAAACCATACAACTCATACCTCTCAAACCAAGAGAAGATTGCCCCGGTGTTACCGGCAACAATTATTATATTGAAGCATACATCAGCCCTGATTATGTTATTAAAAAATATAGCGACACCGCCAACTCCTCTTTAGTAGCTAAAAGAAAAGAAAGCCTGAACATCCAATCTTCTTATAGCGCCGGTATTCGTTACACAAGGGTGTTTGCCAACGGCATGAGTGTGAGGGCTGGCCTTAACTTCAGCCAGGTAAATGAAAAATTTGCCTATGCACAAGGGAACGTAGTACAGATCGTATATGTAATAAATACCCAGGGAGATACTACCGATAGTTACTATGTAAGAGGAACCCGTTATAAAAATTCATACAACCGCTACCGCACAATTGATGTACCCTTAGTGGTAGGCTACGAAATGGGCAATGGTAACTTTCATGCTAACATTAATGCCGGTGTGGTAGTAAATTTATACAGTTGGCAAAAAGGCGAAACAATAGACAACAACGGGGCACCGGTGAGCATCACTACCGGCAAAGAGGATAATCCTTACCAGTACAAAACCAATATTGGTGTTGGTTTCACAAGCGCCATTTCATTGTATTACAAACTCAACGACAGGTTTCATGTGCTGGCTGAACCATATTTGCGGTATAATTTTTCTCCTATGAACAAAGAAGTTCTTTCTATACAGGAAAGGTTTACAACAATTGGTTTGAGGTTGGGTATAAGAATGGATATTAAATAGCAAACGTGGTTTTCATTAATATATAAGCTTCCGGCATTCAGCGGAAGCTTTTGTTTTTAACTTCATTCGTGTCAATTCGTCTCCCGATAACTATCGGGATTGCAAACTTATCTGTGTCTATCTGTGCAATCTGTGGCAAACAACCTCTGTGTAATTTGTGGCCAACCAAAAAATTTGTTAAAGCCCAAAATTTATTTACGAAATATTTCGCAGATTGATTTCTTTCCCTATTTTTGACCTACTAAACACTTCGTAAATAAAATCACTTGTATGAAAAAGATAACTACACTTGTGTTGCTGGCGCTGGCAGTCCTTCCTTTTACCAGCATGGCACAACCAGACAAAACGGAAGTCATTACCGAAAAAAATGAGGAGCCGGTAAAAACGGAAAAACCCGGTAAGAAAGAAACACAGGAAATTATCATCCGTAAAAACGGCGACAAAGAAATAAAACTGAAAGTAGAGATCGATGGAGATAATATCACCATCAATGGTAAACCCATGAGTGAGTTTAAAGATGATAATGTTACTGTAAACAAAAGAAAGATGATCATCACTGGTGGTGACCATCCGATGACCTGGAATTTTGACGGAAATGGAGAAGGTGATTGGGAAAAATGGGGTGAAAACTTTGGTAAAAATTTTGAGCAGAACTGGAATTTTCATGAAGGGGAAGACGATGCGGCTTTTCTTGGTGTAACAACCGAGAAAGTAGATGATGGGGCAAAAATTGTGGAAATATCAAAAGGAAGCGCTGCAGAAAAAGCCGGCTTAAAAAAAGATGATATTATTATGAAAATAGATGAAGAAAAGATCAGCAGCCCGGATGCATTGTCGGATGTAATTGGATTTAAAAAACCAAAGGATGAGGTAAAAATAAAATACAAGAGAAACGGTAAAGAAAACAACTTGAAAGTTGCGTTGGGAAAAAGAAAAGAAAAGAGGAGTTATTCTTTTAATAACCCCAATGGCAACTTCCACATGTTTACATTACCTAACCCGCCAAGAGCGCCACATACAAATATGGAAGGCTTAAATGAGGACATGCTTGAAATACAGCAGGAAGCTCTTGACAGGGCGTTTCCAAGAAAGAAGCTTGGCTTGAAGATACAGGATATTGAAGATGGCAACGGCGTAAAAGTAATTAACGTGGAAGACAGCAGCGCTGCCGCAACAGCAGGATTAAAAAAAGATGACATCATCACAGAAATAAACGGAAAGAAAATTGATAATACTGATGATGCAAGGGAAGAGCTGGTACCTGATGAAGACAAGAAATTATACAAGATAAAAGCAAACCGTGGTGGTACAGAAATGAACTTTGATGTGAAGATCCCACGAAAATTGAAAACCGCAAACTTATAGAGTATAGCCACTTTGTAAGGAATGCCCCCAACCTGGTTGAGGGCATTTTTGTTTAATGGCAGGCTGGGAGGCGGAGAACACAGAGTTTTAAGTTCATAGTATTCTTCTCTGCGTCCTCTGCATCTCTGCTGGAATAAACCTCCGCTGCCTCCACAACTATTCCTTATTTTTGCCGCTTAAACTCTTCGTCAATTTTGCCAGATATTATACAATTATTACCCGACCACATTGCTAACCAGATAGCAGCCGGCGAAGTAATTCAGCGGCCGGCCAGTGCGGTAAAAGAACTGCTTGAAAATGCAGTGGACGCAGGTGCAACAGAAATACAACTTATCATAAATGATGCAGGCAAAGCATTGGTGCAGGTAATTGATAACGGAAAGGGGATGAGTGAAACCGATGCCCGGATGGCTTTTGAGCGCCACGCCACATCTAAAATAAAAAGTATTGACGATCTCTTTCACATTAAAACAATGGGCTTTAGAGGAGAGGCGCTGGCAAGTGTAGCCGCCGTGGCCCAGGTGGAAATAAAAACAAAAACCGCAGATGTTGTTACGGGTACATATATAGAAATTGAAAACAGTACAGTAAAAAAGCAGGAACCAATTGCATGGCAGCGAGGAACCAGCATTGCAATGAAGAATTTGTTTTTTAATGTACCTGCCCGCCGTAATTTTTTAAAAAGTAATCCGGCTGAATTAAGATATATCGTTGATGAATTCATCCGTGTGGCAATGTCTTTTCCTGATGTTTTCTTTTCGCTTACCAGTAACGGCCAGCAGGTTTTTCATTTGGAGAGAGGTTCACTAAAGCAGCGTATTGTACAGATACTGGGTAATAATTACAATGCCAAATTGGTAAGCATAAATGAGCAGACGGACTACATGAACATTTATGGTTTTGTGGGCAAGCCGGAAACAGCGAAGAAGACAAGAGGCGACCAATACATTTTTGTAAACAACCGTTTTATAAAAAGCGCTTATCTCAACCATGCTATCATGGCGGCATTTGACCAGATGATCGCTAAGGATAGTTTCCCGATGTATGCGTTGTTTATTGACCTTGATCCTTCGCAGGTTGATATAAATGTGCACCCGACCAAACAGGAGATAAAATTTGAAGACGAAAAAATTGTGTATGCATTTGTGCAGAGTGCAATAAAACATGCGCTGGCACAATTCAGCATTACACCGGCCCTGGATTTTGAACTGGATGCAGGTATTCAACAATTGGATGCGGTAAATAAACCGTTTACTGAAGAAAAAAAATCTTCTGCGGCATCTTCTTCTTTATATAACACCTTCACACAAAAACACCAGGCACATTTTGTAGAAAAGAAAAGTGAATTAAAACACTGGAAGGATTTTTATGAACCGGCAGCAGATAGATCTTTTGAATCCCTAACGGAACAACATGGACTAAAAAAAGGTGAAGAAAGAAATGAAGTTTCAACCCACTCGCCACTTGCCATTCACCATTCGCCATTCACTATTCACGGGCAAATACACAACAGCTATATCATTGCACAAAATGATACCGGCTTCCTGCTTATTCACCAGCAAAATGCCCACGAAAGAATTTTATACGAACGTTTTATACAAGCCACGGAGGGTAAACCCATTGCCATACAACAAAGTTTGTTTCCTTCCACCATGCAGCTGGCGGCAACCGACAGCGTTATTTTAAATGAACTGTTGCCAGACCTTCATGCACTCGGTTATCATTTAGAGCCTTTTGGTAACAATACTTTTGTAATACAAGGCACGCCAGCAGATGTAATACAAGGCAGTGAAAAGATCGCTATTGAAAAAATGCTTGAGCAGTACAAACATTTCAGCACCGATTTAAAATACAACAAAAGAGAAAAACTGTTGCGTTCATTAGCCTGGCAACAATCTATTAAAACAGGCATATCACTCACCCAAAAAGAAATGCAGGTGTTAGTGGAAGATCTCTTTAATTGTTCATTGCCCAATAGTACGCCGAATGGCAAACCTACTTACACGGAATTCAGGAAAGCAGAATTAGATAAGTTGTTTGGAAGGTAACTTCACCTTCTTATAAAAGCAAGTCCCCGGTAGAAACCGGGGGCTTAGTTTTCTTTGTATGATTATTGAAACCTTCCTAAATTTTCTGGAACCTCGTATAGCAAACCCTTCCACCGTACATTATCCTTACTGTATAGAAACCCGGCGCCAGGTTTTGTATGTTAAGTGTTACAGGATTATTGCCTGTAAATCCTGTTTGTGTGTATTGCATTAAGGTTACACCCTGCATATTCAATACTGTTGCTGCAATTACTCCTGCCTGGTCAAGATGCACATTAAATGTTACAATGCTGTGTGCAGGATTAGGATATGAATTGAGCACACATTGTGTTGGAACAGTTGTACTGTTTATTCTTATCCAATCACAGTTTTCTTTTATACAATTAGTAGAGAATGCAGCCCTTACACAAACCCTGTACGAACCTGTATCAGGAAAAACATACACAGGATTATTTTGATTTACAGTAATGGGAGCGCCGTTGGCGTTATTGGTAAATGTCCATTGCTGGTTGTACACGGGCGCATTGCCGGTAGCAAAGAAGAATAATTTATTCGGCATATAATCATCCCTACGGTAGCCAAAGTTCAGTTGGAAAGTATCGCAGTTATATGGCGGTATCACATTACCGGGAACAAACAGCGAATCACAATAGGTTCTTGTACAGGTTGTGTTATTGCCGCTTCTAACGGTGAGGCATACCAAATACCAGCCCGGCGCTGTATAAATATGATCGGCGTTCCATCCGGTACTGCTGGTACCATCTCCAAAATTCCACACCGCAAAAGCCGCAGATGTTGGTGCCATAGTAGTATTGGTGAACAAGACTTTTCTCCTGTTGGCAGAATCAATATGAGTGATAAAGCCAGGATGGAAATTGCAACTGTCAACGCCTCCCGGAAGTACAACTACTATTTTACAGGTATCTTTAAAACAGGGTTCGTTAAGTATGCCCATCTTCAAACAAGCAGTGTAAGTGCCTGGCTGTGTATATATATGTTCCGGATTGAGCGCTGTGCTGTTGGTACCATCTCCAAATGTCCATATTGAATAGGTGGGGGCATTAAGCGGCGAGCTTTGATTGGTAAATAATATTTTTCTGTTGTTAGCCGGATCTGCATGCCAGCTAAAGTTCGCCTGCAATTGATCACAGGCATTTGGTGATGGGGCAACAACAATTGTTTTACATACCTGTCTTTCACACAAAATACTTGTTGAGCCGGGTATTACTTTTTTCACAAATAAGCAAACCACGTATGTGCCTGGTGCGGCATAGGTATGCGTAACGGGATTGTTTGGATTAAACTGTACCGGTGCGCCATCACCAAAATTCCAGAAGCTTGAATCTATATTACTTATTGGTGTTGAAGTATTATAGAAATGATACACATTGGCGTTGACATTGGCTGAATCACTTACATATTCAAAATTGGCAATCAGGTTACAGGTAGTTGATGGTTGTATCACCACTGTATGACAGATTTCCCTTACACAAGGTGCAGTGCTGTTTGTTTGTGCTTTTTTAACCCTCAGGCAAACAGTATAAGTGCCGGGCTGGTTATAAGTGTGCGTTGGGTTCACATCAACAGAAGATGTTCCATCACCAAATGTCCAGCGGATGCTATCGCTACTTGCCAACGGTGTACTCTGGTTAATGAAATAAATACTGTTGTTATTTATTGAACTATCAAAAAAGTTTGCAACAAGATTACAGGTTGCTGGTTGCTGCACCAATACCTGCCTGCAATATTCTCTTACACATGGTGTTGTTCCGGCTGTTTGATGTCTTTCAATCCTCAGGCAAACATTGTATGTGCCGCCAGCATTGTAAGTATGTTCCGGGCTTACTTCAGTAGAATAGCTGCCATCACCAAAAGTCCAAAGGAGACTATCGGAAGGTTCATATGAACTGCTCATGTTAGAAAAAATAATTCTATTAACCGAAACACTATCCGGAGTGTACATAAAATATGCCTGCAGGTTACATTGTGTTTGTGGTGTATCTATTATGATCGTTTGGCAGGTTTGTCTTTCACAAATAATATTGATAGTGCCCGGCTGTACTTTTTTTACAGTTAAGCAAACAACATATACACCCGGTGTTCTGTAAGTATGTGTAGGCCTATTATCCGGATTGATAATAACCGGTGAACCATCACCAAAATTCCAGAAGCTTGAATCAACATTGTGTAGCGGCGCAGATGTATTGGTAAAAGTATAACTGAGTGGCACTGTAATGATAGCCGGCTGAAAAGTAAATGAGGCAACCAGGTTACAGGCTGGTTCAATTATAATTTGCCTGCAATATTCCCTTACACAAGCTGCCCCGGTGCTGTTACCATTTTTCTTTACCACTAAGCATACAAGGTAAGTACCACTGTTTGCATACGTGTGGTTTACCGCTGTAAGATCATGTGAAATAGTACCATCGCCAAAATGCCAGGTTACAGAATCTGTTGCTGATAATGGCGTGCTTTGGTTGACAAAATGAACAAGGCGTGAATTGGCAGAATCGGATAGGTTGCTGAAGTTAACCAAAAGATTATTACAGTTGCCTGTGGGTGCCTGCACCTGTACAAATACACAGGTGTCATCCATACATACATTGTCCCTTTTTACATTAAGACAAACTGTATAAGCGCCAGATGTGGTGAAAATATGTGTTGGGTTTTGATCGTAAGAAGAAGCGCCATCACCAAAACTCCAGTAGGTAATGGTATTGGGATTTATTCCCGATGAAAGATTAGTAAAATATACTTTATTGGGTTGAATGCTATCCCTTACAAAACTGAAAGAAGCGTGAACGTTACAAGGTTGTGGTTGCGGAGCAATTACTATTGTACGGCAATATTCTCTTATACAGGGCAGCACACCATTGGCTCTTTTAATGCGAAGGCAAACAGTATAAGTGCCGGCTTGTGTATAAAAATGAGAGGGATTTTCTTCCATTGAACCTGTTCCATCACCAAAAGACCACTGCAACGAATCAAGGCCAACTGTTTGCGGTGTACTCTGGTCAGTAAAATGCATTAACTGTGGGTTGGCAGAATCAGCATGGTTGCTGAAATTAACCACGAGGTTACAGGTAGTTGTGGGTACCTGTACTTCAATTACTTTACAGGTATCTGCCGAACATGAATTATCACGCCTTACTGAAAAACAAACAGTATAAGTGCCTGACTGTTGGTAAATATGGGTAGTGCTGTATTCATTAATAGAAGAAGTAGAAGTGCCATCGCCAAAATCCCAGTGAATTGACATGTTGCTGGTTACGCCGGTAGAAGTGTTGTTGAAATAAACGATGTTAGGGTAAGTGCTGTCCCTCGTAACAAAAAAGTTCGCCTGCAGATTACAGGGTGCCTGGTTGGCAATCGTTACCAATTGCGATGCAGAATCAGAACAGAGGATAATAGTACTATCGTTTGGAGACCTGTATGTTATCACATGCACTACATGATACGTGCCTGCATTTGCATAATAATGTGACGGGTTGGGAAAAAAAACACCGCTAAAGCCGGAGCCATCACCAAAACTCCACGAATGTTCCGGCATTACAGAAGTATTTCCGGCAACTGCTGCAAACTGCACCGTATTGGTGGCATTATCTACTGTAAATGAAAACGCAGGATTGCATGTTGAATCCGGCCTTGCAAATGCTGAGGCATATAATACAGTCAGCGAAAAGAGGAGGGTAAATATTTTTCTCATACCTG
Organism: Bacteroidota bacterium; assembly: GCA_040385725.1. Classification (GTDB taxonomy): domain Bacteria; phylum Bacteroidota; class Bacteroidia; order Chitinophagales; family Chitinophagaceae; genus Ferruginibacter. The sequence continues at coordinate 83,678 of JAZKGV010000194.1, read as the reverse complement.
GCGATTTTATAAGTATTGAAGTTTGTTACCTGGGTAAAGGATAGATACTATAGGGGGGAAATGTGATGCCTGACCGTAAAAATATTTTAGTATTTATCCCTGATCCCTTTTAAAAACAGCTCATACGCCCTGCGTACTTTCCAACCATCACCCATGGCATTGTTTGTAAGAAGAGAAAATACCAACAGCTTATTTTGTCTTGTGATCAAAAAACCGCTTAATGTAATTTGATTGCTGAGGCTGCCTGTTTTGGCGTAGATAAAACTGCTGTCACTGTTGTAGTAATTTTTTAAAGTGCCTTGCCCACCTGTTGGCAAAATTGTTTTCAATCTTTCCAAACCAAATTCATTTTTCATTTTGTTTAAAATATAAACAAATGATTGTGGTGTAAATAAATTGTACCGGCTCAGGCCGCTGCCATCTACCCAGTTTGGTTGTTGAGGAACGTCTTTCAAATCTGTTTTTAGTAAAGTATCAATGATGGCTTCGTCATTCATGTAACCCAAGTGTTCATTGCTCACCATGAGTAAAGTTTGTTCAGCGAAGAAGTTGTCGCTGTTGTGCATCATTGGTGTGAGGACGGAATCGGTGGGTTGGGAGTGTAAAATTTTATAATCTGCATTTTTAAGATAACTGGTAAAAAAAAACTTCAAATTAGGCAGGGTATCTAACAGTAACTCTATTACATCATTACTAAATGGTGAAAAAGGTAGTTTTTGGATCTTTATGTCTCCTGCAGATATCCTTAAATGATTATCATATATATCTTTAAACACATCAAAGCCATTTTTCATTGTTCCTTGTTTCGTTGCTAAACGATCAAACAATTTTGGTGATACAGTAACACTATCTTTCGAAACCCATTTCACGGTTATTAAATTACCATAAATGGGAGAACTGTTGGCCGTAGGTGTAAAGGTTTCCAAATAATCATCGAAGGCCCAACCTATACCATAACCACCACCACCCTTTAAACCTGGATCCAGAAATACATTTTCTTGGGTCTTCAAAAATTCAAACACAGGTTGTTTTTTAAAATCAGGATGTAAGAAAGTTGGATCACCTGTGAATTTTACTTGGAACTTATCACTATATCTCAATCCTACTAAACTATCTCCCAGACATTTCATCCCGGCATACAACGTAAACAACTTAGTATTACTGGCAGGCACAAAATATTTCTCCGCATTATAATTATACCAGTAAGTATTGGTGGCAGGTTCATAAATACTGATACCGATATGGCCGGTATTTATCACACTATCCTGCAGTAAAATTTTGTGGGCTTGTTTATTAATTTGTTTGGATACAGAGCAGGATTGCAACAGCATAAACAGGCAACATAAACTATAAAAGTACTTGTAATGCTTGTTGCCCATTTTCAAATTTTCAAATTGCGAAATTTTCAAATCATCCTCTCTCCTGCGCCCTCATCCATCTCTCCGGTATTTCATTTTTGCTGGCGCTTACATAATCATTATAGCTGCAGGCAATTAATTTTTTATCAGGTAGTTGCATCCACCATCTCCCGGTACGGCGGCTTTGCAAAAACAAAGTGCCTTCATCTGTAAGAGCAGTATTAAATTCATTGAACAGGCTGCTTTCATTAAAAGCAGCTTCCTGTTTGCTGCGGCTTTTGCCATCAATAAAATACCAGAGCATCTGTGCGATCTGTAATGCGGTCAGTTCATTCACATCTTCTGCAGGCACATAGCCATACACTCCAAAGCTGCTGAGGTTGCTGCTCATTCCTGCATAGCGGGTGAGTACGCAGGCTTCTTCGCCGGTAAAACCATTGGGGCTGCATTTACCTGAAGGTGCATCGCTGTATTTGATAGCGTTGATATCAAAACTCACCATGTGTGCATTACGCAGCACTGGTTCCATCTCTTCCATATTTTCTTTTGCCCTGCCCACACGGTGGCAATCAAAGCGGAGCTTATCCATTGTTTCCAACATGCGTGGGTGTACAAAATAACTTTGAAAGCCAATATGATTATAATGCTTGATAAAGTTGGGTTCGCCGGTCAGCATTTCCAGTAAAAAGTTTTCACTGCGGAGAGGGCTTTCGCCACGCAGGTCGATCGTGGCATCAATACAGGTGGCTTCAATGGCCTTGTTCAATTCTTTGTAAGCAAAATATTGTGCCAGTGTAATATCATGTGAGCCGCCGATGATAACAACTGTTTTGTTCATTCTTAGTAATTCTGCAATTACTGTTTTCACCGCAGCATAGCTGTCATTTAAAGAAGCACCGGTTTTTATATTGCCGATGTCTGCGATCTTTGTATCAAAATGCCAGTAGTGTAGTTGGTACAATCGCTTGCGGATGATATTGGCCGCATTAATGTTATCATTAAAATTTCCGCTGCCTCTAAATTCATCCACACCCACCAGCACAATATCTGCATCTGTAATATCTGGAAGTTCTTCACTATGGATGGTTATATGTTTGGCAAACTGCCCGTCGTTGTAGCCACTGTCTTCATTGAGTAAATGAATATCAACAGGAGATAAAAAATCATGCAGGTCGTACATCAGTTTTTAGTTTGGGCAAACTTAAGGAAATATTCAATAGGCAATTTGCAATAAGCAAACGGCAATAATTAATAATTAGTAATCAATAATGAAAAATCAATTCACCCTTTGAAGATTCCTTGCAACAAACCAATCATCATAAGCAGGTTCTGCTTTTGTTTTAAAATGCACACTGATGGCGTTCCGCAATCCTTCGCTGTTCTTTACAAATTTGCTGGTGAATTTTTCGGCAAGGGTGAGCAGGCTGATAGCATCCTTCTCCCTCCTGATCTCGGTGATGTAATATTTCCCGTGGATATGGGTGTTGAGAAACTGCCTTCCGTCAACTACAGAAATAAAGGCTGTTCCTTTAATAGTATCATTTTCAATCACCTTGTATTTTTTCAGATCATCAATGTAGCCGGTAATGGCCACATCATATTCCATATCGTTTTTCTTTTCAAAAATTATTTTTACCGGGGATTCGATGTATTCGTTTTCGTAAGACGGCCTTGACACAAAAGCAGCCCACTTGCCAACAAGGCTTTCATCAACGTATTGTTGCGGCTGTGTATCTATTGCATAGAAAGATTCGTAAGGACAACCCCATAATACAATACAGAGCAAAAAGGAGAGTGCTGTGTATAAAAGGTTTTTCATTTGAGATTAAAGATAAAAGCTTTTATGATGCAACGAATTTATTATATAAATGTTGTTTCACAGGGGTAGCTTTAACATTGCCAGCCACCCAAACAACTCCATCAGCCATGCTATACCCAAATGGACAATAAGGCCGCCCCAAATGCTGCCGGTATTGTATGAAACTATCCCCAGCAATAAACCACCCCAAAAACTGCTGATAGCTTCACCCATTGGTTTGCCCAAATGAATAGAGCAATAAAAACAGGCAACGGGTATGATACAATGTGTGCCGCAGATTTTTGCCAATGCTAATATTAAAAATCCTCTAAAGAAAAATTCGATGCTGATAAAGTCAAAGCCGTAGCAAAGTTCATATACAAAGTATTGCCATCTTTTTGCAGGAATGGTTTGCAAAAATTTTGCTTTTGGGTAAACTGACTGGAAATCTTTTTGTGCAGCAGCTAAAAGCAACAAGGGTATCATTATTAAAAGCATAATAAGATACGGGTGAATACTCTCCAGCTTTTTTGTCCCGTAAAATGGTTGATTGGCTTTATCTTTTAGCCACCAGATAATAAACACTGGTATCAGCACTACAAATACCCTTACCACCCAATTGATGCTGCGTAAATAAAATAAATTTTCCGGGGCCTGCCAATGATCATTAATAAGTGGCTGGTGAAAAGTAAAGTTGACACGAAAAGAAAAAAATGCCGGGGCTAAAAGCAATATGCACCAAAACCAACCGCTTTTATAATAACTACAATCTTTGAAAAAAAGCAACTGCAGGAAAAAAGCTACAGCAAAAGGAATTAAGTAAAGGAAATAATAACCTGTAAAATTTGCCAGCCATGTTTTCCCTGATGCAGCATACTTCTTTTCTAAACCGTGCCAGTAATTAAGATAGATAATTGCTGCTAATATGGCAATTATGATGAGCAGGTAAAAGAGGTTAAATTCTTTTTCGTAAAAGGATCTTATGTATTTGAAGATTTGCTGCAAATAGAATTATTTAGAAGAGTAACCACAAAGAATACGAAGCAAAGCACTAAGGGCACAGTGTATTAATAAATAACCTTGGTGAACCTGGTGCAGTATTTCTTTGTGGCCTTTGTGGTAAATAGAAACTAAACATCTTTCGCCGGCGCATTCAGCGTTGCCCAAAGCACATCTTTCAACTCCTGCAAATGGTATCCTGTAACAGAAGAGATAAACACATGCGGAATATTGGCAGGCAGTTCTTTTGCAATAGCTGCTTTCAGCTCATCATCCAGCATATCGCTTTTGCTTACAGCAATGATAAAATCTTTCTGCAGCATTTCGGGATTGTACTGCTCGAGTTCATTCACCAGTATTTCAAATTCTTTTTTATGGTTATCACAATCAGCCGGAATTAAAAACAGTAAAACAGAATTGCGTTCAATATGCCTGAGGAAGCGATGGCCCAATCCCTTGCCTTCAGAAGCACCTTCAATAATACCAGGCAGATCGGCAATGCAAAAACTTTTTCCATCCCGGTAATCCACCATACCCAATTGTGGTATTAATGTAGTGAAAGCATAGTCAGCAATTTTTGGTTTGGCTGCGGTAATAACAGATAACAATGTTGATTTGCCTGCATTGGGAAAACCAACCAACCCTACATCAGCCAGCACTTTTAATTCCAGCAGTTTCCAGCCTTCCACGCCGGGTTCACCGGGTTGTGCATAATCAGGCGCCTGGTTAGTGGCAGTTTTAAAATTGGTATTACCCAAACCTCCACGGCCACCTTTCACCCATATCACTTCCTGCCCGTCTTCTAATATTTCTACTTCTTTGGCTCCTGTTTCTTCATCTCTTGCAATAGTTCCTAACGGTACTTCAATTATTATATCCTTACCACTTCTGCCTGTCTGATTATTTTTTAAACCGACTTCGCCATTCTCCGCATGTACGTTTTTATAATAACGCAAATGCAGCAGTGTCCACAATTGTGTACTGCCTCTTAAAATAATATGTGCACCCCGGCCACCATCACCGCCATCAGGGCCAGCCATGTCATTGTATTTTGTACGGGCAAAATGCTTACTTCCTGCACCGCCATGCCCGCTGCGGCAAAAAATGCGGATGTAGTCTATAAAATTCTTATTCTCCATGAGTGGGGCAAAGATAATGGATTGAAAAGTGAGGTTGGGAACATCAATTAGCTGTTCTTATTCTCATTCCACGTAAAATAATTTTTACCTGGCTCCTGGGGCTTTTGAAGCGTAAGATGCCTCAACGGTTCACATTCTTTAAAAGAAGCAAACATATCTGCAGGTAATTGTTGATACAGCTTGGTTCCTTCTGTTTTCCATCCAATCATTTCATCACTCACGTCTTTTATTTTCTTTGCAGGATTACCAACGATCAAACTTCTGTTTTCAAAAACTTCATCTGCTTTAATAAATGATAATGCACCCACAATACATTCATCACCCAGCACAACATTATCCATTATCACAGCATTCATTCCTATCAAACAGTTTTTGCCGATAGTGGCGCCATGTATAATAGCACCGTGGCCAATATGTGCACCTTGTTTCAACAGAACAGTAACGCCGGGGAACATGTGGAGGGTGCAGTTCTCCTGTACATTGCAACCGTCTTCAATAATAATTCTTCCCCAATCGCCACGGATAGCAGCGCCCGGGCCAACATATACTTTTGCGCCAATAACAACATTGCCGGTAACATATGCCTGCGGATGTATGAATGCAGTTTCATGTATCACAGGCCTGTAGCTATCAAACTCGTAGATCATGTATAAAAAATTTAATCTTCAGCAGGTAAAGGTTTGTCCCTTTTCAACATAGCATCTTTGTTTGCCATTTCCCAGGCAGTATGAAAGATCAACCGCACCCTTTTCTGGTATAGGTCCCAGTTGATCTTTTCGATGGTGTCAGTTGTTTTATGATAATCTGCTTTTAACATGCCATCATAAAAAAACAAAACAGGTACTCCTTTTTTGGCAAAGTTGTAATGGTCGCTGCGGTAATAAATACGTTCTGAATCCTTAGGGTCATCAAATTTATAATCCAGTACGAGGTTTGTGTATTTCCTGTTTGCCTCTTCATTTATCACGGGTAATTCACTGCTTATTTTATCGTGACCTACAACGTACATATAATTCAGGGTGTCTTCTTTTTCTCTTTCACTATCCACACGCCCCACCATATCAATATTCAGGTCCACACTGGTTTTATTCAATGGAAACACAGGATTGTCAGTATAATATTCACTTCCCCATAAACCTTTTTCTTCGCCGCTTACTGTCATAAAAACGATCGTTCTTCTTGGCCCGTGGCCTTCCGCCTTTGCTTTTGCAAATGCTTCCGCCATTGTGATCACTGCACAGGTGCCACTGCCATCATCATCTGCACCATAATAAATTTTACTACCTTTTTTCCCAAGATGATCATAATGCGCTGTCAAAAAAACGTATTCATCTTTTTTGTCGGTTCCTTCAATAATGCCAAGCACATTACTTGCATTTACTACCTGTCTTTCTTTTTTATAATTGAAATTGAAAGGTTCATTTAATGTGGGTAATGCCATTGCATTAAACGGTACAAAGGATTTTGCTGCCTGTAGTAAACTGTCAGGATTCCAGCTGGGAAAGAATGTTTTAAAAACACTATGTGATGCTACTAGATAATTGGCCGCATTTTCGTGGCCGGATGGTGGCAGGTACTGTTTTGATTTTTTATTAGCGGTAACAATTGCATTGCTGATCGTTGCTGCTGTTGGGTTGATGATAATAGCGGCAACTGCTCCTTTTTCTGCAGCAATACGCATCTTTTCAGCTACACCCGGGTAAGTGTATTTTGAATAACTGGAAGTGCCGGTTACCAGGAACTTACCATTTTGTCTTGGTTCGCCTAAAAATATAACTGCCACTTTTCCTTTTACATCAATGTTTGTATAGTCATCGTAGTTTGCTTCGCTGATGCCATAACCTGCAAACACCAATTGCGCTGCCGAAATATTTTTAGAACTGTTGGCCATTACATTTACAAAGTAATGTTCACCATAGGCCAGGTCTGTGTTGGCAATTTTTAAACTGCTTAATGTTACATCAGTAGAATCTTCATACAAAGGATATAATTGCTGGTAGCCTTGCAAACCGGCTGGTTGTTTAAGCCCGGTGTTTTTGAATGTTGCTTCAATATAAGCAGCTGCTCTCCGTTGTCCTTCAGTACCGGTTTCACGCCCTTCCATTTCTTCACTTGCAATAACGGATAAATGTTTTTTAAGGTTATCACCAGTAATGTGGCCAGCATATTTTTCAGAAACATCTTTTTGTGAAAAAGCGGTACAGAATAAAAGCGATAAGCTAAAGGATAAAACAGTTTTCTTCATGAAATAAGATTAAATACAAGATTATTGTGGTTTACGAATTGGTATTTATGTAAAAAAACAACAGGTAAGTTATTAATGCCATAAGATGAACCAAGGCAGATTTCTTGTTTTCTTTTTTTCCATTATACAGTTTAACTGCGTTTACAATTAAAAAAATGGCGCTTATAAATGGCAATAAAAAAAGAAATATCATTCCTAAGCCCGGGGTGCATGGCCCCGAAGGACTTGCTTTTTCCAATAAAAAACAGCTGAGAAAAAACACGGGATAAAACAATACAGCCATAGCTGCTTTTTTTATTCCAGGGTTTGAAAGATCTATTCTCAACATCATACAAATATCCTGCTCTTATATTTAGATAAAAGTTAAAAATTGAATGATTTTAACAGGCAATTTTGCCAACCCTGTTGCTGTGGCGGCCGCCTTCAAATGCAGTGTTCATAAACACATCCAGCATTTTTTCTGCATCGCCATCCCTTACAAAACGGGCTGGTATGCAAATTATATTGGCATCGTTATGTTTCCTTGCAAGTTCTGCCAGCTCTTCTCCCCAGCAAATGGCAGCCCTTATTCCCTGGTGTTTATTGGCAGTAATCGCTACACCATTGGCACTGCCGCAAAGCAATATGCCAAAAGCTGCTTCGCCTTTTTCAACAGCCGAGGCAACCGGGTGGGCAAAATCAGGATAATCAACAGAGTCTTTATTATAAGTACCGAAGTCTTTAAATGCAACACCTTCTCCTTCTAAAAAAGAAATAAGGTCTTCCTTGCAATCGAAGCCTGCATGGTCGCAACCAATGGCAACGGGCAGTTTTAAATTAAATGGTGACATGACAAGATGATTAAAAAGGAATGAATTGATGGCATAAAAGTAAACAGAAAAACCGAGTGTTTGTAATACCGGAGGTGTTGTTTGCCGCCGCCTGTCAAAATCATACAAATACTGCTTTATACATTGGGCTGCAAGTGTTGCAAATCATATTTTTCCGAACAGTTTAAACCTATATCTTCGCAAAAATTTTTACCAATGTTACCAAAGTTTAAAAGGGTATTATTGAAACTTTCAGGTGAATCGCTGATGGGGGACAAGAATTTCGGGCTCGACAGCGAAGTACTTTCAAGATATGCACAGGATATTAAAAGCATTACAGAATTAGGTGTGCAGGTGGCGATAGTGATTGGCGGTGGCAATATTTACCGTGGCATGAACGAAAGTGAAACCGGTATTGAAAGGGCACATGGTGATTATATGGGTATGTTGGCCACAGTAATTAATGGCATGGCATTGCAGGCCGGGCTTGAAAAAGCAGGTGTTTATACAAGGTTGCAAAGCGCTATTAAAATGGAACAGATAGCTGAGCCATATATCCGCCGCCGTGCCATGAGGCATTTGGAAAAAGGCCGTGTGGTAATATTTGGCGCTGGTACCGGCAATCCTTATTTTACAACAGATACTGCAGGCTCACTAAGGGCCATTGAAATAAAGGCCGAAGTAATTTTAAAAGGCACAAGGGTGGATGGCATTTATACTGCCGACCCTGAAAAAGATCCAACCGCAAAAAAATACGCCCAGATCACTTTCAACGAATGCATCAGCAAAAACCTGAAGGTAATGGACATGACTGCTTTTACGCTGTGTATGGAAAACGAACTTCCTATCATTGTGTTTGACATGAATACACCGGGTAATTTAATGAAAGTTGTTACCGGTGAAAAGGTTGGCACTTTAGTTAAAGGCTAAGGGAGAATAAGTAAAATAAATTCGTGTCCATTCGTGCTATTCGTGGCAAAAAAATCTGTGTTCATCTGTGTCCCGATAGCTATCGGGATGGCAAAAAAATACATGGCAACTATAAAATTTCTGCCACATGCTTATGAATATTCATCGCAATCTTCTCCGTAGGCACATCATTACTATCTCCGCCAAAAGGATCTTCAATTTCTTCAGCAATTAATTCAAGACTGGCCAATACATAAAATATAAAGGCAACAACCGGCGCCATATAATAACCTAATGTAAAAGCATATCCAAAAGGTAACGTCATTATATAAAAAAAGATGAATTTTTTAATGAACACACTATAAGAAAAAGGTATCGGCGTATTTTTTATTCTTTCGCAGGCACCACATATTTCAGTAAAAGATTGCATCTCTGCATTTAAAACAATTAACTGGTCGCCATTGATCTTTCCTTCGGTGTACAATTGCTGGATATGTTTGAACATCAGCAATGCCACCTGGTTGGGAATATGTTTTTGTGTATCGATCTGCTTAAATGCAGGATGCTTTACATCACCGTCAAACAATTCTATCCTTGTTTTTTCTGACCGCAGGTGGTTCACTAAAGCATACGCATACGCTGGTATGGTTTTCCTGAAAAATGTTCTTTGTTCCTTTTCACTTTCAGGCAGCATGACAGATAACTTGATGGCAAGATTGCGGCTGTTGTTTACAAGGCTGCCCCAGAGTTTTCTTCCTTCCCACCAACGGTCGTAAGCGGTATTGGTACGGAATACCAGCAGCATTGAAATAGCAAAGCCCAGCAAGCTGTGCATCACAGGAATATTTTTAAGGTAGCTTTTATCTGATATGTGAAATACTTCTATTTCCAGGTAGCCAATAATGGCAGCATAGATAGCCACGCCGATGATCAGCGGCATCAGTTTTCTAAACGTATCTGCCTTATGAAAACGAAAAATAAAAGTGAACCACTCTTTAGGATTGTAATTTATCATAAGCCATAAAATTAAAGGTTGTTGCTGAATGAAACATAACCTTTTACCGGCCCGCCATCATCTATACCTTCACCAACAAATTGCATCCCTATTTTTTCCAACACTTTTTGCGAAGCGATATTATCAATATGTGCATGGGCGATGACCTTTTCCAGTTTTAAATTTTGATGGCCGTATTGCAATGTTGCTTTTGCAGCTTCCGTTGCATAACCTTTACCCCATGCAGATGGCAGGAAACGATAGCCAAGGTCAATATCTTCCTTCACCAGCTTTAGACCACACCAGCCAATAAATTCATTGGTATCTTTTACATGCGTTGCCCAGCGGCCCAGGCCATTTTTGTATTGTGGTAAAATGATGTTGATGATAACATCTTTTGCTTCTTCATCGGATGCAGGAACCGGTTCTGGTATATATTGCAACACACCCGGAGCTGCACTTAATTGCCTTACTAATACGGCATCTGCTTCAGTGAACTGGCGGAGAAAAAGCCTTTCTGTTTCCAAAATGATCTTCATTGTGTAAAATTAAAAAAGGGAAGTAATTACACTTCCCTTTGATTGTAAAAAGAAGTTGCTGTTATAATAATGACTTTACTTTCTCAATCACGCCCTGCAAATTGCTGATATCCTGTCCTCCTGCCGAAGCTAAATTTTTCTGCCCGCCGCCGCCGCCTTTTATTAAACCGGCAATATGTTCTTTGATAATTTTTGTTGCGTCTAAATTTTTTGCTGCCACTACTGTATCAGCAATACTGATAGCGACATAAGCCTTGCCATCAATATTAGCACAAAGTGTAACCACCGAATCATGCAAATGCGACCTTGTATCAGCGGCCAGTTTTTTTAACGCATCGGCGTTGCTTACTTCCACAATGTCACCTACAAAAGTTACGTTGTTGATGATCTCATCTTTTTGCAACAACTCATTTCTTATACCAACCAGTTGTCTTGCTTCCAGGCTTTCAATACGTTTTTTTAATAAAGCATTTTCTGCCTGCAGGCTTTCAATTGTTTTGCCAATATCTTTTGGATGTTTGAGTGTATGCCTAACCGATCTGATAGCATCAAACTCTTCATTGATGAAATCTTCAGCCGATTTACCACAGGCAGCCTCCACCCGGCGAACACCTGCTGCCACAGCGCTTTCGCTTTTTATTTTAAAGATGCCGAGTTCGCCAGTGCTGCCAGCATGTGTGCCGCCACAAAGTTCAATGGAATAGTTAGGGTCCATTATCACCACTCTTACGGTATCGCCATATTTTTCCCCAAACAAAGCCATCGCACCCATTGCCACTGCTTCATCCTTGCTCATTTGTTTTATCACTACAGGTACATTCTCTCTTATCTTTTCATTCACCAATGTTTCCACCAGTGCTATTTCTTCATCTGTTACTTTGGCAAAATGGCTAAAGTCGAAACGCAGGTGTTCTTCATTTACCAGGCTTCCTTTTTGCGCCACATGATTGCCTAATACTTTGCGTAAAGCAGAGTGCATTAAATGTGTTACACTGTGATGAACTGTGATGTATTTTCTTCTTGCTGCATCTACTTTGGCAATTACGTCGCCTTCAATTACTGCCGGTAATTTTTCTGTAAAATGAATGATGAGGTCATTTTCTTTTTTGGTGTTGGTTACAGCAATTGTTTCCTCGCCAAATAGTAAAGTGCCTGTATCACCAACCTGTCCGCCGCTTTCTGCATAAAAAGGCGTTTCGTTTAATACCAGTTGAAAAGAAGTTTTTCCTTTGGCTGTAACCTTCCTGTATTTAAGAATATTGCTTTTTGTTTCCAGAGTATCATAACCAATAAACTTGTTAGAAACGTTATCAATGAGTGTTACCCAATCTTCTGTTTCTAATGAAGTAGCAGCCCTGCCTCTTTCCTGTTGTTCTTTTCTTGCGGCTTCATAGCCTTCCTCATCCACACTTAAATTATTTTCTAACGCAATCAATTTTGTAAGGTCGATAGGAAAACCAAATGTATCATTCAACTCAAATGCACTTCTGCCATCAATAATTTTTGATGCTTGTGAAGCTGCAATCACATCATCAATTCTCTTTAAACCTTTATCTAACGTTCTTAAAAAAGCATCTTCCTCTTCCTTGATCACTTTCACCACAAAATCCCTTTGTGCATTCAATTCAGGAAATACATTATCAAACTGCGTTGCAATAACAGGCAGCAATTGAAACAGCAAAGGATGTTTGTAATCCAGGTAAGAATAATAATACCGAACAGCTCTTCTCAAGATCCTTCTTATCACATAACCAGCGCCTGTGTTAGATGGCAACTGTCCATCAGCAATACAAAAACCAATGGCTCTTATATGGTCTGCAATTACACGGAAAGCAACACTCTCTTTATCATCACCAGCTTTATATTTTTTACCAACAATTTTTTCTGTTGCTGCAATGGCACCTGTAAAAATATCTGTATCGTAGTTGCTTTGCTTTTCCTGTAACACTCTCACCAGCCTTTCAAAACCCATTCCTGTATCCACATGTTTTGCCGGTAACTGTTCAAGGCTGCCATCTTTTTTGCGGTTGAACTGGATGAATACATTATTCCATATCTCGATCACCTGTGGATGGTCATTGTTCACTAATGTTTTTCCATTCACCTTTCTTCTCTCTTCATCTGTCCTGCAGTCCACATGTATTTCGGTGCATGGTCCGCAAGGGCCTGTGTCACCCATTTCCCAGAAATTATCTTTTTTATTGCCCAACAAGATCCTGTCAACCGCAATGTATTTTTTCCATTCGTTGTATGCTTCCTCATCTTTTGGCAGGCCTTCTTTTTCGTCACCTTCAAAAATGGTAACGTACAGTTTTTCTTTATCCAGCTTATACACTTCCGTCAGTAATTCCCAACTCCAGGCAATGGCTTCTGCTTTAAAGTAATCACCAAAGCTCCAGTTGCCCAGCATTTCAAACATGGTGTGGTGATAGGTATCAACGCCAACTTCTTCCAGGTCGTTATGCTTGCCGCTTACCCGTAAACATTTTTGTGTATCGGCTGCTCTTTTATAAGGCGCTGGTTTGTTGCCAAGGAAATAATCTTTAAACTGGTTCATACCTGCGTTGGTGAACAACAGTGTAGGGTCATCTTTTAAAACAATAGGCGCAGAGGGAACAATCGTATGTCCCTTTGATTTGAAAAATTCTAAAAATTGCTGTCTTATTTCAGCTCCCGTCATCATAACCGTTATCTTTTTGGGTTGATTTTTGCGATTTTACAGTATATATTTGTACGCTATGGTTGGCGTGGTGCAAATGTAAGGAAAACACTCACCCCCTCCGCCCCCTAAAGGGGGAACCAGAAAGAGTTCAATGCCACAAGATGCAATTTGATTTTGCAAAATTTCGAGCAATCGATTTGAAAGGAGTTTTGCAGCTCCGTAGGAGCGATATATTGGTAGCGGCGGGTGTAACCCGCCGTGAGCAATAACAACAAATGACGGGGCGATGGCGCAGCCATCGCAAAAAAAAATATAATGTGGGAAAAGTTCAATAAAGATTTTCAGTACAAGAGTGCGACGCCAATGAAGTTCAATAGCAGCACTAAAGCCTGGTACAAAAAAATTAAGATCTGATATTTTGTAAAACCATCCCTGGCTGCAAAGCATGAAAAAAATAAAATATTTCTATAACACCAATACGCTCCGGTACGAAAAACTGGTGACACCTCTACGGGTGAAGCTGCTGCGGTTATTTGGATTTATCAGTGCTTTTTTGGTGACGGCTGGCATGGTTATCTGGGTGTACACCAAATTCATTCCCAAACCGAAGGACAAATTTGCGAATGAACGCATACGGATGATCTCGGAGGATTACAACAAACTGTCGGCTAAATTACAAACACTGGAACAGGAGATGGATGAACTGGAGAAGAGGGACAATGATGTGTACCGTTCTATTTTTGAAGCCAACCCATTGCCCGATAGTGCAAGGGCCAAACTGGTGGAAAAATCAAAAGAATTTGAAAAGGTAAATGTGCAGAATGATAATGAGCTGAGCCATGATATTACTTCGCAACTGAATAATATCAGCGCCAGGATCTCGTACCAGCGCAACAGTTATGATACCATAGAAAACCTGATAAAGAACCAGGATGTAAAGATCTCCAGCATTCCTGCCATACAGCCTGTGAGTAATAAAGACCTATCGAGGGTGGCCAGCGGTTTTGGTATGCGTATCCACCCGATTTATGCTATTCCTAAAATGCATAACGGGCTTGATTTTACAGCGCCGCAGGGCACACCTATTTATGCAACGGGCAATGGCCGTGTTACCATGGCAGGCCCGGGAACCGGAACCGGAAATCATGTTATCATCAATCACGGGTATGGATACGAAACAGTGTACATGCATATGGTGAGGGTGAAAGCAAGGGTGGGGCAGCAGGTAAAACGTGGTGAAGTGATTGGCTGGGTGGGCAGCACTGGTGCCAGTACAGGGCCGCATCTTCATTATGAAGTTCATATTAACAAACACCCTGTTGACCCTGTTTACTTTTTCTTTAATGACCTGAATGCAGAACAGTATGACAGGATGCTGAAGATAGCAGCAACCGGAAGTGCCAAAAGTTTTGATTAACGCCCCTATCCCCTAAAGGGGGAAATGTTTTGCACAAAAGATTAGGATGTTAACTAAATTGTACTTGTTTATTTTTGTATTTGAAAAAAGAGAGACTTGAAACAAACATCACTATTTGCATTTGACGAACCGGCGAAACAAGCGCCGGCAAAAAAACCTGTTGCAAAAAAGAAAACGGTGGTACCGCCGCCAGTTGTAGAAAAGATAAAATCAACAAGGGGAAGAAAGAGCATTAAAGAGCTAAGTGAAACAGTTGGCCAGGTGGAAGTGCCGGAAGATGAAATATTGTACCAGAAAATGTATTATTCAATAGGTGAAGTGGCTACCTGGTTTAAGGTAAACCCCTCCCTATTAAGATTGTGGGAAAACGAATTTGATGTGCTGAAGCCAAAAAAGAATGGTAAGGGCGACAGGCTTTTCCGCCCGGAAGATGTAAAGAATATCCAACTGATACACCACCTTACAAGAGAAAAGAAATATACCCTTGAAGGCGCCAAAGACTTTATTAAGAATAATAAAAGATCCGAAGAAAAATTTGCCGCTATTGATTCGTTGAAAAAACTGAAAGGCTTTTTGCAGGAGTTAAAGGCTGGCCTGTAGGTTTTATTTTAAGTCATGATAAGGATTTTCGCAGTGTGGCTCTATCTCTATGATTATTTTCTCTAGTTGGCTTTTTATCTCTTTGGAGAGTGTTGTATCAATACTTTTTTTTAACATTGGAATTACTTCAGAAAGTCCAATTGAACCTACAATCATTCCTATCGTTTCAATAAATTTACTGTCAATTACCCAATTCCTAAACAACCATTCAACTATTTTTTGCTTCGTCGATTTATCTAAATACGAATATGTGTGGTATTGCCGGTCTGCAAGTTCATAAAGTGCGTCAAATACATAACCAGAGGGTATTGAATTCTTATAGGCTATCTCTAACAAATTGATAAATTCATTTTTAACTGCCGCTTCTTCCATTGTGCCTGGCAAGTCCTGATAATATTTTAAGAATGCTTGAGTCATTTTAAACTTGCGTTCAACACTATTATTTCTTTATGCGGCCATCTCTGCTAATTTGTGTGGGATCAACCCTCGGTATTATTTTCTGATCGGATAAAAATACTGCTTGATTCGCCGGCAAATTCCACATGATTTGCTTCCAGTATTCTTTTGATGCTAAGGTTTATTTTCTCTTTTAGTTCAAAAAATTCATTCAGGGTAAACGTAGCAGTGAAGTATTCAATGCTTATCATAGATGAATTCTTTGACAACTCTTTAATAAAAACATTTGAAGAGTTAATGTTTTCTGCATGTTTGTTTAACAGGTCTTTGATCTCCACCACTAATTTTTCCAATACTGTTGCTGAAGTGCCTGCAGACAGCTCCAGTTTTATATCAGCCTTTCTTTCTGTACGCATGCTCCAGTTATCAACCGCACTGTCCACCATTTGTTTGTTGGGCACTGTTACCAGTGTTTTGTCTGCGGTACGTATCCTTGTACTGCGGAGGCCAATGCGTTCCACGGTGCCCGTTACAGCATTTACTTTAATGGTGTCACCGGTAAAAAACGGTTTGTCGAAAAAGATAATAAAAGAAGCGATGAGGTTCTCTAAACTTTCTTTTGCTGCCAATGCCAGCGCAGCGCCAACCAAACTTAAACCAGTCAATACACTGCCGATCGGTTGATGAAAACAGGCTTTGATGATGAGCAGCAAACCAATGATGCCAATGATCACTTTTAAAAAATCACGGAAGAAAACAATGAGCTGGTTGTCTCTTGTATCGGCAGTTAAATCAGCTTTGCCTTCCAATACAACAGCAATAAAATCTATCAGCCTTAATAAAAGCCAAATGAATGTAACGATGATGATGCCGGGTCCAATTCTCGACAAGATATCTTTTGCATTGTGACCGTAAATTTCATAGTCAAATGCAGTTGGAAAGTTGAGTTTGTCAATAGCAAATATAGAAATCACAATTGCCAGGAACCATTTAACCGGTTCCACCACCATATCAAGAAAACTTTTTTTGTCTAATGTTTTCCAAAACCGCTTAGCCAGTTTGTATATAAGCGAAACAATATAACGGGACAGGTACCTTTTTACCAGGAGTACAAAAAGTATGATGCCTGTAACAATAAGGTAATTTCTTACTGTATTGTCAAAATAAATTTCATCTAAAAAATCCATGTTGTAAAATTAGCTATTTGCTGCTAACCGGGCTGATGGTGAATTGCTGCAGGCCGGATTCATTTAATAAATAAATTTTATTATTGGCAGCTTTTATTTGTATGGCGTTATTAAATAAGGAAGGCAGCTTGTATTCTTTTAAATTTAATGTGCCGGGTTGGTATTCGTACAATAAACTATCTGTAAAACCATATAATGTTTTGTTTATTGCTTCCACATTTTTCCATCCTGTAAACGGCAGCTTGTTTTTTAAAGAACCATAAATATCGAATATGAAAAAGCCTTTGTTGGGATCGTATAAATTCACAAAGCCACCTTCGTCTATTATTTGTACAGGAGCCGGAATGGTATCAAATATGAGCCTGCAGTCAACTGTTTCAGAAAGCAGGTCGCCATTTTCGCCTATCTTTTTCAGTTTGGCGTCTCCTTCATCAAACACCCAGATATTGTTATCATAAGATGTGGCAATCGCTTTTACATTAAAAATGTTTTGCCTGCGGAGATTGATCACATTGCGGATCATTAAAAACCTGTCTAATACAACTATGGTAGAAAAATTCTGGTAGTACAACAGCACTTTCAATGGATTGGTTACATCTATATAAAACAGTTTGCCATATTTGCGAACATCATTGAACAAGCCGACTGAATCGCCGTTGCTGTTGAGTTTCTTTAACTGGTTATTGGTGTTTACAAGATAGATATTGTCGAGGTTGTCAACATTGAAGTAAGTAAAATCGCCGGTGATAGCTTTGCTGAATTTTAAAACAGAATCAGTTTGTGCAAATGATGATGCGGTTGCCAGCAGGCTGATAAAAAAGAGAGATAATATTTTTTTTGCCTGCATCATTTTTTATAATTCAGCAATGTGGTTGTAATGCCATCAAATACTGCATAGCTGTTAAAGTTTATCCACTCACCTAAATTAATATACCTGCTGTTGTTGTCAAGTGGAAAATCAATGGGTAAATGCCGGTGGCCGAAAAGGAAATAATCAAAATATTCTTTCTGCAGCGTTTCTTTGCTGTAGATAATGAGCCATTCATTTTCTTCGCCTAAAAATTTTTCTTCATGCCCTTTATCAGCCAGCCTGCTTTTACGGGAAAAATAATTGGCAATGCCCATTCCGATTGCAGGAGGCAAAATACCAAACATCCACTGGCAAACGGGGCTGCGGAAGATCTTTTTCAAAAATTTATACTTATGGTCGCCGGGCCCTTGTCCATCACCGTGGCCAATTAAAAATTTCTTTCCATTAAATTCAAACCGGGTTGGTTCAAAATAGACCTTCATGTTCAGTTCCTTTTGAAAATAATCCCGTATCCACATATCATGATTGCCAACAAAAAAATGCAGCTGGATGCCGTTGTCAGACAATTCGGCCAGTTTGCCCAACAAACGAACAAAACCCTTGGGAACAACCGTTTTGTATTCAAACCAAAAATCAAACATATCACCAACCAAAAAAACTTCCGCTGCATCTTGTTTGATAGAATCTAAAAATGATACTATGGTCTTTTCCCTTTGCAGGCTGGTGGCGGCATCTGGTGTGCCGAGATGAAAATCGGAAAGAAAATAAACTTTTTTATTGGGTGGTAAAGTCAAAATGTAATATTTATATAGATACGCTGATTTTACGGATTGAAACGGATATGACTGATCTTATACAAAAGAACAAATCCGCTTTATCAGTATCCATCTGCTTAATCCGTGTTTCTATTAGCCGGATGATTTTATATCCTGTTCAAAAATAACCAGTTTCAGTTAACTTTTATATTTTGTGGGATAATGGTATTGATTTACACTGCAAATACTTCACCCCGGTTACAATATACCTGTTCTTTTATTTTTAAAGAGCAGATGCAGGTGGATTTTGAGATCACAACGGATGCTGAAAAGTTCAAGCAATTTGATGGAGTAAGAATTAATTATTCTAACATACCAATAACGAATACGGAATACAGGATTGGAAATGTAAACCTGCTTTTTGAAAACAATATACAACAGCAGCCAATTGATTGTTTTGAAGCAAATGGATACAAAGCATTTTTTAAAACTGACGGAGCAGATCTTTCATTTGATATTTTCGCCGCCACTTTTTATTTGTTAAGCCGTTATGAAGAATACCTGCCACATGAAAAAGATATGTATGGAAGATATGCCCATGAAAATTCACTAGCTTTTAAAGAAGGATTTTTAAAGTTGCCGCTGATAAATACCTGGATCAATGATTTTAGAAAAGCATTGAAAACTAAGTACCCAACTTTCAATTTTAAACTTTCAACTTTCAATTTTCTTCCAACGTATGACATTGATATAGCTTATTCATACAAACACAAAAGTTGGCTTCGGACTGTTGGAGCATTTATGAAGTCTCCGTCAGTTGAAAGAGTAAAAGTTTTATCAGGCTCACAAAAAGACCCTTTTGATTCGTATGAGTGGATGGATGCTTTGCACCAGCAACATAATCTGCAGCCGATCTATTTTTTTCTTGCAGCACAAAAAAATACTTTGTATGATAAAAACATTTTGCCAAATACAACCGCTTTTCATCACTTAGTAAAACATCAAGCGGACAAATATGAAACAGGTATTCATCCAGGCTGGCAGAGCGGCGATAATTTTTTATTGCTGAAGCAGGAGAAAAAAATATTAGAAAGTATCATTGATAAACACATAACAAGATCAAGGCAACATTATATTCGTTTTCATTTACCATCAGGTTACAGGAGATTGCTGGAAGCCGGCATTACAGATGACTACTCAATGGGCTATGGAAGCATCAATGGTTTCAGGGCTTCTGTAACATCATCATTTTATTGGTACGATCTTGAGAAGGAAGAACAAACTCATTTACGCATCCATCCCTTTTGTTTTATGGATGCCAATTCATTTTATGAACAGCATTTTTCTGCAGAACAGGCATACGATGAATCAATGCACTATTTAAAAATTTGCAGAGAAGTAAACGGAACATTAATAACTATCTGGCACAATAATTTTTTAGGAACAGATAGAAAATTTGCAGGTTGGCGTGAATGCTATGAAAAGTTTATTGCTCTGGTTCAGCCATGATTTGTTTCCTGTTTTTTCGAATGCTGTAGTTTACTAAGAACACACCCGATAAAGTAACTATAGCGCCCCATAAAATATTCATGTTAAGTTTTTCTTTCAGCAGAAACCCGGCTACCACCATCGCCACTAATGGATTGATATATGCATATAGGGAAAATAATGCAGGCGGTAATGTTTTCATTGAATATACAAATGCCGCATAGGCAATTAAAGAACCTGCAACAACAAGATAAATTACTGCTAACCATCCGCTGCCGGGAATTTGCACCAGCGTTAAGTTTTTGCCTGATGCCAATGCAATTAAATACAGCAGACCGGAACTGATCAACATTTGCCACCCGATAGAATAATAAGGATCTATTTTCATTTTATTTTTTGCAATGATGATGGAACCAATGCTCCAGGTAAGCATGGCAACAAAAGATAAAAACACACCAAAGAAAAAACCAGCTGGGCGAATGCCGTGAAAAGCATTTTCATAAAACACAATGAATGTGCCGCCAATGCCGAGGAGTAATCCCAGGAAAGTGAGAATAGATACATTCCTGTTTCTGAAAAATATCATTTCAATGATCACCACACTTAAAGGGTATAATGCACCGATCAAACAACTTAATCCTGTAGGAATAAAATCAAGGCTCCAGGTGCTTAATCCATTGGCGCCTACAAACATCAGTATAGACATTACCAGCAGCATACCAAATTGTTTTGCAGTTGGCAGTGGTAATTTTTTGTAGATCATAAAGAACAATACAAAACATAAACCCGCCAGCAACTGACGGATAGCAGCCATTTGAAATGCCGGGATTTTTGACACACCAATTTTACTGGCCACCCATGTGGTGCCCCACACAACGCTGGTGGTGCAGAGCGCAATATAACCGCCTGTTCTGTTTTGATTCAACTGTTATTAAATGATTGAGTAATTACAACGATTTTTTGAGGACAAAGATGTGAATGAAAGCGACATTTCTAATCGACACTTTCCGCTACACGAATGTAATAACCGTTTATATCAATGAAAGCAAACTCTCTAAGGCCATAAGCATGTTGTCTTAAATCATCTTCAATATGGATATCACGGTTCTTAAATTCTGAAAAAACCTCATCAATATTATCAACAAACCATAATAATGGAAGCCGGTGTTTATCATTGTTCATATCGTTCAGGAATGCATCGTCTTCAGCAAACAATAATTTTAATTCATCCCTGCTGATCCCTCCGTCCTTATCACCAAACGTCCATTCATTGCCAAAGCCCAGTTTGTCACGGTAATAATCCAGTGTTTGCCGGATACTTTTTACCGGCAGGTGTGG
The DNA here is from genome assembly GCA_040385725.1 of Bacteroidota bacterium. Classification (GTDB taxonomy): domain Bacteria; phylum Bacteroidota; class Bacteroidia; order Chitinophagales; family Chitinophagaceae; genus Ferruginibacter. The sequence goes on along the minus strand of JAZKGV010000194.1, from coordinate 62,234 downwards.
GCCGCTTTGTATAAATTTTTTTTCTTTCACTATTTTAATTTCAATTAGTCCTGGCAGCGACTAATGTTTAAAATGCCTCAACCCTGTAATCACCATTGCTAAATTATTGTCCTTACAATATTGAATGGAATCATTGTCACGGATAGAGCCACCCGGTTGAATGAATGACGTAATGCCGGCTGCATGTGCGATCTTTACACAATCGTCAAAAGGAAAAAATGCATCACTGGCTAATACAGCATCTTTCAGATCAAAATTAAACTGCTTTGCTTTTTCAATTGATTGCCTGAGTGAATCTATTCTTGATGTTTGTCCGCACCCTTTGCCAACGAGTTGTTTATTTTTTACCAATGCAATGGCGTTACTCTTTAAATGTTTACAAACAAGATTAGCAAAAACCAGGTCTTCTTTTTCTGCTGCTGTTGTTTCCCTTCCACCACTTTCTTTCCATTCGGCAAAGTTTCCTTCATCAATGCCTTGTATCAACACACCATTTAAAACAGATTTGTATTGCTCTTTATTTTGTGGCTGGGCTTTTAATTGCAGCAGTATCCTGTTCTTCTTCGATCTTAAAATTGCCAGTGCCTCTTCATCAAAAGCTGGTGCGATCAATACTTCAAAGAAAATTTCATTGATAGCTTCTGCAGTTGCTTTATCAATAGTGCCATTGCAAACCAGCACGCCGCCAAATGCACTTTCATTATCTCCTGCCAGTGCAGCGTCCCAGGTTTCTTTAACGGTACTGCGTTGTGCAATACCACACACATTGGTATGTTTAATAATAGCAAATGTTGTAGCGCTGAATTCTTTTATCAATTGCATTGCAGCATCCACATCCACTAGGTTATTGTATGATAATTCTTTTCCGTTCAGTTGGGTAAACAGTTTATTCAGGTCGCCATAAAAAACACCAGACTGGTGAGGATTCTCACCGTAACGCATTGGCTTTGGATTAGTAACTGATTCTAAGAAATATAAAGAGTCAGATGGGTTGAAATATTTTGCAATGGCCACATCATAATGTGCCACCACTTCAAAAGCCAGTGCAGCAAAGTTCTTTCTTTGTTCTAAAGTAGTTTGCCCTTGTTGTGTTGCTAAAATCTCTTCCAGTTTGCTGTAATCTTTTTTTGCAGCAATTACCACCACATCTTTAAAATTCTTTGCAGCGCCACGTATCATACTTGGCCCGCCAATATCTATCTTCTCAATAATTGCAGTTTCTTCATTGGTGGAAGCCACTGTTTCTTCAAAAGGATAGAGGTCAACGATCACCAAATCAATTTCAGGTATATGATATTGCTCCATCTCTGCCACATGCTGTTCATCATCTCTTTTACCTAGTATACCGCCAAACACAGATGGATGTAATGTTTTAACACGGCCTCCTAAAATTGAAGGATAAGTAGTTAATGATTCAACTGGCACACAGGGCACTTCAAGGTCTTCAATAAATTTTTGTGTACCGCCGGTTGAATAGATGGTTACGCCCAACTGGTGAAGCAACTGCACAATATTCTCCAGCCCATCCTTGTAAAAAACAGAGATGAGCGCTGATTTGATCTTTTTGTTCATTGAAATGTGAGGTTATAAATCTGTAACAAAAGCCCCTTTTTCCGGGATTGAATGATAGGGCAAATTTAATTTATCGCAGTCTTGTTTCCATTTTTCAATTTTCCACAAACTGTTAGACGCATCAAAAATAAATTTGTTGCAGTTAAAAGTTTTTACCAGTTGCGGAATATAAATTGTAGGGCTTTTAGAAATAACGATAAAATCAACATCCATTTTCTTTTCTCCTGCTTCAAATGAAAGCGCTTCATCAAGCACTAATATTTTCTTATTGCCAAAATGATAAAACTGCTCTTTACCAAAGCAGGAAGCCATACTGTCAACCCTTTTGTTCAATTGTAATGCGATCCTTCCCGGTTTCAGGTGAAAATTTTGCAATAAACCATCCACCAGCAAAATACTGTCGCCGAGAAAGCGATAGTTATTCCCCTCCACAAAATCAATGGCCTGGTGCTGCGGCACATTGTAAACAATAAATTTTTGCTGGCTTTTTACCTGCCAGCCAATACCAGCATGCAATAAAACAAAGCCAGCACAAAAACATAATGCCCATTGCAGCACCCGTTTATTTTTACTGGTAAGCCATGTAGCAATAGCAATTACGGTTGCATACAGCAACCATGTTGTAAGAATATTGGAGGGAATTTTATCCCACACGGCAAAAGGAAATTCATTCACCCATAAAATAAATTTATTCATCAGCCACAAACCCCAACCGGCAACTTTGCCTGCAAACTCACCAACATACGGCACCCATGAAAAGGCAACAAGAAATATTGCTGCATACAAAATGCCTGTTGATAATGGAACAGCGATTAAATTGGTAAAGAGAAACAAAACCGGAAACTGGTGAAAATAATAAATACAAACAGGGAAGGTTAATATCTGTGCTGCAGTAGTAAGTGCAGCGGCTTTCCAAACATTGTCGATCCATTTATTTTTTATGTAAACAAGATTATAAATTGGTTTTTGAAAAGCAACAATACCAACAACGGCCAGGTAACTTAATTGAAAGCCAACATCCCACAAATAATAAGGGTTCACACAAAGCATCACTAATGCAGAAGCCGCCAGTGAACTGTAAATAGATGCTTCCTTTTTTAAAAGCATTTTGCCGGCGGTAATAAAGGAGAACATTACTGCTGAACGGATAACAGAAGCGGAGCCTCCGGTAAGTAAAGAGAAAAGCCAGAGACAGGTGAGTATCAAAATTGCCTGTGTGGCTCTTGATTTTTTTATCAATGGTATTCTTGCAAAGAGCCAAACCAGCATGGCGTATATCAATCCTAAGTGCATACCCGATATGGCAATGATATGTACTACGCCTGTATTACTGTATGCCTGCACCAAATCCTTATCCAGGTCATTTGTGTAGCCAATCAGCAAAGCTTCTGCAATACCCAATTCATCTTTGCCGCTGTTGATATTTTTTTGTAAGCTTGTAAGTATTGCCTGTCTTGAAGAATAGAGAAACTGTTGGAATGCATTTGTATTTTTCTCTTCCAGCTCTACCCAGTCATTTGATTTTAAAAAAGCATTGTGAAAGGTTTGCTGAAAAGCGGCATAACGCTGATAATTAAAAGCGCCGGGGTTGCCGGAGTTTTTAATGGCGATCAATTTTTTACTGATGAGTATTTTATCTCCATATTTTAAATCGGGAGTAACAGAATCTTTTGAGAAGTATAAGAGCAACTTTCCTTCGCCAGCAATAGCAGAATCATTATGTATTATTTGTTCAATGTAAGCATCGGCTTTAAATGATTTTGTTTTTTCAACCAATGGCTCTTTAATAGTGGCGATAATAAGATCTCCTTCTTTGTAGTAATTACCATACCAGTTGTTTTGATGCCGGACATCTTTGTTCCAGGTGATAAGCATTCCAAATACAACCAATATTAATTGCAGCAACAAGCCCTGTACAAAACTGAGTTTGAATTTTTCTGCAATGGGTAAAAATGAAAAAAGAAAGAATGCGACTGTGAAACAGGAAACAGCAATGATAGCAAACAGAATGGGCAATTGCAAATACCATTGTATAAGAATACCGATGGTAAAAGGAATGAGCAGCCTTATTGTTGGGGCTTTCTTCCAAATTGGTATGTCTAAGGGTTTTGACATACACCAATATACACAGAATATTTTATTTACTCAAGTGCATACTTCTTTCCTTGTATAATTGCCTGAAATAAGGGTCTCTCAGATCTTTTATAAAGCGTATTGCCTCACCCGTACTTTTCATTTCCGGGCCAAGCTCTTTATTTACTCCCGGGAATTTATTGAAAGAGAAAACGGGTTCTTTAATAGCAAAGCCCGTGAGTTTTTTCTCGAAAGTGAAGTCCTTTAGTTTGTTTACTCCAATCATTATTTTAGTAGCAATATTCAAATAAGGTATTTGGTATGCTTTTGCAATAAACGGTGTCGTTCTGGAGGCCCTTGGGTTGGCTTCAATCACAAACACATTGCCATCTTTAATGGCAAACTGGATATTGATCAATCCTTTTATCTGTAACGCCCTTCCAATCTTTTCTGCATACTCTTCCATGGTATGAACAATCAGGGGAGATAAATTAAATTGTGGTAACACGGCATTGCTGTCACCACTGTGTATGCCAGCCGGTTCAATATGTTCCATCACACCCATCACATGAAATTCATCACCATCAAAAATGGCATCTATCTCTGCTTCCTGGCAGCGGTCAAGAAAATGGTCGATCAAAATTTTATTGCCGGGCAAATGTTTGATCAAACTCAATACACCTTTCTCCAGGTCTTCATCATTAATTACGATCCGCATCCTTTGTCCACCCAATACATAACTTGGCCTTATTAAAACAGGATAACCAACCTGTTTTGCCACTTCAATAGCTTCATCGGTATTGTAAGCAGTACCATAGTTTGGATAAGGAATGCCCAGTTCTTTCAGCATATCACTAAAGCGGCCACGGTCTTCCGCAATATCCATGTTGTCATAACTGGTGCCGATAATTTTTATTCCTTTTGCATGTAATTTTTTCGCCAGCTTCAATGCTGTTTGTCCTCCGAGTTGAACAATTACACCTTCCGGTTTTTCATGTTCAATTATTTCCCAGAGGTGTTCCCAGAAAACCGGTTCAAAATATAATTTATCCGCAATGTCAAAATCTGTACTTACTGTTTCCGGATTACAATTCACCATGATGGCTTCATAACCTGCTTCTTTTATCGCCAGCAAACCATGTACACAACAATAATCAAACTCAATGCCCTGGCCGATCCTGTTGGGGCCACTACCCAGCACCACAATTTTCTTTTTATCCGAAACTTTTGATTCGTTGGAAAGCAATTGAGCCGGGCCAGATAGTTTAGATTCGAATGTGCTGTAGAAGTAAGGTGTCTTTGCTTCAAACTCAGCCGCACAGGTATCCACCATTTTAAAAACCCTTTTCAATCCCATTGCCTTTCTTCTTTCGTACAACAGTTCCGTATTCTCCTCCTTCATTATCCTGGTGATCTGTTCATCACTAAAGCCAAGTGTTTTTGCTTCCCTTAATAATTCATCCGGCAGCGTTTTAAAATCATATTTTGAAATTTCTTTTTCGCAATTGCAGATCTTTTGTATCTGGTAAATGAACCAACGGTCAATGCCTGTACTTTCGCAAATACGTTTTACACTGGCACCGGCCATCAACGCATCTTTGATCCGGAATATCCTGTCCCATTTTGGTATCTTGATGTATTCGATCAGGTCATCCGCTTTCATTAAGCTTTGTCCGTAGTAACCCAAACCAACCGCTTCATTCTCTAAACTCTGACAGGCTTTTTGTACCGCTTCTGCAAAACTTCTTCCTATCGCCATCACTTCACCCACACTTTTCATTTGAAAGCCCAGTGTGTCATTCGCCCCTTTGAATTTATCAAAATTCCATCTCGGCACTTTTACAATTACATAATCAAGCGCTGGTTCAAAGTATGCGGAAGTGCTTTGTGTGATCTGGTTTTTTAATTCATCCAGGTTATAACCAATCGCCAGCTTGGCGGCAATTTTTGCAATGGGATAACCTGTGGCTTTACTTGCCAGTGCAGAAGAGCGGCTTACCCTTGGGTTTATTTCTACTACGATCAGATCTTCCGTTTCAGGGTGTAAAGCAAACTGCACATTACAACCACCAGCAAAGTTGCCCAGGTTACGCATCATGCTGATAGCAGTGTTACGCATTTTTTGATAAGCCGTATCACTCAGTGTCATGGCTGGCGCCACCGTAATACTATCGCCTGTATGCACACCCATGGGATCAAAATTTTCCACCGTACAAATGATGGCAACATTATCTGCATTATCCCTCAATAATTCCAGTTCATATTCTTTCCAACCTAACACAGCTTTTTCTACCAACACTTCATGTATCGGGCTTGCGGTCAATGCCCTGTTGAGTGCTTCATCCAGTTCATCTTTTTTAAATACAATTCCACCACCGGTTCCACCAAGAGTAAATGAAGGACGCAGCACCAATGGAAAACCTATTTCCTGTGCAAATTCTTTTCCTTCTAAAAATGAGTTGGCAATATGTGCCGGGCAAACATTAATACCCATCTCGATCATCCATTGCCTGAACTTCTCCCTGTCTTCTGCTTTATCGATCGCTTTAATATCCACGCCGATCAACTGCACACCATATTTTTCCCACACGCCGAGTTCATCTGCTTCTTTACAAAGATTGAGTGCTGTTTGTCCGCCCATGGTAGGCAACACGGCATCAATTTTATTTTCTTCTAAAATTTGTTCAATGCTTTCAACAGTGAGTGGCAATAGATAAACCCTGTCGGCCATCATCGGGTCCGTCATAATGGTGGCCGGGTTGCTGTTGATAAGAATTACTTTAATACCTTCTTCACGGATGCTACGGGCCGCCTGTGTACCGGAATAATCAAATTCACAAGCTTGTCCGATAATGATGGGGCCACTGCCGATAATGAGTACTGACTGGATGGAATTATTTTTTGGCATATTTTTTCAAAAACGATGATTGAAAATGTGCCACGGAGTTAAATGTTTTTCCGAAGCGGCCAAAGGTAAAGAAAAACAGATTTAATATTTTTTTGTTTTTTTGATTACAGGCATTTGTTCATCGGTCAGCATCGTCCCCGCCCATGGCGGGGCTCACTTGTACTGTTTATTTTATGGCAGCAATAAAGAATGTATAAATTGAATATCAGTAAATGCAAATACTGTAGTTAAGGATATTTGATTCTGCTAAATTTTGGATTGCTGTTGTGCAATCGTTATCACACATTTTTTTCTTCATTCGTATCTTTCTTCTCCACCACGATCTTATGCTCCGGCTGCTCCTGCAGGTCTTTCTTATTCTCGATCTCTATATGTTTTACAAACACTGCATATTTATTTGGGAAAATATGCCTGCCGGTAAACTGTGCATTCACTTTGGTAAAACAGGCACCGAAATATAATATCATAGCAGAAAAATAAACCCACAAAAGAATGATCACTACAGAACCGGCAGTGCCATAAGTACCACCAGGATTGCTTTTTCCGAGATAATACCCAATGCCAAACTTGCCCAGCATAAACAGAACAGCTGTGAGAAAAGCTCCTTGCCGCACATCTTTCCATTGCACTTTTGCATCGGGCAATAATTTAAATATAACACCAAATAAAAAAGAGATGACAATAAAAGTAACCAGCATGTTAATGCCGTAAGTGATCCACACAGAACCGTCGGGAAGAATGGATAACAATCTTTTTAAAAGTAATTCCAGCAATGTATTGGCCAGCAAGGATACCAATAAAATAAAACCAAGCCCAAGTACCATTGATAAGCTTAATACCCTGTTCAATAAAAAATAAAGCCAGCCTTTTTGTGGTTTGGCTTTCAGTTGCCAGATAGCGTTTATAGAACCTTGTATTTCGGTAAACACACCCGTGGCAGAAAATATCAATGCCGCAATACTTACAATAGAGGCAGTCCTGGTATGTTGTGATTGGGTGGCATTACGTATGATCTCCTGTATCTGCAAAGCAGCAGCATCACCAACAAAGCTTTTTATCTGGCCAAACAAACTGCCTTCAATTGCCTGTCTGCCATAAAAAATATCTGCCACCGTTATCATGATCAATAAAATGGGGGCCAGCGAAAACAAAGTATAGTAGGAGAGGGCAGCACTCATCCTTGGCACACTGTTGTCAATAAAATCAATACCCGATTGTTTGAGTATGGCCCAACCGTTTTTTATCCTTTGCATAATTAATAAAGTTATGTATTTATCCCACAAAGCCACCAAGGGAACTAAGGAAAATACTTTGTGAACTTTGCGCCTTAGTGGGAAACATTTCCATAGTAAGTAAAATAGCTGTTGCTTACTTATCTTTAATTTTCATCTATGCAGCGACTACTTGATCATATCAATAATTATTCTTCACTTGGCGAAGATGCACAGAATGCACTTAACGACTGTTTTGAAAAGATCACCCTTTCGAAAAATACATTCCTGCTGAATGAGGGACAAGTGTGCAGGCATTTGTATTTTTTAGAGAAAGGTGCGTTAAGAGGATTTTATAACCTGGATGGAAAAGAAATAACCCATTGGTTTGGTTTTGAAAATGATTTTGTCACTTCTTTTCACAGCTTTATTACAAAAGAACCGGCGGTGGAAAATATACAGTTGCTGGAGGGAAGTATCCTATGGAGCATTTCAAAAGAAACACTCACCGGTTTGTTCGACCAATATCATGAAATTGAAAGGTTGATGAGGATAGCGTATGAAAAATATTATATCAGGCTGGAAGAAAGATTTGTAAATGCACAGTTTAAAACAGCAACAGAACGCTATGAAGACCTGTTGCAACAAACGCCACACATTTTAGAAAGGGTTTCATTAGGTCATATCGCTTCTTATCTTGGTATCAGCCAGGAAACATTGAGCAGGATAAGAAGCAAGCTTTAACAATTGCAGTTTGTGTTTTTGATGAATGTCAAAAGTTGAAATATTGTACAGGAATAGTTTTGCTTCATAAACAACTATTATGGAACAAAAACAAATTTTACAACCTTCAGCTGCTTTTATTGCAGCTTCCTGGTCAGCTCTTTTTATTGGATCGATCGCTTTTATTATTGGTTTATGGAACGCAGAGATGCAACTGAACGAAAAAGGTTATTATTTCACCGTATTGATACTCGGTCTTTTCTCCGGCATCTCCGTGCAAAAAGCAGTAAGAGATCAATTGGAAGGAATTCCTGTAACCAACCTGTATTATGGCATTGCATGGTTTACTACATTGCTGTCAATTGTGCTACTAACAGTTGGTTTATGGAATGCAGAACTGGCAAAAAGTGAAAAAGGATTTTATGCCATGTCATTTGTATTAAGCCTTTTTGCTGCCATTGCAGTACAAAAAAATACAAGAGATATGAAGATGGCAAAAACAGCAGAACCATTTTAAAAATATAATGTATGATCAGCATCAGCAGTTTTCTAAAAATGGCGCTTTCTTTTGATGAAGTAACAGAACAACCTCATTTTGAAAAAACATCTTTCAGGGTAAATAAAAAAATATTCATCACGCTGGATGAAACGAAACAAATTGTAGTGGTGAAACTTACAGTGGAAGAGCAAGCTGTTTTTTGTTTGTATGATAAAACTGTAATGTATCCTGTGCCGGGCAAATGGGGCCTGCAGGGCTGGACAAGGATCGAATTGAAGAAAGTAAAAAAGGAAATGCTGCTGGATGCACTCACTGTTTCTTATTGCAATACTGCACCCAAAAAGCTGGCTGAAAAATATAAGCGGCAATGACCCTGTTGCCGCTTATTTTAAAAGGAATGTCCAAAAAAAATATAAAAGCCCTTTCAACATAATTTCCTTGAGGCCTTGGAATGATTGAGTAATTTTAAACTTGTGGAAGCTGCTGTTCACATATTGTTTTCTTCAGATCATTATACCATCTGCGATTTTAAATGTATGTGCATGGAATGCACCAGGTCAAAAACGGAGTATAATGAAAATTTTTCCCTGAGTTTTATCCGCAAGGGTAATTTCCTGTATAATACTTTCCGGGGTTCATTAGATTCCTACACCGGCTATGTGCTGGTAAGTAAACCTGGATATGAATATACCATCACACATCCTGCCATTGCACCTGATGAATGTACTATCATAAGCTTTTCAAATGCATTTTATGAAAGGTTGAAGGAGCAGTTTAGAATAAAGGAATCTTCTTTTTTCAATAAGGCAGATATGCAGTCATTATTGCTGAAATTGAAGCCGGGAACAGAATACCTGCATAATGAATTGGTAAGTGTTCTGATTAAAAACAACAAAACGAAACTTGAAACAGACAGCAGGGTGATGGAATTGCTTGAACTGGTTGTATGCAGCATTACCGATCACAAAATACCTTTGACAATACCGGTCCGGTTAAAAAAAGAACACCTGGTAACAATTGAAAAAGCAAAGGAATACCTGGCCAAAAATCTTTCACAAGATATTTCTCTGGAAGATATTGCCGGACATTGCTATGTAAGCCCATTTCATTTCAGCAGGATATTTAAAACCTTCACCGGCTATTCACCATACCAATATCTTTTGCAGCTACGCATGAAGCAGGCAGAGGTATTATACAAACCGGGCTTCCGGTGGCAGATATTGCATTCACCTGCGGCTTCAATAGTATTGAAAATTTTTCTGTGGCATTTAAAAAAGAACATAAGGTAGCTCCATCAGGCTTTAGACAAAAACAAAAAACTCAGCAAGATTTCTAAAGTGCCCCTCTCCTGCGGTTATTATTTTTACCCGACAAAAATAATAGTCATGAAAAAAGTATTGATCGCAGGTCTGCTTAGTACAGCTGTCCTGGAATGTAGTTCACAGCAGGCATATGCTGATGATATGGAACAACTCAGAATATTGAATGCAACCTTCATTCATAATTTTGTAAAAAATGATACTGTCTCACACAACAGGATCATTCACCCGGACTTTGTATGCATTACAAGTACAGGCCGTACTATTAAACGGAAAGAATATCTGGAAGGGTGGTTGCATGGATTTGATGGTTATGTGTATTGGGATTACCGTAACGAGGAGATAAAAATATTTGGTAACACAGCATTGGTGCATGCACAAAATAAATACGTTGTTATAAAAGATGGTAAGGAGATGGAAGGAATGTCGATGTACACAGATACTTATATAAAAGAAAAAGGGGAATGGAAATGTGTGCTGGCGCAATTGTGTAAAGTGGCACCGGAAAATTTTGGCGCTGATGAAACTATCAAAAGAAAATATGATTACAGGAAAACAAAATGAAACGTTCATGCTGTAATAAAAAAAGACCGGTTCATTTAACCGGTCTTTTTTGTAATCATTTAATAGATTACCATATCCTGATCCTGTCTTCTGGTTTTTTATACAGTTTATCTCCTTCTTTCACATCAAATGCTTTATACCAGGCATCCATATTTACCGGTGCGCCAATCGTTCTATATGGCCCGGGAGAATGTGTGTCGGTAATAATTAATTGTGCAGCTGTTTGTGGTAAAATGTTTCCACGCCATACCTGCGCCCATCCTAGAAAGAAACGCTGGTCGGGTGTAAAGCCATCAATTTTTTCTCCTGATTGTCCCTGCTTTGTCATTTTAAATGCTTCATACGCTACATTCAATCCACCAAGGTCGCCGATGTTTTCTCCCATGGTGAGTTTGCCATTTACATGAATCGTATCCAGCACTGTGTACCCATCAAATTGTTTTCCGAGGGCAACTGTTTTAGCAACAAATTTTAAACTGTCTTCGGGTGTCCACCAGTTGCGTAATGTACCGTCAGCATCATACTTGCTTCCATTGTCATCAAAGCCATGGCTCATTTCATGCCCAATTACTGCACCAATGCCGCCATAGTTTACCGCATCATCTGCATTCACATCAAAGAATGGGAACTGTAAAATACCGGCGGGAAAAACAATTTCATTTAGTGTGGCGCTGTAATAAGCATTCACCGTTGGCGGTGTCATGCCATAACGTTCCCGGTCAACTGGTTTGCCCAATTGGCTTATCATAAAATCATAACCCCATTTACCTGCACCCACTACATTCTCAAAATATTTATCTGCTTTTATTTCCAACCCTTCATAATCTTTCCATTTATCAGGATAACCAATTTTAGGACGGAAAGCGGCAAGTTTTGCCAATGCTTTTTGTTTTGTTTCAGCACTCATCCAATCTAATCGTTGAATACGGTTGCCAAATGCTTTACGCATGTTGCTTATCAATTCAGCCATACGGGCTTTTGCTTCCGGCTTAAAATATTCTTTTACATACAACTGCCCCAGCAACTCACCAACAGAACCATCCGTTAATTGTGAAATGCGTTGCCATCTTGGTGTTTGTACTTTTTGTCCGCTTAATACCTGGTTAAAAGTAAAATTAGCATCTACAAATGCACTGCTTAAATGTGGCGCAGCACCTTTCAAAACATTCCACTGCAAATACAGTTTCAGGTCATCTAAAGATGCAGCAGCAAAAATGCTGTCCAGCGATGTAAAGAAAGAAGGGTTGTTTACTAAAACACTGTCTTCGCCGGTAACTTTTAATTCACCCAATATTTTATTCCAGTTAAAATTTTGTGTTTGTTTACTCAGGTCGGCTATTAAAAATTTATTGTAAGTTTTATAGGCATCTCTCATCTCTACACGGCTTTTTTGTGCAGCTGCTAATTTCTTTTCTAACTCATAAATGCTGCTGGCATTTTGTTGTGCTTCATCGGGTGTTTTACCAACAAGTGTAAAAATGGTAGTCATATATTTTTTATATGCTTCCTGTATGCCGATATTTTTTGCATCGCTCTTTAAATAATAATCCCTGTCTGGTAATGTGGTGCCGCCTTGTGCCAGTTGAGGTACCATGTGTTCAACATTCTTCCTGTCTTGCCCAATAAAAAAACCGAAGAAACCACCGCCAACAGATGATACCCTTAATTCATTTGCTTTGCTGATAAGTGTTGCTTTATCCTTTATTTTTTCAATAGCTTTTAAATAAGGCTCTACAGGTTTAATACCTCTTTTTTCAATCAGTACGCTGTCCATTCCGGCCGTATAAAAATCAGCTACTCTTTTTTCAACCGAACCGTCAGCCGCTGTTTTATTGGCAGCCGCTTTTTCTAAAACAGTTTTCACCGCATTGATGTTAAAATCCCTCAGCATATTAAAACTTCCCCAACGGGTTTCTTTTGCCGGCACAGGATTGTTTTTTATCCAGCTCCCACCTGCATACATATAAAAATCGTCGCCTGGTTTGACAGTGAGGTCCATGTTGGCCGGGTCAATAAATTTTGTAACAGCTTGTGCGTTGCTGATAAGCGAAACCGTCATTGCTGTAAATAACAATACACTTGCTTTAGATATGTGTTGCTTTCGTATCATAAAAAATAGTTTGGGTAACGAATGTATAGAAAAAGGGTTGTGATTGAATACCATTCTTCATTAAATGTAAACTTTGAATGGTTGTCTTAGTTTTACATAGATAAATTGTGTAAGTGTTGCCTGATAAGCAATACCTTACAAACTGCTCTAAAAAATTTGCCAAATGAAATTTATCAACCTGCTTGTTCTGCTTGCTGTATTTTCCTGCAATACAAAACAACATGAAACAATAATAGCTGGCCCTGGTGACGACTGGCTGTGGCGGTGAGAGAATAGTTTTATTCTGCTTCTACCAACTCGCCATTTTTTATTTTAAAATTTTTCTTCCCGATAGTAAGCACTTCTCCTTCTTTCATCTTTGAAAGGTTGGTAATATCATCTTCCATCAAATGCACAGAACCTTTTGTTTTCAATGCAAGGTTCAAATAATCAATATTGATATCATTGTTCCGTACGCCACAAAGAATGACCATCACAGGTTTTTTCAATTGGCCTATCAGTTCTTTATCCCTTATGGCAGCCCAGTTATCAGCAATCAGCATATTGCAGGCTGCTTTTGGAAATTGTTTTTCTGCTCCTAACAATGCTTCTGTTACGTTCTCAGGAAAATCGCCACCGGTGCCTTTTTCCATTGCCAGTTTTATCAGTTCCTTTACCTGGTCGTAATGCACACATTGCTGGTAATAAATGCCGCCTGTTTTACCTGGTTTTTTTTTCTCGTCAGCTTTATCATTACCATCATTAAAAAAAACATATTGATAGCTAAGGCTGTTCAATGAATATAATTGCAGCCATATCAGCAATTGCGCTGTATATGGATACATGCTTGCTGTTACATCTCCCACCACCACTGCATTTTTCCATACATTTCTTTTCAGCACTTCCATAATGGTTGAGTCGGGCAGTTGATTTTTTGAATTGTCAGTGGTATCTCTTGTTGCATAACTGTAATCTACCGGAATTTCTTCAGGCAAGGGCTCATACAAGGTTAAGTAGCTGGAGCGTTTATCTTTAAATTGTTGATAAACCCTCTTGGTAATTAAATGTTTTTTGTAAGCTTTTTTAAAGTCAAATACGGGCACAGAGTCGGGCATGGTAAAACGTTTATACAACCAGGCAGTGTCTCCAATGATGTAAATTATTTTTTTGTCAGCCAGGCTCATGGAAGGGTCGTAGTAAGGAACTTTTGCTGTGGAATCATTTTTTATTTTCTTTTCTACTTTTTTATAAAATGTTACGGGTGAATAGCCCTCCCTTAAGGATGTTTTTTTTATGGCAGGGGCCAGGGCTACTATTCCCTCCAGCTTTTTCCAGTCGTCTTTTGCAGCATTGGCATTTTGTGCAATCCGCCAGCGTATCACCACACCATGAAACATGGGCTGTGCTTTATCCCTTTCTGTGCCGCCGGTTTGCCGGTAATAATGCACCCTGCCAACATGGTCGGAAATAATAAAAGGAAAGGCATTGTAAAATGCTTTCAGCCTGTTGGCATTTAACTTAATAAGTGATTGCTCAGGTGGATAGTCGGTGCAGATAATATCCACCGTTACTTCGCCGGCTTTTCTAAACGCTGCAGTATCTCCAATGATGTGGTCGATGGAATATTTGCCAAATGGCATTTTTAAAACCAATGATTTTTCTGTGTCGTTGTCTTTGGGAAGTATATAACGGCCTATCCTTATCTGGCGGGATTGTGATACAGCAACAAGTGCGGCAAAGAAAAATAATAAAAAGAAAAGGACATGTTTCATACGACGATAGCGGTACAATTTATACAAAGCAGTCAACAACTGCAAATCTCTCTCAGGGAAGCTTCGGTTTATTAACATATTGGTTGTAACTAATGTCACAAAAGTTTTTCACTAAACTTTATTTTTGTTTTAATCATTATGACAAGAACAGGAGCCATCATCACACTCGCCGTAATTTTATTTCCTTTTGCATTACCTGCACAGATATTTCAACCCAAAAATTATCCGCAGGATTATTTTGCCTGGCCGGTGAAAGCAAAAATTGGTATTGCCGCCAACTTTGGGGAACTAAGGCCCAATCACTATCACATGGGGCTGGATGTAAAAACTGACCAGAAAGAAAATGTACCGGTGGTGGCAGCAGCAGATGGTTATATAGCTAAAGTAAAGATCGAGCCTTATGGGTTTGGCAGGTGTATCTATATCAATCATCCCAACGGCCTCACCACTTTATATGCACACTTAAATGATTTTTATCCTGCACTGGAAGAATACATCAAGGCACAACAATACAAAGCCGAAAGCTGGCAATTGTTTTTAGAAAACATACCTGCTGATCTGTTCCCGGTAAGGAAGCAACAGTTTATTGCTTACAGCGGTAACACCGGTGGCTCGCAAGGCCCACACCTGCATTATGAAATAAGAGATACAAAAACGGATAAAGTGCTTAACCCTTTATTATTCGGAATGCCTATACCAGATAATATTCCACCGGCAGTTATGCGGTTGGCTGTGTACGACAGAACAAAAAGCACTTATCAGCAAAGCCCACGTTTGTATCCAATAAAAAAGGTGAAAGGTGTTTTTACCACAGTACCGGCTGTTATTTCTTTGCCAACTGACAAACTAAGTTTTGCTATCACGGCAGTGGATCGTTACACAGGCTCCACTAATCAGAACGGTATTTACGAAGCAGAACTATATGATAACAATATACCTGTTGTTGGTTTCCAGATCGACAGCATCAGTTATGATGAAACAAGGTATATGAATGCACATATTGATTTTAGAACGAAGGCAAATGGTGGGCCGTGGTTACAGCATCTTAGCCGGCTGCCGGGGTATAACAACAGCATTTATAAGGAGGTGCATGGTGATGGTGTGATTGATATAAGTGATGGAACTGCACATAATATAAAAGTAGAGGTAAAGGATACAGAAGGGAATACAACAGTAATTGAGTTTTCAGTGAGGTCAACAGCAACATCAGTATATTTTGAACCCACAGGTCAATTATTTAAACCTGGTTATGTAAATGTTTTTGAAAACAATAACCTCAGTTTTTACCTTGATGAAAATAAATTGTATGATTCGGTGTATTTTAAAGTAGCACCCATTAATGCAACACATGCAGGCGGTATTGCTTACCAGTTGCATGGTGGCGAAGTGCCAATACATACTTTTTATCCTGTAAAAATTAAGAACAGTAACGCTGCTAACCCCGACAGAATGGTAATGCGCCGCTGGTGGGGAGCAAAAGATGATTTTGCAAAAGCGGAGAAGGAAGAAGGTGGCTGGTTTAGGTCTTCTTTTAAAGCAATAGGCAATGTGGAATTGTATGCAGATGAAATACCACCAACAATAACTCCTGTTGGTTTCAGGGATGGTATGAATGCAGCTAAACTAAACCGTATTGCTTTTGTTATAAGGGATGAAACAGATGAATTAAAAAACTTCCGTGCAGAACTGGATGGCAAATGGCTCCGCTTCAGCAATGATAAAGGCAAAACATTTATTTATAAGTTTGATGAGCATTGTGGTGAGGGAGAACATGAATTAAAAATAAGCGTGGAAGATTGTGCAGGGAATAAGGTGGAGAAAGTTTATAAGTTTACGAGGTAATGACGCCCCAAACCCCTAAAGGGGCTTAAAGGCAAGAGTTCATGAACACTCACTGTTTACGAAACAGAAAGAACGAACAATATTCATAATCTAAAAGCCCCTTCAGGGGTTTGGGGCAACAACAATGGCAACAACATTAACAGAAGGGCAAAAAGCACCTGCATTCAGCAGCAAAGACCAAAACGGCAACAAAGTTTCTTTAGCTGATTTTAAAGGACAAAGAGTAGCGTTATATTTTTATCCTGAAGATGATACACCCACCTGTACAGAGCAGGCTTGCAACCTGAGAGATAATTTTTCATTGCTTAAAAAGGAAGGTATTGTTGTTTTGGGTGTAAGCCCGGATGATGAGAAGAAGCACAAGAAATTTGAAAATAAATTCAGCCTGCCATTTACATTATTAGCCGATCCAAAGCATACCATCATTGACAAATATGGTGTGTGGGGACCAAAAGTTATGTTTGGCAATCACTACATGGGATTATACCGCACCACTTTTTTAATTGACGAAAAAGGTGTGATCCGCAAAATATTTTTAAAGCCACGAAGCAAGCAACATACCGAGGAAATTTTAAATGCCTTCAAACAAATTGGCTGATGAACATTTTACCATAAAAGAAAATTCATGGTTGGCTAAAATAGCAGCCCGAAAATTAAAAACATCTTCTGTAGCCATTGTATTTGGCAGCACTATTCATTTATGGAACAGCAGCAAAGAAGATTTTCTCAGCAATAAAAAATGGCTGAAGCATGAGCTTTGCCATGTCAGGCAATACAAGCAACATGGGTATGTTGGGTTTATTATTAAATATTTGTGGGAGAGTTTAAGAAAAGGGTACTACAATAATAAGTTTGAAGTGGAGGCAAGGGAAGCGGAGGAGAAATAAAAGCAAATGGCCTCGATTTTTTCGAGGCCATTTGAAAAATAGGCTTTAGTAATTTATGGCGCCACCAGCCTGAAACCATTGCCATGAATATTTACGATCTCAATATCCTCATCTTCTTTTAAATATTTACGCAATTTGGCAATGTACACATCCATACTGCGGCCGTTAAAGTAAGTATCACTGCCCCATATTTTTTTCAATGCTGCTTCTCTTGGCAACAGGTCATTTTTATATTCACTCATCATTTTCAGCAACTCATTTTCTTTAGGGCTTAGTGTTTGAGTTTTGCCATTTACGGTCAACTCTCTCAGCCTTGGGTTAAAGTGGTATTTGCCCAGGTCAAATTCTGCGTTCACTTCTTCCCTGTGCATTTCTTCATTTCTTTTCAGGATCGCTTTTATCTTCAGCAACAATACTTCACTGTCGAATGGTTTGGTGATATAATCATCAGCGCCGAGTTTGTAACCCTGTATAATATCATCTTTCATTGTTTTAGCAGAAAGGAAGAATAAGGGCACATCAGGATTGATATCACGGATCTCTTCTGCCAATGTAAAGCCATCCATATTCGGCATCATTACATCCAGCAGGCAAATATCAAACTTCTCTCTCTGGAATGCAGCCAGGCCAAGCCGTCCATCCCTTTCCAAGATCACATCATAGTCGTTCAGTTCAAGATAATTCTTGAGTACCATACCGAGGTTGGTATCATCTTCACACAAAAGTATTTTCGGTTTTGTCGTTGCTTCCATAATTTGTATAGTTTATTAACAAATAAAATCATTTCGTTATTTAATCAGGCTAATATAGGGACTAATTTTTTGTTAAAGGTATTTTTGGAAAAAGCTTTTCCTCCTTTAATTGAGGTTCTTTTTACTCAAATATTCCCAATAACAATTTTCAGTAAAACGCTATTGTATTGTCAGGCTTTATAATTGTATTATCAATTACACTTAAAATACGAAAGCTACCCGTTACAGGTAGCTTTCGTAATAAAACCGTACCAAATATTTTTTATTTAAAATCAGCTTCGGTTACGCCTTCATTCAATTTGTAATCAGAAAGTTTAAAAGGGATTTCCTGGCCACCTTCGGTTCTTATTATTTCCGACGGCAGCATAATGGCGCCCACTTTCACATAATTTTTGTATTCGATAGTTTCTGTTGATTCCTGGCCTTCTTCCATTGATGTGGCTTCTTCTTTCAGCAACAAACCAGATTTAGTGGCATATTCCTGGATAGAAACCTTACCACTCGGCATGGTTACTTTCAGGCGGTAAGTATCTTCTTCACCTACTTTGCCCGTGCCGAGATAATCAGCTTTGTAAGCCGTATCTGTTGCATAAAACAATTGAGGAATAATTGCCTTCTCGTCTCTTGCTTCTTTTATTTCCTTTTCGTCCATTTCCTTTTTTTGTGGCCCCTGCATCTGGTATCCCTGTCCGCCATCAAATACTGACTTCATAATTGTCATAGCACCCATTTTCAATTCCATCAACTGTTTATCAGGACTCATTCTTTTATAATCGCCTGTAAATACCCTTCCCCCCATATCAAGCGAAATAACAGCGGAAAGAGTGTTTATTTTTTTAATCTCCTCTTTTCCACCTACTGCTTTCAGGTAACTATTAATAATTTCATACGCAGAAATACTTTCAGTGGTCTTTGCTGTTTCAGTTGCATTTACATCTACTGGTTTTTCCACTACCGGTTCTGCATACCTGTCATATTTTTTTATTGCATAACCAAACTTCATTAATTTAGGAATGATCTTGGAAGCATTGCCTGCAATAACAATTCTTGAATTGCTTTCACTAAAATACTTTTGAGCAACTTCTTTTATGTCATTAAGCGTTACAGCATTTATTTTTTGCAGGTAAGTCCTGTAATAATCCTTTGCCAAACCATTGATGAGAATATTCCTTGCATAATCAGCCGTTTTTGCAGGGTCTTCCATGCCGAGGGCAAAACTGCCATTGTATTTTGCTTTTGCGTTCGCCAAGTCTTCCGCTGAAACCTTGCCATCCCTCATGCCGAGTATTTCCTTGAACATTTCGGAAGTGGCACTGTCCACTTTATCTGTACGCACTGCAGCACTGGCTGTAAATAATGCAGGGAAACGGCCATTGCCCACATTTGAATAAGCGCCGTAAGTAAAGCCGTGTTTTTCTCTCAGGTTCATAAACAACCTTGCTTCTGCACCACCACCCAATATATAATTTGCAAGGAGTAAAGAGTGATAATCTTTACCACTTAATGGATTGTTTACAATATTGCCCACCCTTAATTCACCTTGCACGGCAGTAGGAATATCTATAAAGTCAATTTCAGTTGTAGATGGGTTTTTTACTATTGGGACAGCAGGCACCGGTAGTTTTTTACCTTTCCAGTTGCCCAAAGCTTTTTCTGCCAGTGCTTTTGCAGCAGCAGGTGTAATGTCGCCAACAAAAGTTAAGTATGAACGTGATGGCGTGATATAATTTTTATAAGTATCTTTTACATCCGCAAGGGTTAAACCTTTCACCGTTTCTTCACTCGTAAATTCACCCAGTGCGGTGCTTTTCCCAAAGCTCAACGCATTATACACCCTGTTAGCAATGGTGGGTGTACTTTTTTCTTCAGACTTTAAACCGGTAATGGTCATTGATTTTAATTTATCAAATGACTCTTGTGGAAACGCTGGGTTTTTTAACGCATCCGCCAACAGGTTAAAAGCTTTTTCAAAATACCTCGTTAGTGCTCCTGCAGAGCCGCCGCTGGCACTAAGGGTCACATCGGCACCGATCATATCCACTTCTTCATCAAATTTATCTTTGGGCAGGTTGGTGGTTCCTTCGCTGAGCATACCACCCATCAGGTCGAGTGCACCAGCTTTTTTGCCTTCGTATACCGGGCCATAGTCAACAAAAAATGATGCCCTCACTCTTGGCAGTTTATGATTTTCAACCACCAGCACTGTCATACCATTTGGCATGTTGAAGATAACAGGGTCTTTAATTGAAATAGAAGGCGCTGGCCCCGCTGCTGGTTTTTTGCTGCGGTCAAGCGGGCCTGCAATAGTAGTTTTTGCAACGCTTGCTTTTTTTGCAGTTTTTGGTTTAGGCTGTGCAATGCCGTGCTGTAAACAAAAAACACCGGCTGCAACTATTATTAATTTTTTCATTGTATAAAATAATTTAAACATGGTTTAATAAGATGGTAAAACATTAGTTTGATTTTGGCAGGTAGTACAAAACCACACGCTGGTTTTTATTCAGGTATTTTTTTGCCACATTCTGTATATCCTGTCTTGTTACTTTTCTTATTTCATCCAGTTCGGTATTGATATGATTGGTGTTTTTATTATGAAAGGTGTAACCATCTGCAAGGTTTTCAGCCACGCCCAGCATTTTACTGTTGGCTCCTACAAAATCATTTTCTGCCTGGTTTTGCAATTTGGTAAATTCGGCTTCGCTGATAAGGGTGGTTTGCAACTTTGCAATTTCATCATCCATATCTTTTATCAATGTATCTAATGGCGTATCATTGTTTGGCAAAGCATACGTAATGTAAGCACCATAATCTTCCAGTGTATAACTGAATGACCCGACCTGCACAGAGTTCTTTTTATCATCCACCATTTTTTTATACATACGGCTGCTGCTGCCCTGGCTCAATACAGACGAAGCCATTTCAAGCGCCTTGGTTTCACTGCTTGTCATGCCGGGTATGCGGTAAGCAGCCAGTATAGCTGGTAGCTGTATGTTGGCATCATAAGCTGTATCAACAATTTCTTTTGTAATTGGGTCGTCCTTAATGTTTGGATGTGTTACCGGTGTGCCGGCAGGTATTGGTCCAAAATATTGTTCTACCAGTGTTTTTGTTTTTGCAATATCAATATCACCTGCAATTACCAGCACAGCATTGTTTGGGATATAATATTTTTTATTAAAGGCTTTAAACTCATCTAATGTAGCGGCATCAAGATCGGCCATACTGCCGATAGGAGTCCATGTGTATGGATGTTTGGTGAAGAGGCGCTTAAAAGTTTCTGCAAAAAAATTGCCATAGGGCGAATTATCCACCCTCATTCTCTTTTCTTCTTTTACTACTTCGTTTTGTGTTTTTACACCAATCTCGTTTATCACCGGGTGCATCATGCGTTCGCTTTCGAGCCAGATGCCGGTTGCCAATTGGTTGGAAGGAAATACTTCGTAATAAAATGTACGGTCCTGGGAAGTATTGGCATTGTTCTGCCCACCGTTACTGCTCACTAATTTCATAAACTCACCACGTTTGATGTTGTCACTGCCTTCAAACAGCAGGTGTTCAAAAAAGTGGGCAAAGCCGGTGCGGTTGGTTTCTTCATCTTTGCTACCCACATGGTACATCACAGACACTGCTACCACAGGAACGGTTTTGTCCTGGTGCAGCACCACGTGCAGGCCATTTTTTAAATCGTATTCAGTAAATGCCACTTTTTGTGCGGTTGTCGAAAGTGCCAGCATCAAAAAGGAAATGGAAGTAATGATCGGTTTCATGTGTTTATTTTTATTGATTTAGGTCACATGGAATTCGCCAATAAACAGCGTTGGTTGTTGTCAACTGTTGTTTTGGCTCATTTCATAATTTTTGTTTGAGCGCCAAAAATAGGCAGTTGTAGATATTAAGCATAAAATAGTATTAATGATTTTGATAGGCGGCATGATGCATATTGTAGAAATGTCCGGTTGATACTTAAAATCATTTGTTATTGTCTAAAAAAACAGGGTTTGTATTTACACCAGCTTTGTATCTTTCGGTAAAATTTTTATAATGGCAAATAAAGAAGCATTTATACAGGCAGTAAAAGATGGATATAGTTTTAAAGGAGAAGCCGTACAAATAGGCGCTGGTGTTTTAAATGGTGAAGCAATTGCAGAAGCAGCGGTAAGGTTGCCATTAAAAACAATGAACCGTCATGGATTGATCGCTGGCGCTACCGGTACGGGCAAAACAAAAACATTGCAGGTGATAAGTGAAATGCTGAGTGATGCCAGTGTACCGGTGTTGGTGATGGATATAAAGGGCGATTTGAGTGGAATAGCTGCGATGGGTACTGCCAATGATAAAATAACTGACCGTTATCAAAAACTGAATCTTACTTATACGCCTTCATTATTTCCTGCGGAATTGCTGACGCTTACAGGTAAAAACGGGGTGCATTTGAGGGCAACCGTTAGCGAATTTGGCCCTGTATTATTAAGTAAAATATTAGAGCTGAATGATACACAGGCTGGCTTTGTTGCCATGATATTTAAGTATTGTGATGATACCAAACTGCCCTTACTTGATCTGAAAGATTTTATAAAAGTGTTGCAATTTGTAAGCGATGAAGGCAAAGCAGAAATGGAAAAAACCTATGGTAAAATTTCCACCACCAGCACAGGAACGATTTTACGTAAAGTGATAGAACTGCAGCAACAGGGCGCAGATAATTTCTTTGGTGAAAAAAGTTTTGAAGTGGACGACCTGATGCGTATTGACCAGCAGGGCAGGGGAGTGATAAATGTTTTACGTGTTACCGACCTGCAGGATAAGCCAAAATTGTTCTCAACCTTTATGCTGCAGATGTTGGCAGAGTTGTACGCTTCTTGTCCGGAAGAAGGCGATTTAGATAAACCGAAACTGGTATTATTTATTGATGAAGCTCATTTGATATTCCAGGAGGCAAGCAGTGCTTTGTTGCAACAAATTGAGACCATTATAAAACTGATACGCTCAAAAGGCATTGGTATTTTCTTCTGTACACAAAACCCGATGGATGTACCCGCCAGTGTGCTGGCGCAATTGGGTATGAAAGTGCAACATGCTTTACGTGCCTTTACTGCTGCCGACAGGAAAGTGATAAAACAAACGGCAGAAAATTATCCTGAAACAGAATTTTATAAAACAGAAGACCTGATAACACAACTCGGTATTGGCGAAGCATTGGTAACGATGCTGAATGAAAAAGGTATTCCCACGCCGCTGGTGCATACCATGCTTTGTGCGCCACGTAGCCGCATGGATGTGTTACAGCAAAATGAAATTGATGCCATCAATGCAAAATCAAAACTGGTTGCCAAATACAACCAGGTGATAGACAGCCACAGCGCTTATGAAATGTTAACGGCCAAACTGGAAGAAGCTGCAGAGAGAGGTGAAGCAGAAGATGAAAAGAAAGGTTCTAAAAAAGAAGAGCCATCCACACTGGAAAAAGTGGCTAATAATACCATTGTAAAAAGTATGGTGCGTACAGGTGGGAATATCATTGTACGTTCTTTGTTGGGTGCGTTGGGTTTGGGAGGAAGAAGCAGGAAGAGCTCGAAGACGAAGAGTTGGTTTTAAAAAGCAAATCATTCTGAGACAGAAAAAAAATCATGTTTAAAATTTACTTTTTGTTCTTTGCTGTTTTTTTGTGCAAAATAGGCCTAGCACAAAAAGAACCATTGTTTAATAGACAATATCATAAATTCTATGATTCTTGTACTAAAAAGGCAAGAGACCTAATACAAAGAGAAACAGATTACAGATTTGGAATGCATCCGCTTGAATGGGCGCAGGAACAGATCGATTCAAATCTTCTTAAAACTGACACTTTGCATAGTTTTAACCTGAACCAAATTACCATTTCATACTACAATAAGAAAGAATTACTTTTTTTAATTGTGAATTCAAGTTCAGACAGTACAAATAGTTTTAGAAGAATCAAAGTTTTTGACGAAAGCGGCAACCTCGTATTAAATGAAGGAGCAGGTTATAGGTTAAGAAGAGGTTACAATGGTTTTAAAACTATGTTTGAATGCTACTATTTTGACACACCTATTTTCAGATTTAATATTTTTTCCAGATCGGAGAAAATAATAAAGCCAACATTCCAGGTTTGCAATTGTAATTTTTAGTAGTTAGCAAAAAGCATAATTATATTACGAAGTACAAGAGTGCGACGCCACCGCAGCTAAATAGATATTCCAAACCCTGGCTCATAAAAAAGTGCAACCCTAAAGTTGCACCATTATCAATTATTAATTTTCAATTTTCCATTGTTTACGCCACCTTCAGCATACTCATCTTGCTCGTACTGAATTTCCTTTGTGCATATTCCAATGTTACTTCAAAAGTTTTTACTTTCTGTGAAGGCAGTTCATACATTGCATCTGTCAATATACCTTCGCAGATACTTCTTAATCCTCTTGCACCCAATTTGTATTCAAGTGCCCTTTCCACCATAAAGTCATACACCGCAGGTTCAAATGTGAGGGCGATTCCTTCTATTTCAAACAAACGGGTGAACTGTTTTATCAATGCATTCTTTGGTTCCGTTAAAATATTGCGGAGCGTTGGGGCATCCAATGGATTGAGATAGGTAACAACAGGTAAACGGCCCAGCAACTCCGGTATCAAACCAAAATGTTTAAGGTCAACTGCGTTTACAAACTGCAATAAATTCTTTTGTTGAAACTCCTGTAGTTCTTTGTTTACATTAAAACCGATAGCATGTGTGTTCACACGGCGGGCAATTAGTTTATCAACGCCGTCAAATGCGCCACCGCAGATAAACAGGATATTTTGTGTGTTAACCTTTACCAGTTTTTGTTCAGGATGTTTGCGGCCGCCTTGTGGTGGCACCAGCACTTCTGTTCCTTCAAGCAATTTTAATAAACCCTGTTGTACACCTTCACCACTTACATCACGGGTGATGGATGGGTTATCACTTTTACGGGCAATTTTATCGATCTCGTCAATAAATACAATTCCTTTTTCAGCAGCGGCCACATCATAATTGCAGGCCTGCAACAAACGGCTCAGCATGCTTTCCACATCTTCTCCTACATAACCGGCTTCAGTAAATACAGTTGCATCCACAATAGCAAAAGGTACATTCAGCATACGGGCAATTGATTTTGCCAGTAATGTTTTGCCGGTACCTGTTTCACCCACCATAATGATGTTGCTCTTTTCGATCTCTACATCATTCTCTACTTTTTGATTAAGGCGTTTGTAGTGATTATATACTGCAACGGCTAAGATCTTCTTTGCATCATCCTGCCCGATCACATAATCGTCAAGGAACTTCTTTATCTCTAATGGTTTTTTAACACTTAGTTTGTGTGAGTGGGTAGCGGCTTTTGTTTCAGGGTATATCATCAACTCCTGGCTGATTATTTCCTGTGCATGTTCTACACAGTTTTCGCAGATGTGACCTTCCTGCCCTGCTATCAGGATCTTCACTTCATCACGGCTGCGGCCGCAGAAAGAACAATGGAGTGTGGTTTGTTTTGCCATACTGCAAAGATAAATGGTTTTACTTTTATAAATACCGCCTGGTTTGGCAGCCAAAAGGACTGAGTAAACGCTAAAATCAGCCTTTAACCAAGCATTTGCTCCAGTTGATGCCTTACCAGGCTGCCCATAGTGTGGCAGGCGCTGAAATGCTGGGTGTGGTGGTACTGGTTCAACTCTTTGCGTAAGGAAACCACTTTGTACTGTTCGGATATCTCCTCTTTTTCCATCACCTGCAGCAGGGCAATTAACTGTTGTTTGTTGTTGATAAAATGCCCGACCAGCTCTTTTCTCTCTGCCATTCTTATTGCATCAATGCTTACATCACTTAATAATGAAGTGGCCAATTGTACATATTGGTAGTTCTCTTTATAAAACTGCGGCAGGTATAAATTGAGTTTGCCTTCATAACACTGCTGGTCAAAATCAATGGCTTTAATGGTAAAAGGGTTTTGAGCATTGTTGTTTTTTACCACCACAAAATTGTAGCTACGCATATCACCCAGCAATCTTGCAAAACAGCTTTCATTAAAACTTATAAAGGCTTCAGCCAGTAATTTCTTTTCTTCTTCCTTTAATTCATTCACCGTTTCCAGAAAGTTATCGCCGGGTATGCCATCAATATGTTCTTCCACCAGGGTGTTTTGGTGATACAAAAAATTGATGTGGTTTTTGGTGAGCAGTTGCTCCAGTTCCAGCCCGTAAATCCTGGAAGCATCGGCTGATTTGATATAGAACAGATCGGGTTGATTATTTTTTGTATGGGTGATATTGATGCGGAAAGGCATGCTGTTGGCGTATTCACAAAAATCTATGGAGTCGATCTGGATGTCTCCTTCTTTTTTTAACAGCGTATATAAGAGCGATAGTTTTTGTTTTAGTTCAGCCAGTAATTTTTTGCTGTACACCACTCTTTCCCAATGGATGTGTTTGCCTTTGTCATCTTTAATGGCATTGGTGTATTCGTAATGCAGCAGTTCTGTATATGCAACAGGAAGCGCTGTGTCTTTTTTATATTGCTGAAGGTATTGTTGCAGGGCAGTGCTTACAGGATACACTTCTTTCTGCATCATGGGCCGGTCGTTATTATTGCTTACAGCTGCATTCGGTATGTGAGAGAAGCGCATGGGGTAAAGGTAAGCAACCTCATTTATCTTCATTATGTAGGCAAGCTATAACGAAAACAACCGAAGTTTAAAAAACATCGGTTGTTCGGCACTACTCTTTTCCAGCAAGTATTATTGCATAAACCTTTTTGTGATTGTTTCTCCTTCTTTTGTATAAACAATCAAAGTATATATTCCTTTAGCTGTATTTTTTATTTGTAGATTAATACTGTTATTGCCCGAAGTGATATTTTGTTTTTGACTCAGTATTTCCTTTCCATCACTTGCAATTAGTTTTAACTGTACAGTTTGTTGCTTACTGCTGTTAAAATAAACCGTATTGTTGGCAACTGCAATAATTTCTATGCCAGCTTTGCTATTACCAACAACTAAAATTTTACTGTAAAAACTTTTCCCATCAGAATCCGTAATTTTTAACCGGTAATAATTCTTACCAGACACCGGATTATTGTCTGTAAAATTGAAAGGCAATTGGCAACGCAATGCTGTAGCATTAATATTTCCAATACTGTTGAAATGAATACCGTCATTGCTTCTTTCAATTACAAATGCGGCATTGCCATAAGTACAACTTGCTTTCCAGTTCAGTTGATTGGTATTTTCTTTTTTGTTTGCAGAAAAATATTCAAGCTTAACAGGAACAGGGAATAAAGAACAGGAAGAAGTTACATTCACATTTTGGTTGTCATTAATAAAATACTGTTGCAAAGTATCAACTTCAAAATCATCGGCACAAACCTGTTGTATATTGAGAGAGGCAGAAAAAAAGAATTGATTCAGACGGCTTCCGTTTTTAAGATTTAGCAATCTAAGGTTGGAAAACTGAGATGGGGGATTGTAGTAAAGATTCAGTATCAAATTTGTAAGGTTAGGCGAACTGCTGAAGTCTAAGTATGAAGAAGGGAAAGTACCGGCATCAACAAGAACCCTTTCAAGATTTGTACAACCGGTGAATTGTATGTCTGCAAGGTCGCCTGTGATAACGTCTACAGTTTTTAGTTGAGTGAGATTGGAACAATTCAAATTGATATTATTGTAAGCATCTGTTACCCCAAGTTTTTCAAGGCTAACCAAATGGCTAAGGTCTAAGCTTTCACCAAACATTTGGCTTAGGTATAGTTCCTTTAAATTAATACAACTGTCAACAATCAATTTTTTAAAGTGAAAAAGAAAGTAAAGGTTTACATATCTTAAACTGGTACAGCTATTCAGATCAAGTGTATCAAGAGGGCTTGGATTGCCGTAGTCTGAGCCGCCTATAATAAGAGAATCCAGTTTGATGCAACCAGTAAGGTTGATTTTGCTCAAACGGTCTGCATCGCCGATGGAAAGGTATGTAAGATTTGAAAGGCCACTGAGATTCGGATATTCAACCCCTCCGCCCCCGGAACAAGTGCCAGCAATTGTTAGTCGTTCAAGGTTTGTAAAATGCTCTATCCCTGTTAAATCTGAAACAGCATAACTGAAAAATTCTCCTCCGCTACTTACAAGATAACAACCAACATACAAATTCCGGATAGCAAGCGCTTCTGACTGTTCCAGTTCTCCATTGTGATCTGTGTCGTAGGTATATAATAATTGTCTTTTAAAAGCTGTATTGGGAATGTTTATAACCTGGGCTTGTGAAACCAATGCCAGGAAAAGGAATAAAGTTGTAAGGAAGGGTTTCATAAAACTATAGTTTATTAATGCTAATATAACTATTTCTGTCGATCGCCTGCTTACTAACTTCACGGATTACTTTACATATTTCCTTATTACAGCATTACCATCCATTGTATAAATAATCAATGTATATACTCCTGAAGCTTCTTTCACTGATAAATTTACATTGCTGTTGCCAGTATTTATCGTTTTATTTCCGCTATAGATTATTCTTCCATCCGCAGTAACTACTTTCATTATTACTGTTTGTTGTTTATTACTATTAAGATAAATAATATTGTTTGCCACAGCAGTAATTTCTATACCAGCTTTATTATTTCCTACAACTAATACTTTGCTGTAAAAAGAAACACCATCAGCATCTGTAATTTTCAACCGGTAATAATTTTTGCCTGCCACAGGATTGTTATCAATAAAGTTAAAAGGCAACTGGCAACGCAACGCAGTAGCACTGATATTTCCAATACTGGTGAAATGATTACCATCATCACTTCTTTCAATTGCAAAAGTTGCATTACCATAAGTACAGCTTGCTTTCCAGTTCAGTTGATTGGTATTTTCTTTTTTGTTTACAGAAAAATATTCCAGTTTAACAGGCACTGGCGTGGAAGAAGAGGTAACAATTGTTGTAGCAGTATTTGTTATTACTGGTAAATTAAAATCAAAATAAATAGCAGCGCTGTTGTTTAATGAATCACCAATAACAACAGATGGCTTAGGCTTTATTTTAAATGAAACCCATCCATTACTTCCTGGTTCATCAATGGCTTTATGAGGAAGGTTTATATCCGGGAAAAAGAACTCTGCTTTATTATTGGTAAGTTTTGCATTGCATGTATTGCTGCCGGCAGTAAATTCAAATGTACTCCAGTCCAGTTTATCACTTAACGTATCTGCTACCACAACATTAAATGCAGTATCTGTTCCTTCATTTTGGAAACGTATTTGATAATGAATGTAATCACCAATCTTACTGATGTCGAGTTTACTTCCTTCGAGACATTGTTTATCATTTGGATCATAAGAGCCTGTTAACCTTTGCGGAAGAATGAAACTATTGTCAAAAGCTGTTTCATCATTTGCTGAAGGAGTAATGGTGGCTAAATAATAAATGGTATCATTGATATTATTTATTGGCGGGGGTAATAAATAAAAAGTAACATA
Source organism: Bacteroidota bacterium (assembly GCA_040385725.1). Taxonomy (GTDB): domain Bacteria; phylum Bacteroidota; class Bacteroidia; order Chitinophagales; family Chitinophagaceae; genus Ferruginibacter. The sequence continues at coordinate 32,537 of JAZKGV010000194.1, read as the reverse complement.
CATTGTTTTCGTTTCTAAAGGCAACAGGTTATTATAATCCCACACCAACTGTCCTGTATTTTGGATAGTAACCGGTACAGACGCATTAATAAAATTCATTTTACTGTTATCAAAATTAAGTGTGGCCGAACCTGAGAGTGTGGTATTACCACGATTTTTATAAGTTAAAATATAAGTGGCATTAAAGCCTGGCCTTGAAGCTCTTCCGGGGAGAAAATTTATTTCAAGGTCATTGTGAACGCCATCTGGCTGGAGGCAGAAATTTGTTGTGTTGACAAGGCTGTTGGCTGTATCAAAACTTACAACAGGGTTAGCCGGGTTTATAGTAAAATATGGGTACGGCAAATAGGGTGCAAAACTGAACAGCCCTTTGTATGTGTAAACAGAATAATCTCCTGTATTATTAGAAAATACCGTTACAGACTGGCCCGTTGTATCTGTGAATTTTACAGGAATATTTACCAATTGCCTGTCACTGTTATCGCAGCCATTATTGTTATCATTGATCCTTAGTTTGCCCGTAATAGTGTTATAATTACCACCAGGATAGAAAGAACAGTAGGAATAAACATGAGTGGTTGGATTATTGTGAGCCGCCAGGTATGTTCTTATTGACGCTGCTTCAAAATCATCTGCACATACTGTTGTAAATGTGCCGTAATTAGTGGGAGTTGTAAAAGTATTTAAACTGCTGCCATTTTTAATATTAAGGAATTTTAAAGAAGAACCAGACGACCAAAAACCTATATTTAAATGTTTAAGCCTTGGGCAAGTACTAAAATCAAGGATGCTTTTTGTATAGGTATTCCAGCCAATATCCACAGTATCCAGTGAAGTACAGCCTGTAAAATTAGCGTCTGCCAATTCGTATGGATCTATATTTATTCTTCTCAACCTGGGTAAGTTGCTAAAGTCTATATTCAGCCATCCGAATGAAGCAGGAGCGATAAAATACTCCAGATTTACTGCATTGTGTATGTTGATCGTCTGAAGAATTCCATTATAATTTGTTCCTAAGAATTCCAATTTTCTCAAATTGGCGCAATTTTCTGCATTCAATACATTAAAAACGACATCCTTTAAATAAACATAATTTATGTTTGTACAACTGCGAAGATCAATTGTATCAGGAGTTCCTCCTGAATTAGCATCACTAGAAATTGAAATTGACAATGTTTCCAACCCGGTACAACCTGCCAGGTTAATCTTTCTCAAAGGGGCGTCATCCAAAACACTTACATTTTTAAGGTTAGAGAGGCCACTTAAGTTGAGATAGTTAATTCCTTCAAAGGTTGAACCTGAACAATCGCTCTCAATCATTAAAGTTTGCAAATTGATAAATGCCTGAATCCCGGTCAGGTCACTTACTGGCTGGTACTGACACCCTGTACACAGGGAATAACAAGCAAGGTGGAGATACGTTACTGTAAGCGCTTCACTCTGTTGTATCTGCCCATCAGCATTAATGTCCACCCCGGCACTTATCAAATTGCGGAGAAAAACCTGGTCAGGAATATTTACTACCTGTGCTTTTATAATTGCCGAACTGAATAGGAGCAGAACGGTTAAAAACTTTCTCATGAGTTTCTTGGTTTAAAGTAGATTAATAAAGATACCTCATTTAATAAACCGATGGGTGATGCTGCTACCATCATTTGTATAGATGATAATGGTGTAAATGCCTTTGGCTGTATTTGCCGTTTGCAAACTGATACTATTAGTTCCTGCTGTAAAAATTTGCTTTTGGTTTACAATTTCTTTTCCATCGGCAGCGATCACTTTCAATTGTATTATTTGCTGCTTGTTGCTGTTGAGATAAACAGTATTATTTGCCACAGCGGTAATTTCAATACCAGCTTTGTTATTTCCAACAACCACTATTTTGCTGTAAAAACTTTTTCCATCAGCATCCGTAATTTTTAACCGGTAATAATTTTTACCAGCCGCAGGGTTGTTATCTGTAAAGTTGAAAGGCAACTGGCAACGCAATGCAGTAGTATTAATATTTCCAATGGCTTTAAAATGAATACCATCATCACTTCTTTCAATTACAAATGCAGCATTGCCGTAAGTACAACTGGCTTTCCAATTCAGTTGATTGGTATTTTCTTTTTTATTTACTGAAAAATATTCCAGCTTAACAGGAACCGGCGTGGAAGAAGAGGTAACAATTGTTGTAGCAGTATTTGTTATTACTGGTAAATTAAAATCAAAATAAATAGCAGCGCTGTTGTTTAATGAATCACCAATAACAACAGAAGGTTTGGGTTTTATTTTAAAAGCTACCCAGCCATTACTTCCGGGTTCATCAATGGCTTTGTAAGGAAGGTTGATGTTTTCAAAAATGAATTCTGCTTTGTTGTTTTTAAGTGTTGGATTACAAGAATGACTGCTGCTGATAAACTCAAAACTGTTCCAATCCAATTTATCACTCAATGTATCTACCACTACAATATTAAAAGCAGTATCTGTTCCTTCATTTTGAAAACGTATTTGATAATGGAGATAGTCACCAATCTTACTGATGTCCAGTTTACTTCCTTCGATACATTGTTTATCGTTAGGGTCAAAACTTCCAACTACTCTTTGTGGAAGAATAAAAATATTATCAAAGGCAGTTTCATCATTATCTGATGGAGTGATAACTGCTAAATAAGAAATTGTATCATCAATATTGTTCACCGGCGGCGGTAGCAAATTAAAAGTTACATCGATGGTTTTGGTTTCAAAAGGCTGCAGGTTATTGTAGTTCCACAATAACTGTCCCGAACTTTGTGTGGTAACATTTTCAGAAGCAGAAACAAAATTCATTTTATTATTATCGAAATTGACAGCAACATTTCCTGACAAAGTAGTGGTGCCCCGGTTTTTATAAATCAAAGTATAAGCAGCATTAAAGCCAGGCCTTGCAGGTGATAATGTGGGCAGAAAACTTATTTCCAGGTCGTTGTGAGTGCCGTTTGGTTGTATGCAGAAATCTTTTGTAGATACCAGGTTATTTGCCGAATCAAATAAAACGTTGACGCTTGCCGGGTTTACAATAAAATATGGATACGGAAAATAAGGGGTAAGAGTGAAGTTGCCTTTGTATGAATAATGTGCATAATCGCCGGATTGTGCAGTGTATCTTATCAATGAATTACCAGAAGTGTCCTGGATTTTTATGGCTACCTGCTGCATCACCCTGTCTGTACTGTCGCAGCCATCATTATTAAAGTCAATTCTTGTTTTGCCTTTAATGGTATTGTAATTGCCTCCAGGAAAAAATGTACAGTAAGAAGTAATAGGCGGAGGCGTCATTAAATTAAACATAAACCGTTGCTGTAAATCCTGTATCTCAAATTCATCGGCGCATATTTCTACTGAATTGTTGAAGTCGTAAGTAAAGCCTATAAAAGAGCTTCCGTTTTTTACGTTCAGATAATTGATGCGAAAGTAATTGGCACCAAAATGCAGTAAGTTATAGCAGGAACTTAGATCCAGTGTATTTAATGGTGTTATAGGGGGACCGCCGGTTATAGATAAATACTGCAGGGCATTACAGCCGTCAACATTTAACCGTTCTAAAGGCCAATCAGTTGTAATATGTAACTGTAAAAGATTGTGAAGATTGCTGAAATCAATTTGCCTTAAACTGTTATTGTAATAAATAGTTGCCACTTTCAAACTGTCATGTGTGGCCTTAATAATATTAGTAAGACGAAGGTTATAGCCAACAATTAATTCTTTAAGGTTTGCACAGGGGCTGATATCTAAAGTGGTTAAACTGTCACACCCTACATTAAGGTTTTCTAAATTAAAACATCCTGTTAGGTCAAGGGTATTAACATAACCGCCAACCCTGTATTCTTTTAAATTATTTAAACCGGCAGTATTTATAACCGGCACCCTTGTGTAGGTTTCAAGGTAGGTCAGGTTGCTAAATGATTCAAGCCCCACCAGAGAAGCGATCATTTGATTGTTTACAGATTCGTAAATAAGTAAACGGCCAACTGCAGCGGCTTCAGTAACCTGTATTTCATTATCATTGTTTATATCAATGGCAGGAGAATATTGTAACAAATAATTTTTAAAATTTGCATCAGGTATATTTACAATTTGTGCTTTAGTAAACAAAGCGGCTACAAGCAATAGGGAAATGATAAAAGTTTTCATTGCAGTAAGTTTTATATATTATTATCAGCTATTTTATAAATCTCTTTGTAATTGGTTCTCCCTGTTCTGTGCAAATAATTAAACTATAAATTCCTTTCGCCGCATTTTTCATTAGCAAATTGATATTATTGTTTCCGGTACCAATAGTTTGTTTTTGATTTAATACTTCTCTTCCATCCGCAGTAATTACTTTCATTATTACTGTTTGTTGTTTATTACTGCTGAGATAAACAGTGTTGTTTGCAACCGCAGTAATTTCTATGCCAGCTTTATTATTACCAACAACTAAAACTTTACTATAAAAACTTTTTCCATCAGCATCTGTAATTTTTAAGCGGTAATAATTTTTACCAGCCGCAGGATCGTTATCACTAAAATTAAAAGGCAATTGACAACGCACTGCTGTAGCATTTATATTTCCAATGGCTTTAAAATTTATTCCATCATCACTTCTTTCAATTACAAATGCAGCATTGCCATAAGTACAACTGGCTTTCCAATTAAGTTGATTGGTATTTTCCTTTTTGTTTGCAGAAAAATATTCCAACTTAACAGGCACAGGTGTAGAAGAAGAGGTAACAATCGTTGTGGCAGTATTTGTTATAACAGGTAAATTAAAATCAAAATAGATAGCTGCGCTGTTGTTCAATGAATCACCAATTACAACAGAAGGTTTTGGTTTTATTTTAAACGCTATCCAGCCATTGCTGCCGGGTTCATCAATTGCTTTGTAAGGAAGATTGATGTTCTGGAAAATAAATTCCAGTTTGTTATTGGTAAGTTTTACATCAGCAGTGTGGCTGCTGCCAATAAATTCAAAACTGTTCCAGTCTAATTTATCACTTAATATATCAGCTACAACAATATTGAACGCTGTATCTGTCCCTTCATTTTGAAAACGTATTTGGTAATGCAGGTATTCACCAATTTTAGAAATATCGATTTTGCTTCCTTCAAGGCATTGTTTGTCATTCGGATCAAAAGAACCAATTACTGTTTGTGGAAGAATAAAGCTGTTATCAAAAGCAGTTTCATCATTTGTGGAAGGCGTGATGGCTGATAAGAAAATAATTGTATCACCAATATTATTAACTGGCGGAGGCAGTAAGTTAAAAGTTACATTGATTGTTTTACTTTCAAAAGGTTGCAGATTGTTGTAGTTCCATAATAACTGTCCTGAACTTTGTGGGGTAACATTTTCAGAAGCGGAAACAAAATTCATTTTACTGTTGTCAAAGTTTACAGCAACATTTCCGGATAGAGTGGTGGTGCCACGGTTTTTGTAAACTAAGGTATAAGCAGCATCAAAACCCGGTCTTGCTGGTGGGAAGGTGGGAAGAAAAATTATTTCTACATCATTATGAATGCCATTGGGAGTGATGCAAAAATTTCTTGTTGCTGTTAAGCTATTAGCAGTATCAAAAATGACACTTTCTGATGATGGATTAATAGTGAAATATGGATATGGAAAATAAGGGGTTAGGGTAAAATCTCCTTTGTAGGTATATGCTTTAAATTTTCCCTGATAGTTGGCAGATGTAATATATGTTTGTTCAGATGTACTTGAAAACCTGATTAAACAATTATCCGCTACATTGTCTGTACTATCGCAGCCATTATTATCTATATCAACCCTTATATTACCTGAAATTGAATTAAAGCTTCCACCGGGAAAGAAACTACAGTAAGAATTGATATTAGTAAGGGGATTATTGTGCATATTTACAAACTGCAACCAGTTGCTGGCAGAGTCTGTTTCAAAATCATCAGCACAAATATTGAGAACAGGTATGGAACCATTCCACGGTATTATACCTACACTAAAATTATCCATACGGGTACCATTTTTCAAATTGACATAAAGAGGGCTGACAGAGGTATAAGGAACAAATACTGTTTTGATATTAGGGCAAGTGCTTAGATCAATCGTTTGTACCGATCCAGCTTCCCCATAGGAGAGGCTTTCAAGATTTGTACAACCTGTCACATCTACAGTTCCTATTCCCCCTGTCAGGCTCTGGTCTGGTACAATCGAGATTAGTGAAGTGCAATTTTTTGCAATTAGAGTACCTACTTGCCATACCCCTAAATGTTTTATGCCTGATCCGCTGACGTCTAAAATTGCAACAGGACATAAGGATAAGTTAATGCTGGTAAGGCTGTCACAATTAACCAGGTTTGCCATAAGTGCCGTATAAAGTGTTGGCCAGTTTGGAGTTGATAAGTCTACAGTTTTTAGCCTTATACAATTTTCTGCGTTGAATACAGCCATACCTGTATCGTTATCAAAACTAAAATATCGGCGAATATTAATTGACTCAATATTTGTATGACCAGAAATATCAAATATTCGCAGTTTATTAGCGGAGCAGTATAGCGTTTTAAGGTTGGTAAAGGAGCGGATACCGGTTAAATCTCTTAAGTCCAAAGAATCAATATCTAACGTTGTCACGACATCTGCTTCTGTTTGCTGTATCTCACCATCATTATTTGTATCGATGCCCAAGTTGATGAGAGCGACTTTAAAATTTGCATCTGGAATATTTACAATTTGCGCTTTAGTAAATAAAGCAGTTGCAAGTAATAGGAAAGTGATAAAGGTTTTCATTGCAGTTAATTTTGTAGTTAGGTTATTTTAGAAATCTTTTAGTGATCATTCCTCCTTCTTCAGTATATACAATCAAAGTATAAATTCCTTTTGCTGCACTTTTCATTTGCAAACTGATGTTGTTACTGCCAGCGCCAACAGTTTGCTTTTGATTTAATATTGCTCTTCCATCTGTAGCAATTATTTTCATAGTTACTGTTTGCTGTTTATTACTGCTGAGATAAACAATGTTGTTTGCAACAGCAGTAATTTCAATTCCGGCTTTGCCATTTCCAACAACCAATGTTTTGCTATAAAAACTTTTTCCATCAGCGTCAGTAATTTTTAAGCGGTAATAATTTTTACCTGCTACAGGATTGTTATCAGTAAAATTGAAAGGCAATTGGCAACGCACTGCTGTAGCATTTATATTTCCAATGGATTTAAAATTTATTCCATCATCACTTCTTTCAATTATAAATGCAGCGTTGCCATAAGTGCAACTGGCTTTCCAATTGAGTTGATTGGTATTTTCTTTTTTGTTTACAGAAAAATACTCCAGCTTAACAGGAACAGGAGTTGAAGCCGATGAAACAATTGTTGTGGCAGTATTTGTTATCACCGGTAAATTAAAATCAAAATAAATAGCAGCGTTATTGTTTAAAGAATCACCAATTACAACAGAAGGTTTTGGTTTTATTTTAAACGCTATCCAGCCATTGCTGCCGGGTTCATCAATTGCTTTGTAAGGAAGATTGATGTTCTGGAAAATAAATTCCAGTTTGTTATTGGTAAGTTTTACATCAGCAGTGTGGCTGCTGCCAATAAATTCAAAACTGTTCCAGTCTAATTTATCACTTAATATATCAGCTACAACAATATTGAACGCTGTATCTGTCCCTTCATTTTGAAAACGTATTTGGTAATGCAGGTATTCACCAATTTTAGAAATATCGATTTTGCTTCCTTCAAGGCATTGTTTGTCATTCGGATCAAAAGAACCAATTACTGTTTGTGGAAGAATAAAGCTGTTATCAAAAGCAGTTTCATCATTTGCTGAAGGCGTGATGGCTGATAAGAAAATAATTGTATCACCAATATTATTAACCGGCGGTGGCAATAAGTTAAAAGTTACATTGATAGTTTTGCTTTCAAAGGGTTGCAGGTTATTGTAGTTCCAAGTTAATTGTCCTGTGTTTTGTGTAGCAACATTTTCAGAAGCAGAAACAAAATTAATTTTACTGTTATCGAAGTTTACAGCAACATTTCCGGATAGAGTGGTGGTGCCACGGTTTCTGTACACTAAAGTGTAGGCGGCATCAAAACCAGGTCTTGCAACGGGCCATGTTGGGAGAAAAGTAATTTCTAAATCGTTGTGAGTGCCATTGGGTTGGATGCAGAAGTCTCTTATAGCTATTAAATTGTTAGCTGTATCAAAGCGAAGATTTTCCGAGGAGGGATTAATTGAAAAATACGGATAAGCAAAATATGGGCTTAACGTAAAGTTTCCCTTGTATGTATAAACTGAGTATTTCCCTTCTTCATTTGAGGAAGTAACATAAGTTTGCCCGGTTGTGTCTGTCAGTTTTACCAGTACATTTTTAATGTTTCTATCACTGCTATCGCAGCCATTATTATTTATATCCACTCTTGTATTTCCTTTAATCGTATTATATGTTCCACCTGGAATAAAAGAACAATAAGAGTTCACAGTAAAGTTTGTGTTCCAGGGATGGGCAGCCAGCTTATTGATTGTATTTATTATTTCACTTTCATCTGCACATATATATCTAAGACTTGGAACAGATGGAATACTGAATTCGGTAAATATTCCATTTTTTATATTTAACGACTTAAGATTTGGTGCCCATGAATTATTGTTTCCCAAAAGGGATAGTTTGGGACAATTTATAATGTCAAGTGATTCCCCTGTATATTGAAAGAAACCTATTCTTGTTAACTCTCGGCAATTATCTACCTTAATATAATTAACCTGTGCACCAAAAGCCTGATCGTCTATAGAGACAAGGCTATCACAATTCTTTATTATTAAAGAGTCGATACTCGGATAAACATTAAAAGTCTTTAGCCTTGACATGTTATCTAACATGACTGTTGTGTTGGCAGTAAAGCCATACGGAATGCCACTAATACTTTCCAACGCTGCATTTGAAAGTTCTACTAAACCATGTGTAAGGCCGTTGAAATTAGGCCATGCAATATAATTTAGCGCCGGGCAATTTTTGATACTTATGTATTGCATGTCATCAATGCCATTTGCTAAAAATACTACTGCTAAATTTGGCATATCATGTAGTATTAGTGCTGTGGCAGGTTCGTTGGTAAGATTAACTGTTTTAAGATTATGACACCCATTCAAATTGATATTAAATATCGAGTTTCGAGATGTTACTATAGTGTCAAGGTTAATCATATTTGAAAGGTCAATATTATGAACCGCATTTGCTGTTAAATTCAGTCGTCTTAAATTATTGAATGACTTTATTCCTGTAAGGTCACGGATAGGGCGATCGGCAGAGCCTTGGTTGGAAGGGTCATTATATAAATCTAAACCGGTAATGGCAAGAGCTTCAGTTTCCTGTATTTCGCCATCGTTATTTGCATCAATGTAATTAGTTGGCAGGCTTAAGTTGGTGGATTGGTAGTTAAGCAATTTCCATTTAAAATTACTATCCGGTATATTCACAATCTGGCCCTTTGCAAACAGGGCAATCATCAAGATCGCAGCAGTAAAAAAGTATCTCATCGCAGTAATTTTTTAATTGATCTTATAACCCAAACCAAATCCTATTCCAGCCTGGTTAATATTTTTATCCAGCAAACTGTTTTTTACATTGTATTTAGCAAGGCTCCACCGCATAGAGGGCATGGCAAAAAAGTCGAGTCGTTTGCTTAGCTTTTTGCCAATGCGTATGCCGGCAAATAGGTCCATGCCGGTATTGCTTTTGTTTGTGGTGCCGGGAGCCGCAAGCAATGGCGCTGCTGCATTGCGGTTTATTTCATTTTTATAGTTGCCGCTGATATTAAAATAAAGGCCGCCAACAGCGTCAAGACTCCATTTGGGTTTTTGAATAATGCTGTATTGCACAAACAGCGGTATGCTAAACAGCTGGTAGCTGTTTACGGCAGAAATAGCTCTTGCTCCTTCTGTAATTGTTGCTATTGTATCAGGCACTAACTGGCCATTTACCAGCCTGTCAACAAAAGCATAAGTGGTATTGGTTTCTTTTCCTTCTATGCTCATATTTTCTTTCAGCAACATATACTGCAGCCCTGTGCCCACGGCAATTTTTTTACTTACTTCCCTGCGTATTAATAATGAGAAAGCAACAGCCGGCTCAATGGATGCATTTACAAGATTGGCCTTATAAACAGAAACACTGTTGTTTACAACATGGTTACGGTAAAAAGAACTGTTTTCATTATACTGCGATGCAGCAATCAATGGGATGGCACCTGCTTCAAAAAACCAATGTTTTTTTACGGCTTTTTTTGCAACAACCGGGCTTGTTTTTTTATTGTCTGTTTTGTTTGCTTCAATTGCTGTTGTTTTCTTTTCTTCTATAACTGGCGCAGGTTTTACATCGACAGTTTTTGCAGCAATTATTTCTTTTTCCTGCGTTGCTGCAGGTTCTTCTTTTTCTTCCGTAGGTATAATTGATTCATTGTTGTTTGTTTTTTCGTTATTGTTTACTGCTATAAGTTCTTCAGCTTCGCCATTGGCCTGTTGTGCTTTTAATTTGCCTTTTATCTTTTTGATCTGCTTATTGCTGCCAGCAACTTTTATTTCACTTTCTTCTGTTACAGCATTTGTAGTTGTAATTTTTGTTTTTGATTTGCCTGTAATGGTAATGCGTTGTTGTTCGCCGCCAATGTTCTTAGCAGGAATATTATTTTTTTCTGTCATTACAGTTATGTCTTTATTAGCCAAAGGCAATGTTGCTTCCGCATTGCTATCTTTTTTTATTTCATTCACAGGTTCTTTCGATTCATTTAATTTTTGCCCCGTTTTTACACTATTCGCCTCATCTGTTTTGGCAATAGCATTTCCGTTTTCCTTATTCAGCAACAGGTAAACAACGGTTGATAAAGCCAGCACCAACAGCAATGCGCTGCTCCACCACCAGAATGCAAACCTTCTTTTCTTTTTCTTTTTGGCAATATTGTCCCACGCATCCGGCGGTACCGGTGCCTCATGTTCGTTTGCTTTGCCTTTTATAATGTCATCAAACATTGTTAGTGTTTTTTATGATAGAATATTTTTTTACGATCATTACCTGTAAATATTTTCTTGCTTTCAGCAATTGCCCTCTTGATGTGGTTGCCTGTATGCCGAGCATGGTGGCAATCTCTTCATGACTGTATCCTTCAATTACATTCAGGTTAAAAATGGTTCTGTAACCATCGGGCATATTTCTTATCAATACGTTTATTTCGTCTGCCGAAATTTTGGCCAGCACGCCGGCATCAATACTATGTTCTGTTGTGTCGGAAATATCTGTATTGATAAAATGTATTTTTTGCCTGCTTACCTGCCGTATAGCCACGGTGGCAAATACACGCCGCAGCCAGCCTTCAAAATTCCCTTCGAACCTGAACTGGTGAATGCTTTTAAAAACCCTGATAAAACCTTCCTGCAAAATATCCTGTGCCTGGTGTGTATCAGGGGCATAGCGCAGGCATACCGACATCATTTTGCCGGCAAACAGGTTGAACAATTTTTTTTGTGCCTCCTGTTTATTATTGATACAGCCTTCTATCAGTTCCCGTTCTGTCAATATAGGTTCGCTTTATTGGTTCATGCGTTTGTTTTTTATTTCATAGCTACAAATATTTTTTATTGGTCACGTTGTACAGTAAAATTTATAAAAACGTTTTCTCCAATATTAGCCAGCCCACCAAAATTCCCGGTTATAAATTGACCTACAAGCCCATAATTTGTAACAGTTACTGATATTGGGGCATAGTATGTAATTGTCTGGCCGTCTAGTATTATACTATTGTTGCTTAGCGGATAAGTTCCTGGTGCTGCCGGCCCTGTAAAACTGAATTGTAAAACCTGCTGGTTGCCGTTCAGCAAATCGATTACGTTGAGAGAAGTGCTGTCATTTGCGAAATAAAAATTGCCTCCAAATAAATATTGGGGCAGTGTATAAGTTATTGGGCTGGTGGTTCCGGTGAATTCAATATGGATATTTTCAGCACCGGGAGCAGTGCATGCTTCCAATGAACCAATATTATTAATTCCTGTAACAAGCGGCAGCGTCTGTACAGTACTTTTCAGCGATGTCTCCCTGTCGCAGGCAATAAAGTTTGCATTGGTGCCCGGGCAAAAAATGCCTGCAGCAGAAAAAGAACCATTTTTTATTTGGATGACCGAATTGTTTCCAAAGCCGACCACTATAACATAACCATCCGTTACCGGGTTGCCATTGCATTTGGTAACATTGCCCTGGAGCACAGCGCTATATTCGTTCAAATTTACTTTTACTGTTCCCAAATCTATAGGATTATTTGCTGTGCTTATAAATTTTGCAGGAACTGCCTGGTTGCACGGGCCAACAATATTTATATCTACTCTTAAATTTTTATTAGCAGGAATCAAACCGTTAACCACACCATTAGTATCAGTATAGGATACCCTTGATAAAAAAGCATCTTCATCAGCAGTAACAGAAACAGGTACGTTACATAATGGATTGAGTGCAGCATCCACTACCTGTACATTGAAATTTACAAGGGGAAAGCCTACATCACAGTTCCAAAAAGTAAAATGGCTTACTTCTCCGTTGTAACTACTCCCATTTTTTATTGCATTGCCTTGCTGTATCCAAACCCCTTTTGTTTCATCAAAATACCACAGCGGAATATAAGATGGTGCAGCAGCTTGTAAAGAAGAAGGCAATGGGAAATGTAGTGATGCTTTTTTACCGGGAGCGATCTGCAACAGTTCACCACTGTTTCCTGTAAGTTCTACTGCCAGCATACCAAATGTTTTCAACACATTCAGATGCCCTGCACTATCAACACCGGTCAGGTCTCCCGGCATGGTAAGCGATGTTGTTTGCATATCAGATGGATCAAGCCAATGGGCAGCAATATTAACAGTGCCGGAATAAGGACTATTATTTGATGCAATCACCACTGCATTGGCTGGTAATGTAACAGTGGCGCCGCCAGCAATGCTGGCAGTGCCGCCTGCGTCGGAATCAACAGTACCTGTATATGTTTTGGGTATTAATTGTAACCGGATAAATGTTTCTTTTGCTTCAACCGGTAAAAATGTTCTGTAACCAGTAAAATAACCAGCTTTGCTTACCTGTATAAAACCAGCGCTTTTTGCAAAGGCTGCAGTATTTATTTTAAAATAACCAAACTCATCTGTGGTAGTAGTGGCAGTTCCTGCTGTAATAGTTGCGGCTTCTACCGCTTCTCCATTTTCATTGGTGATAAACCCATTAACAGCTGCATTTATTTTTGTGGTAAAGTCTGGCGTTACAGGATTAATGATGGGAGTGTAGGTTTCCTCCACCATATTTTTTTTACACCCACTGAAAAATACAGCGCTTATTAGCAGGGGAATGATAAATAGCCACGATTTTCTCATTACATTATGTTTTACATCTTTTAAGATACAAAACATTTTAGCGTTGTTGGCTGAGATGTAAAAAATCTTTTTAAAAAGGGAAGAAAATAAAAATGCCGGTAAACATTACCGGCATTTTCTATTACATGTAGAATCTTATTACTTATTTTTTCTTGCTATCACCTTCTCTGCCGCAGCTACAATATTTGGTGCATCCAAACCGTATTTGGTTAGTAATTCAGCAGGTTTGCCGCTTTCGCCAAAAGTATCATTCGTGCCAACATACTCAATTGGAACAGGTAAATTTTTAGCAGCTACCTGTGCAATGCTATCTCCCAATCCGCCAATAATGTTGTGTTCTTCGCAGGTAACAGCACATTTAGTTTTGCTGATGGAAGCAATCACAGCTTCTGTATCGAGGGGTTTAATAGTATGAATATTTATCACTTCCACGCTGATGCCTTTTTCTTCCAATATCCTTCCGGCTTCCACTGCTTTCCAAACTAAATGGCCACAGGCAAAAATGCTTACATCTTTTCCATCAGACAATTTTTGTGCTTTGCCTAAAACAAAGTCTTCTTCTTTAGTAAAGATGGGCCAAACGGGACGGCCAAAACGAAGATATACAGGGCCATTAATATCAGCTATTGCTTTAGTAGCGGCTTTTGTCTGGCTATAATCTGCAGGCACAACAACTGTCATTCCAGGTAACATTTTCATTAAACCAATATCTTCCAGTATCTGGTGTGTTGCACCATCTTCACCTAAGGTAAGCCCGGCGTGTGAAGCACATATTTTTACATTCTTGCCACTATATGCAACAGATTGGCGTATCTGGTCATATACACGCCCGGTACTAAAGTTTGCAAAAGTTGTTGTGTAAGGAATTTTTCCGCCGATAGTTAAACCGGCTGCCACCCCGATCATGTTGGCTTCGGCAATACCACATTGAATAAAACGGCTGGGAAATTCTTTTATAAAAGCATTTAGTTTGAGAGAGCCTAACAGGTCGGCAGTAAGTGCAATAATGTTTTCATTTTTTCTTGCAGCTTCTAAAATGCCATCACCAAATCCGCTACGGGTATCTTTATTCCCTGTTACTTCTATTGCTTTTAACATGTGTGCTTATTTTTTCAGGGCGCAAGATAAGCAATGAGCAAGGGAAGGGGCTTATTTGGCAGGATTTTTTTCTTCTTCTTTTAGTTTCAGCTCCCATTTCCAGGCGGTATCCATCATCCCGTCAAGATTGTATTTTGGTATCCAGCCCAGTTCTGTTTTGGCTTTGTTGTTATTGGCATAAATGGCCACCACATCACCACTACGGCGTGGGCCAACCTGGTAATTCAGTTTTACGCCGCTCACTTTTTCAAAAGCATTAATTACTTCCAGCACTGTATAGCCATCTCCTGTACCAAGGTTGAAGATCTCTGTTTTGCTTTTATTTTTTTTATCAATAAGATAATTGAGCGCTAATGTATGTGCATGGGCAATATCGCTTACATGTATGTAATCTCTTAAACAGCTTCCATCTTTTGTTGGGTAATCATTTCCATATACCTGCATGGTGGGCAATTTGCCAATAGCAGTTTGAGTGATGGCTGGTACCAGGTTGGCTGGCCTGCCCAAAGGAATTTCGCCCAGTAAAATTGAAGGATGTGCTCCCACAGGATTAAAATAACGGAGCAGGATAGCCTGCATATTATTACTCTTTACAGTATCAGTTACTATCACTTCGCCCATTTGTTTGGTGGCACCATAGGGCGATTCTGCAGGCTTTTGTACAGTTTCTTCTGTTACGGGAATTACATCAGGGTTTCCATACACAGTACAGGAAGAAGAGAATACA
The DNA here is from genome assembly GCA_040385725.1 of Bacteroidota bacterium. Classification (GTDB taxonomy): domain Bacteria; phylum Bacteroidota; class Bacteroidia; order Chitinophagales; family Chitinophagaceae; genus Ferruginibacter. The sequence goes on along the minus strand of JAZKGV010000194.1, from coordinate 17,342 downwards.
AAATGCGGCACATTGAACTCTTCAGCACATTTTAAAATGTTTACCAAAGAAAAATTGTTGTTTTCAAAATACAGTAATGGCTTTTCAACTGATTCACCAACTGATTTGTATGCAGCAAAGTGAATAATGCCTTCAATGTTGCTGTTCTCCTTAAAAATATTTCTTGTTGCTTCCAGGTCGCAAAGGTCTACTGTGTAGTTCTTTATTCTTTTGCCTGTTATCTTTTCTGCATTTAATAAAATCGCAGTGGTGCTTCTTGAATTATTATCAACCGATATTACATCAAAGCCATTTTGTATAAGGTCAACAATGGTGTGAACACCGATATAGCCACATCCTCCTGTTACAAGTATTTTTTTCATTGATTATTTATTGAAAGAATTCTATTTTCTGCTGCAAATTAGCATTTGTTGATCAGCCCCAAATTAAAAATCACACAGCAAACGCTTGTGCGATTTTGAAAACGGTTTATACAGTCTTTTATTTTACCCTTTTATAAAGAAAGTGGTGATGTAATAAACGATACCTGCCAGCAATGCACTTACAGGGATGGTGAGTATCCATGCCCAGAGAAGGCTTACTGTAACACCCCAGCGTACTGCACTCAGCCTTTTGGTGGCGCCTACGCCAATGATAGAACCTGTGATAGTGTGTGTGGTACTTACAGGAATACCCATTTGCTCAGTCATAAATAAAGTAAGTGCGCCGGATGTTTCAGCAGCCACCCCTTCTAATGGTGTAACCTTTGTAATTTTTGTTCCCATTGTTTTTACGATCTTCCAGCCACCACTCATTGTACCTAAGCCAATGGCAGTATAACATGCTAATGGCACCCAGGTTAATTCCTTTAATGCTGTACTTACATCAGGATATTTGCTGGCATTGTACGCAACAAATGCAGCACCAATAATGCCCATAACTTTTTGTGCATCATTACCACCATGGCCAATGCTGAATGCACCTGAAGAAAGCAACTGCAGGCGTTTGAACATTTTGGCTGTTCGGTATGCGTTTGGAGACCTTACCTTTTCTGAATAGATGTAGGCACAAATGAAAATAAAGATCATTGCCATAATGCCATAAACAATGATGGAATTATCTGCTTTGTGAAATTGCTTTGCCAGTCCTATGGAATCGGCATTAGGGTCTACTTCGGTTTTTATTTTTTCAGCTAATTTTTCAGCGCCCAATTTTTTATAATCAGCTATTAATGGAGTTGCTGCTGCTACCAAAGTTTCTGCTTTTTCAAAGGCTGCTTTATCAGCATCGCTTTTACCGGCATTCTTCTTCAGTTTCTCAATATTATATTGTTTGGCTAAGTTTTCCTTCAGTTTATTTTGTTCAAAGTGGGCAAATAAAAGCCAGGTAAGTGCAGCTACCAGCAGTATAATCCCAACTCTTGCCCATGTATTACGCATAATAGTAATGATGGTAATAAAAATGGAAATAAACATGCCAATAATAGGTGCAAGAAAAATGAAAAGGATGATCTCTGTAATTTTTTTTGCCTCAACAATGGTATTTAATGGCGCAAAGCCTTTTGTGATCCAGGCATGTGTTATAGCTGCGCCTGCAAAGCCACCTATTAATGTGTGTGAAGAAGAAGAGGGAATACCATACCACCAGGTTAAAAGGTTCCAGAATATGGCTGCAATAAGTCCCGATAATATTACCGGGAGTGTAATATACTCTGCATGTACTGTTTTGCCGATGGTGTTTGCAACGGCATGGTCTTTAAAAATAAAGTAAGCAACAAAGTTGAAGAAAGCTGCCCAAACCACTGCCTGGAATGGCGTTAATACTTTAGTGGAAACAATCGTAGCTATAGAATTGGCTGCATCATGAAAACCGTTGATATAATCAAATATCAATGCCAGCGCTACGATTACTATCAGGAGAGTCATAAGTCAATTTGATAATTTGCTAATCTGCTAATTTGCTAATGCTTTTTGCTGTATTTAATTAGCACATCAGCACTTTATCGTATTAGCTAATTCTGGTTAAGCGTATTTTACAATAATGGATTCTATCACATTGGCGGCATCCTCACATTTGTCTGTTACAATTTCCATTACCTGGTATATCTCTCTTTTCTTTATTACTTCTTTTGCATCAGGCTCTGTTGCAAACAACCTTTCAATACTCATATCAAAAATGTCATCAGCCTGATTTTCCACGCTGTTAATGGCAACCAACGCATCTGTTATCTGCCGCATGTTTTTCATGTTGCGTAATTCAGTAACTGCTTTATGAACCTGTACACAACCAACGGCAATAAGGTCTGCCATTTTTTGCATACCTATATCATTAGGGTTTACCCGGTAGAAGTTTATCTTTTTTGCAGAAGCATAAATGTAATCAGCGATATCATCAAGGGCTGATGCTAGGTAGTGTATATCTTCCCTGTCAAAAGGAGTGATAAAATTTTTGCCAAGCTCTGTAAAAATATTGTGTGTGTAATCATCATTCACATGCTCCATGTCCTCAATTTCCTGTATCAGTTGGGCCCGTTTATCAAAGTCTGGTTCGGCAACCACTTCTTTTAATTTTTCGCCCATTTTTACCAGCTCTTCAGCTACATTTTCAAACAGTTGAAAGAACACCCTGTCTTTTGGTAAAAATATCTTCAGAATTGAATTGAAACCCATATTCAGATTTTTCGCAAAAATAGCGGTATTGGTTCGTAGCGCTTGTTGTTTGCAAATGGTAACAATTCCTTAATACGACACTTTTAAAAATTTAGTATTGATAGCCAGTGATTTGTATCATAACTGAGTTTTTTTACTTAGGGAATATACTTTTTTTGAAGCGGTGGCGTTATTACATTAGCAGTTCTATATGTAGCTGCTAAATAATCCCCTTCCCCATTTAAACTAAAAGCCGTTCTGTGATGCGGACATACTGCATCAGTTAGCTCTTTGTTGAAATTTTAATTAATGGTATGCTACAGCATACTGATCCTAATACATTTGATAACCAAAGATTCTTTATGAGAAGAATAATGCTATTGATGGCAGTATTACTGGGTAATGCTGCTTTTTTATCGGCCCAAACAACTATTAAGGGCAAAGTAATTGATGCCAAAAACGGCTTGCCAATAGAGAAGGCAAGTGTGGCCACCAGTAAGGAAAAGGCAACAGCTTTTTCTAAAAACGATGGAAGCTTTGAACTGGCTTCCAGTTTTGCCAGTGGAGAAGTAGTTGTTACTTCTGCCGGTTATGTACCATACACGGTAAAATTTTCTGGTAATAGTACGCTGGAAATAAGATTACAGCAAGACATTAAAGACATGTCGGAAGTGGTGGTAACAGCCCTCAATGTTAGCCGTGAGAGAAAGCGCATTGGCTACACAGTATCTGAAGTAAATATGGGGCTTATCGAGAGATCCCGTGAGCAAAATGTTATTGAAGCCCTCGCCGGTAAAGTGGCAGGGGTGCAGGTTACAGGTGCCAGTGGTACACCAGGTGCTTCCTCTAAAATAACTGTGAGGGGCAATACTACTTTTACAGGCAATAACCAATGCCTGGTAGTGGTGGATGGTATCCCTGTAGATAATTCTACTTTTCAACCAAGTGCTGCAGACCCTTTTGTTAACCTGTATGGTGTACAGGAATCTAACAGGGCTATCGATATTAACCCTGCCGATATTCAATCCCTTACAGTTTTAAAAGGCCCGGCTGCTGCATCTTTATATGGAGCAAGAGGTGGTAATGGTGCCATTATTATTACCACAAAGAAAGGCCGCAACAACAATGGAAAGCTGGGGGTTACTTACAGCTCTTCTATGGAATGGTCAAAAGTGAATAAGCTGCCTAAGCTGCAAAACCAGTTTTTACAAGGTATGGGTGGTGCATCACAACCAATACAATTTAGTTTTGGCCCCAAGGCAGACACTGTAGATGTACCAACTTATGATAAATATGACCAGTTCTTTAAAACGGGTACCATATTTACCAATAATATTTCTATAGATGGCGGCACTCAAACTTCTTCATTCAGGCTGGGTGTTGGTAATTCTACTAATAAAGGAATTATTCCTAATTCAAAATTTGAACGCACCAATATCAGTTTTTCAGCCGAAAGCAAATTGAAAGACTGGATCACTGTAGGTGCTTCTGCCAATTACGTTATTTCTTCAGGCACAAGGGTGCAAAATGGTAATGGCAGGGGTGGTATTATGCTTACATTGTTAAGGGCACCTATCAATTATAATGTAGATAACTGGGTTGATGCTGCAGGCAACGAAGTAAAATATTTTGCAGCCTGGGACAACCCAAGGTTTACAGCGGAAAGAAACCCTTATACTGATAAAACAAACAGGCTCTTTGGTAATGTTTACACCAATATTGCTTTTACAAAAGAACTGAGTCTCGACTGGAGAGTAGGCGTTGATTATTTCAGCACTGCAGCCAAACAAATTTATGATCTCACTTCTTTTGCCAATACCAGCGGTAACCCTGGTGCAGGGCAAATCAATTTTTCAAATAACTCAAACAGGCAGATCTATTCTGATGTAATGCTGCGTTACAAAAAGCAACTTTCTTCCAAACTGGAATTGAACAGCATGGTTGGTTTAAATGTTTGGGATAATCAGTACCGTTTTAATTTTGACAGGGGTACAAACTTACAGGTGCCTGGGTTATATACGCTTGACAATACCTCTCTTCTTTTTGCAACCAGCAATGAATCTTATGAGCAAACAAAAGCTTTGTTTGCAGAGGTTTCATTCAACTATAATTCATTTCTTAACCTTACTGTTACAGGTAGAAATGACTGGACAACGGCTTTTGGAAGGGGAGGTGGTTCATTCTTTTATCCTAAAGCAGACCTTGCATGGATATTCAGTGAACACATTCCGGCAAACAAAATACTTAGTTATGGTAAGTTAAGGCTTGCTTTTGCAGATGCAGGCACAGGCCCTAAACCTTACACTTACGACAATGTAGTTTATTACAGCAGGCCGAACTATACTGACGGCTCTGTAACAGCTACCAATACTTTCCCCTATTTGGGGCAGGCAGGTTTTGCTCCACTCAACATTAAATATCCCGGAGGTTTAGTACCAGCCCATGTTATTGGTAAAGAAATTGGCCTTGAATTAAAGTTCCTTGGCAACAGGATCAATCTTGATGCCGTGTATTATATACAAAATTCAAAAGATAATCTTCTTCAGATGCCTGTTGCAGCCAGTACAGGTTACAATTACGAATACACGAACGCAGGTGAAATTGAAAATAAAGGAATTGAAGTATCACTGGGTGCAGATATAATTAAAACAAATAAGCTGGTGTGGAACGTGTCAGCAAACTGGAGCAAAAACAATTCAAAGGTTTTATCATTAGCACCAGGCGTTACCCAGATTGAATTAGAAAAGAGCTTAGGTAGTGTTGGCTTTTATACAATGGTAGGCCAGCCTTACGGTGTCTTTTATGGCACCACATGGAAAAGAAATGCCGAAGGAAAATTATTGCTGAATGACCTGGGTCAGCCAATTGTGAATAGTTTAAAAAGTGGTTTAGGCAGCCCCAACCCGGATTGGTTAATGGGTATTTCAAGCAGCCTTACTTATAATAATGTAAACTTTTCATTTTTGTTCGACATACGCCAGGGTGGTTTAATTTATAATGGCACCCGTGCCAGCCTGTCTCAATATGGATTAACAGATGAAAGTGCAGACAGGGACAGAACATATTTGATAGATGGTGTGTACGATCAAACTGCCACTAAGCCGGGAGAGCAAAACTCTACTGCAGTAACCTCAACCTATTATTTCCAAACATATAAAGGAGCTTCGGGTGCCACTGAAAACTCTTTTGAAGATGGCTCATGGGTTAGGTTAAGATCTGTATCATTAGGTTACAGGATTGATAAATTAAAAATAAAAGCGATCAGCTATATTGATATATCAGTTAATGGCCGCAACCTGTGGCTCAGTACAAAGTACAAAGGGGTTGACCCTGAAACAAGCCTTACAGGTGCTGGTTCCAATATTTCTGGTATCGACTGGTTTAATAATCCCGGAACGAAAAGCTATGGTGTCGCAATTAAAGTAGGTTTTTAATTCACGGTAATACAATTGATCATAATTAAATTTTAATAAATGAAATCTTTTGCAATAAAAATATCAGCTTGTTTGATAACGGGTAGCGCATTATTTTTTGCCGGTTGTAAGAAGGGGAATGAATATTATACCAATCCTAATTTGCCAACCAATGCAACAGTACAAAACCTGCTTACTTCCCTGGAAGTATCAACAATGAATTCTTATGAGAGTGATATTGCCCGTAGCACCAGTGCGTTGGTACAGCACTCTGCAGGTGTAGATAATGTGGCCATACAGGTAAACAATTACTCTCTTTCAGAAACCCAGTGGGATCTTTCCTGGAGTCAATTATACCAGGCTATCAATACGGGTGAAATACTGGTGGATAAAGCGGCTAATAGTCCACGTTATAGAGGTATAGCCAAAGTATGCCTGGCGTTAAATTGGGGCCTGCTTACCGATATTTGGGGTGATGTACCTTATACAGAAGCAGTGAGTGGCGTAAGGTTTCCTCAATATGATTCACAGGAAGAAGTGCTGAATGGAATTCAAACACTATTGGATGAAGCAATAACTGACCTTCAGTCTGTAAATGCTGATAATATTGTTATTACCGGCGCAGACGATGTTATTTTTTCCGGTGATGCTGCTAAGTGGATAAAAACTGCCTGGACTTTGAAAGCCCGTTATCTCAACAGGCTTTCTAACAAAGCTGATTATAATCCTACTGCCATATTGGATGCTTTATCAAAAGGTATTATAGCCGGTACAGATGATTGTATGGCAAAGCATGGCAAAAATGGTACAGAGAGCAACCAGTGGTGGGCTTTTATAAGACAGAGGACTACTTATTACAGGGCCGCTAAACCTTTTGTAGATTCAATTTCACTTCGCCCATTGGATCAAAGGCTTGGAAAGTATTTTCATCCTTTTAATGGTTCAATCGTTGGTTCACCGGTAGCTGCCACAACACAATCGGCATCTGCCTGGGGTTCTTATCTTATTGGAGCATCTGATGATGCAGGAACTCCTTTTTTAGAAGGTAATGCAGAAACAGCAGCGCCATTGGTTACCAGTGTTGAGGCGCTGTTTATTGCTGCCGAAATACTGGCAAGGCAAGGCAACATTTTGGCTTCTGATGCTTTGAATAATGCCATCATGGCTTCCTGTACAAAAGTAACAGGCGGCAGTTTTAATGGCGCAGCTATTGCAACATATACACCAGTTAATACTAACCTCAGCCGTGTAATGTATGAAAAATGGATAGCTATGTTTGGACAATGTGAAGCATATAGTGATTACCGTCGTACGGGTATGCCTGAGTTAACACCTAACCCAATTGGTGTTACGGCAGGGCATGCAATACCAGAAAGGTTCCCGACACCTTCTACTGAACGTACTGCCAATCCTAACGCACCATTACCTTCAATATTAGAACCCGTTTGGTGGGCACAATAAAATAATGTTACAATTGAATCCTTATAGAAGCTGCATTTTTAATGCAGCTTCTTTCTTTTTGGGCATTTTCAGGAAATATTTAAGCTACTTCAGTTTTTTCAAGTACGCAATCGATTGAATTTGTTAAAAAAAATATAACGACTGTGCAGCAAAACCTATAAGTTTGCTGTCAAACTGAATGTAACCCCATCCGAAAGGAACGTTACATTATTCTTTTTTATCAAATAAAGCATACTTATGAGAAAAATTGCAATGTTAGTTGCAGTACTATTTATTAGTACTGCATCCGTTTTTGCTCAGGCAACCTTAAAAGGAAAGGTTACTGACAAAGATGGTCAGCCCGTAGCCGGTGTTTCCGTTAAAGTAAAAGGATCAGGAACCGGTACCAACTCTAAAGCAGACGGAACTTTTGAATTAGACGGAAAGTCTGATGCAGTTCTTGTCTTCTCCTCGGCAGGTTACGAATCAAAAGAAGTAAAAGCATCTTCCAACATGGTTGTTTGGTTGGCAACAGATGTAAAGGCTCTTAATGAGGTGGTGGTAACAGCACTTCAAACAAAGAGGAACAAAAACGATGTGGTTTATGCAAACCAAACGGTTCGTAATGAAGAACTAAACAGTGTAGTAAATAAAAGTGCACTTGGAGCTTTACAAGGTAAAGTTTCGGGTGTAAAAATATCTTCCGCTTCGGGTGCTGTGGGTGCCTCCACCCGTGTTGTACTAAGAGGTGAAACTTCACTAACACAAGGTAACAATGCTCTTATTGTTGTTGATGGGGTACCCATCAATAACTCTTCTGCAGCAGGTGCTGGTGGTACTGGCCTTGCTGGTGACAGGGATTATTATGTGGATTTTGGTAACAGGGCTAATGATATTAACCCAGACGATATTGAAACATTGACTGTATTAAAAGGCCCATCTGCTACATCTCTATATGGATCAAGGGGTGCTTCTGGGGTAATATTAATTACAACTAAAAAAGGTAAAGGCACTAAAAGTGGCAAAGCATTTAAAGTATCTGTAGGTAGCTCTTATTCTCAGGAAAGGGTTTATATCATGACCAAGCGCCAGGATCAATGGGGTTCAGGTTATGCAACTTGCGGTGGCTGCGGTGGTGGTATTAATATTAATACAGGCGAAAACTTTTCATGGGGACTTCCTTTCGATGGTGTATCAAGGCCTTGGACAGCCATACCTGTTGATGCAGATGGACATCTTTTGCCATTAACCAACGGTAAAATTGAACAACTGTACCGTCCTTATAGTGCAGTTAAAGATCAATTGGCTTCTTTCTTCGATTATGGTTATACTAACCGTAATACGGTATCTATAGATGGTGGTTCTGATAAGATCACTTATTATCTTTCTTATACCAATTTTAATAATGGTGGTGTAATGCCTGGCACTAAATTGAATAAAAACAATCTTTTATTCAATAGTACAGCAACATTCTCTGACAAAATATCAACCAACTTCTCCTTTAACTACACCAAAATGACTCAAAGAGGTGCAGTGGAAGGTGGTTATCCTTTTGGCTATGCAAGTGGTGCAGCTTCCTATGCGAATGCACTACAGTCTCCAGTAAATATTCCATTTGATGAGGTAAGGGATTATAACAGTCCTTATCACGATTTTAATGGCTGGTATGGTCAGTATTCTGCTAATCCTTATTATCTCCTTGACCAGCAAAAGGTTGAAAATAATATAGACAACGTTATTGCTTCTGCAGCTATCAATTACACTCCCATCAAAAGCTTAACCTTTACCGGAAGAGTTAGTACCAACTTTAATAACAGTACGGTAACTGAAAAAAATCCAAAGTTTCAGTATAACCGTGCATTTAGCTGGCTGGATGGTGTATTGGCAGATGACGGTGCTGCAAATTCAAGGGATAAAGGAATGTTTAATATAGGATCGTATAAAGAAAGTGCTTCTAAAAACACTAGTATTAACATAGACTTATTGGCAAACTATTCAACTAAGCTTAGTACCGATTTTAAATTTGATGGTACGGTTGGTTTTAACTCTGTTGATAACCGCTCAAGGGCTTTGGCTACAACTACCATTGGTGGTTTGGTGATACCAGGCTTTTATGATCTGTCAAATTCTAAAGAAAACGCACAAAGTGGTGCAGCATCTTCTCACTATCGTTTGTATGGCGTATTTGCAAACCTTTCTTTTGGGTATAAGAATATGTTGTTCCTGGATTATTCTGCAAGGAAAGACGTTTCATCAACGCTTCCTGCAACCAACAGGGGATTCTTTTACCAGGCTGGTGGGTTCTCATTTGTTCCAACCAACTTCTTCGATATAAAGAACAATACATTGAATTATTTAAAGATCAGGGGTAATATAGGTACTGCTGGTAAAGATGCTCCATTGTACAGGCTTGATAATTATTTTGTTCTAAGCCCACTTATTCTTGATTATGGTGATGGATATCAGATTACAACACCATTTAACGGACAGCCCGGGGCAGTTAGATCTACAAGGATCGGTAACCCTAATCTGAAACCGGAATTAACAGTTACATACGAAGCTGGTGTTGATGTAGGTCTTTTCAATGACAGGGTAACTCTTGAATACACTTATTATAATTCCAATTCAAAAAATCAAATAGTTGACGTTAGTTTACCATGGAGTTCTGGTGCAGCGGTAACAGCGCTTAACATCGGAAGAATGGTTAACAAAGGTCATGAACTTGCCATTAAAGCCACTCCTATTAAAACCAGGAATTTGCAATGGTCAATAAACTATACATTCGCTAAGAACAGCAATAAAGTAATATCTATTGCTGATGAATACGGTCTTAAAGAATTGAATATTTACCAGGGATTAGTTCACTTTAGTGGCCACGGCTCTCTTAACCTTGTAGCAGCAGAAGGATTACCTTTTGGTACTTTCAAAGCTACCGACTATGTATATAGCCCAAGTGGTGAGCTGGTAGTAAATGCAAACGGTACTCCCAAGCAATCTGCTGATCAGATTTATAAAGGTTCGTTCCAGCCTAAGTTCCTTACAAGTTTTGTTTCTGATTTAACTTATAAAGGATTTACTTTCCATTTCCTGCTTGATGCTAAAAAGGGAGGTCTTTTCTATTCTGGAACTAAATTAAGTACAGAGTTTAATGGTACTGCTTCTACAACTGCCATGAACAACAGGGACAATTTCGTTATCCCTAATAGTGTTGTTGATGATGGTAGCGGCAACTTTGTTAAAAATAATAAAGACATCAGTGTTTACCAGTATTTAGCAAGGTCCTTGCCTGCTTCTGCTTATTTAGTTGATGCTTCTTTCCTTAAGTTGAGAGAGGTTTCCCTGAATTACAGTTTCCCTGGTAAAATGTTGAGCCATTCTCCTTTTGCAAGTGCTTCACTTGGAATATTTGCAAAGAACCTGAAATACTGGGTTGCAAAAGAAAACACTTTTGCTGATCCGGAAGTTAGTGGTGTTGGTGGTGCAACTGATGCTGTTGGTATCGAATCAAGCACTACACCTACACAGAGGAGCTTTGGTGTAGAATTGAAACTGACCTTTAAATAAATTTAATAAGACTTAAAATTTTATATATGCTAAAGAATAAAATAAAATTTTTACTGTCCATTGTAGCACTTGGTTCAGTGTTACTTACCGGTTGTAAAAAGTACCTGGATATAAATCAGAACCCCAACCTGCCTCTTTCTTCTGCGGTTGGCCTTCAGCTTACCACTTCTGAGCTTTATATTGGTAATGCCTTGGGCGACAGGATCTTCCCAATTGTAAATGTATGGTCTCAGTATTATACCGGCGGCCCTGGTGTTGCTTTAGGTGATTGGGACAGGAATGCAATGAATACAAGTGATGGTAACAGCGCCTTTAATAATATGTACAGGAGCATGACCAACCTTGATTATATCATCAAAAGAGGTTCGGCTACTGATTCTTTATACTATGCAATGGCTGAAATATTGAAAGCTTATAATACACAGGTTGTTGCTGATCTGTTTGGCGATGTTCCTTTTACAGAAGCTTTAAAGGGTGATATTGCTGATGGTTTTGTTGTAGCTCCTAAATATGACGACGCAGCAACTGTTGTTTATCCTGGTATCGAAAGCCTGCTGGTTGATGCGGTAAGGATACTAAATGAATATGATGCACATCCTAATGGTACTTATACCGTTCCAGGTGAAGAAGATCTCATCTTTAATGGTGAAATGTATAAGTGGCTTCAGTTTGGCAATTCTTTGTTGCTTAAATTGTACATAAGAGAAGGTTCTGCAGCTTCACAAGCAAAATTTGCTGCATTGTATAATGACTTTATAGAACCAACTGGCTATTATATCGGTACTAACGCTGATATGGCTAATATTCCTTATCCTGGTGGTCCACAGGGTAGCAATCCTTTCTGGAACTCTTCCAATAGTTCTATCGGAAACTATTTTGTAGGATCAAAAACTACCATTGATTATCTTTTGGGCACAAGCGATCCCCGTATTGATGCTTTCTTTGAGCCATCAGGTACTGGAACTCACCTGGGATTGAAACAAGGGGATGTAGAAAACTGGTCTCCACCTACATCATTTTCTACACCTAACGGTGCGGCAGATAATGTTGATGGCGGTTTGATTTTTGGCCCGGCCAAGCCTGTTATTTTAATGTCAGCCTGGGAAGCTAATCTAATTTTAGCGGAAGCTTCTGCAAGAGGCTGGATAGGAGTTGTGGCAGATGCTTCAACATTTTATGAGGGTGCCGTTAATGCAAGTTTTGATTACCTTGGCGTGGCAGGTGCAACTGGTTACCTTACAGGTGGCGGAGCATTAAATACCACTACAACAGCAGCAACGCTTAAATCAATTGCTTTGCAAAAATGGGTAAGTATGAATGGTTTACAACCAGTAGAATCATGGATCGAAACAAGAAGGGTTGATAATGCAGCTAATCCAATATTTGCTTCACCAGGTGGGATTTTTGTAAGCCCTACTCAAAATGAGTTAAGTGGTGGTCAATTCCCGTCAATTTTATACTATCCTCAAACAGAACAGGATCTTAATCCAAATGCTCCTCCTCAGAATGTATTGACAGGTAAAGTATTTTGGGATAACTAAAATGATAATCACTTAAATAATTAAATATGAATAACAAAAGAAATAATATCTATATAGCTTTAATAGCGATGGTTATTATAGGAGCAGTTGGCTGTAAGAAGGAACTGAAAAACGAATCAACAGCAAAACCCACTTCTATACCCTATATCGTTGAATCATACCTGGAGTCATTCTATGCTTCTGGTGTAGGTGCAGGCGTGGTTTATAGTTCTATACCAGATACACTTGCATTGATAGGTGATTCGCTGGTAGGTTTTGAAGGTGGTTTTGGCGGTGTAACAGGCCAGGACTTTAAGTATGTCCTGAAATCGGACATTACTGATTGGCCTGATACTACTTCAGCAGGCGGTTATGCAGTAACAGTTTCTGAGTTTAATGCTGGTAATTTTAAAGTAGATGTTGGAACAAGTGTTGTTTTAGCATCACCGATTGAAGCGCCGGCAGTTGCAGGCCCAACAGATATTGCGGGCAGCTATTTAAGGACAGCAACAGGAATTACTATAGACATAGTTAAAATATTTGATGGTGTATATGTAATAGGTAATCCCGGCGCTGGTGCTGTAGATGCTTATCCATATTTGTTGTATAACTACCGCAGTGTAGGTGGTACAGATAGCCTTGCTTTTCCAGCACAACCAAACCCTTGTGGTGGCGCAACAAAATTAGTTAATGTAGGGGCTCCTAATGGATTATCAATAGCCGAATATGACGAAAGCTGGCCTCCAGGTTTTGCCAGCATGTCGCCTATTACTTTATCCTGGAGAATATATGAATTTACTGATACAGATCCAGGTAACGTTCACGGAGGCGCTGCATTGTGCCAGTGGGGCCTGGGTATAAGGACTTTAATAAAGCAATAGTATTAAAAGAAATAAAAGTAAAGCCGCTTCATTTGAGCGGCTTTACTTTTTATATGAACCTCTTAAAATTTCTCATAACATTTCCGTAACCTACCCATAACATTTCCGTAACCTTCCATTCATGTTGCCATAACATTCAGTAGGTCTCTTTGCAGTAAATTTTACAGCATGAAGAAAGGCTTACTTGTTATTTGCTTACTGCTTATATCCACTCTCTCAGTACTGGCGCAAAAAGGAAAAATTGATGGCAAAATAACAGATGCTAAAACAGGCTCACCGCTTTCAGGCATATCTGTTACAATAAAAGAAACGGGTAAAGGTGTAGCAACTGATTTAGATGGCCGTTATGTTCTCAATGTTGAAGCTGGAAAAAAATATACACTTAAAATAAGTTCCACAGGCTACGAAGCAAAGGAGATTACCGAAGTTGAAACTGGTTCTGATGGTATAGCACATATCGATATAGCGCTGGAAGTAAAATCAAAAACACAGGATGAAGTGGTGGTAAAATCAAGCTCAGCTAAAAAGGAAACAGTAAATGCACTTATCAGTTTTCAAAAAAATACCAACACAGTTGCTTCAGTAATTTCTGCTGAGGCAATACGCCGTTCGCCAGATAGAAATACAGGCGAAGTTTTAAAACGTACTCCCGGTGCAAGCTTGATCGATGGGAAGTTCTTAGTAATACGTGGCCTTGCTGACCGTTATAACCAGGCAATGCTGAATGGCATTTTACTTACCAGTACGGAGCCAGACCGTAAAACATTTTCTTTTGATATTATTCCGGCACCTATGATTGATAATATTATTATCAATAAAGCCTTTGTACCTGAATTTCCTGGTGAGTGGGCTGGCGGTTTAATACAGGTAAACACAAAAGATATTCCTGCAAAGAATTTTCTTAATGTACAGGTTGGCACTGGGTTCAACAGCCAGGCTATTGGTAATGATTTTTATAAAAGCCAGGGAGGCAAATTAGATTGGTTAGGTATTGATGATGGAGCAAGAGCTTTACCAGATGCATATATAAACAAATCTGCTTTTACATTGGCCACACAAGAACAAAGAAACCTGGTTGGTAAATCAATGCCGAATAACTGGGCACCTGTTGCCGGGAATGTAGCGCCTAACGTTTCTTTCCAGGCTAATGGTGGTTTTAGTGGAATCCTGTTTGGTAAAAAAATAGGCGGTATAATTGGTATAAACTACAGCAAGTCAAACAGGTTTACAGAAATAGTAAACCAATTGCAAAGTTTGGAAAGCGGCGTTTTTGGAAAACAGTTTAGCTACAGCGATAACCGCTATACACAAGAAGTAACACTGGGAGGCCTTGCAAGTTTATCATTACAACTAAATGCGAATAATAAAATAACTGCTAAAACCATAGTGAATGTAAACACCAATAACTATGTAATGCAAAGGCAGGGTATCAATTACAATACAGCCGATGATGTAAAAGGCGGGGAACTTACATTCAGGGAGAATACCTTTTTTACCACACAGCTTAATGGCGAACACAGCATAGTAAGCAACCTGAAATTAAAATGGTATGGTGCCTTCAATATCCTTGATGGCTATTCACCTAACCAACGCCGCTATCAATATACCAGGCCAACCGGAACGCAGGATCAATACTTGTTTCTTGTAGGCAATTCATTGGCGCAGGAAAGTGGCAGCCGTGTTTTTCAAACCTTAAGTGATTATATCTATACTGCTGGTGGCGATGTTTCATTTAACTACAACATGTTTGGTCAAAAGCAAACAGTAAAAGGCGGTTATATGCTGCAAGTGAAGGATCGTTTGTTTGATGCACAACTTTTTGCAAACTATCTTGCTGTTGACAATCCTGCTCTGAGGCAGTTGCCAATTGATAAAATATTTGCTCCGCAAAACTTTGGTGATGGCGGGCCTAACAGCAACCTGTTCTCCTTCAATTCTATTAATAATAGAAACTTCAGGTACCTGGCAAACACAATATTAAATGCCGGCTTTATCCAATTCGATAATCAATTTGCAAAAAACCTCCGTGTGGTATGGGGAGCAAGGCTTGAACATTTTGACCAGTTGCTGGGCTCAGTAAAAAAATGGGATGATCGCCACAGGCATACAACACAAACAGATTTTCTTCCGGGTATAAACGCCACTTTAAAATTATCTGCTAAAACAAACCTCAGGCTTTCAGGATCACAAACTGTGATACGCCCTGAGCAAAGAGAATTAGCTGCATTAACCTTGTATGATTTTGAATTGAATTCCGCAGTACAAGGTAACCCTCTTCTTGAACGTACAAAAGTTACAAACCTGGATCTGCGGTATGAATTATATCCACGTTCGGGTGAAGTATTTACAACAGGTGTTTTTTATAAATATTTTGATAAACCAATTGAACAATACCTGCAACAGGGCGGTGCCATCTTCACTTACCTGAATCCACAAAAAGCAATAGCTTATGGTATTGAAGTGGAAGTACGCAAACGCCTTGATATGGTAAGAGGCCTGAAGAATTTTACTGTGCAGGCAAATGCTGCATATATAAAAAGTAATGTAAAAGATGCTGAAAGAAATATCAACAGGCCGTTACAAGGCCAATCAAATTACCTCCTGAATGTGGGCTTGATGTATGACCTGGAAAAAGCAGGATTCAATGCAACAGTTTTACTTAACCAGATTGGTAAGCGTATTTACCTCGTTGGCGAATCGGGTGTAACTATCGCCGGCGGTGTACCTGATATATGGGAAGCTGCAAGGCCGGTGCTTGATTTTCAATTGGGAAAAAAAATACTCAAGAACAAGGCAGAAATAAGATTGAACGCAGCAAACATTTTGAACAATACACAATACTTCTATCAAAATGGCGACGATAAAACAAGTTTTGAAAAAGATAAGGACCCATACAGGTTTACAAGAAAATTCGGAACCAATTACAGCATCACATTTAATTATTCTTTTTAAATAATAAAACAAACAATAAATAAAAGGTAAATATGAAAAAGGTTTTATTCTCTGTAGCGGCCCTTGCTTCAATAAGCATCACATCATGCCGTAAAATAGAAATGGATGGAGAGCCCATCATAGTGAATGTGCCAGGTACAGGCGGTGGGGCTACTGGTAAAACTGTAACGCTTTCAAACCACGTTACAAGAGATACAACTTTGCTAGCCATTGATAATAATTTTCTATCAGGCCTTGTATATGTTGATGCAGGCGTAACATTAACTGTAGAGGCCGGAGCTATTGTAAAGGGAGCATATTCCGGAACTAACACTGCTGCTTTGATTGTTAAACGTGGTGCTAAATTAGTTGCCATAGGTACTCCCGAAAAACCAATCGTATTTACTTCTGCATCACCAACACCAACCTCTGGTGATTGGGGTGGTATTGAATTATTAGGTAAGGCATCAATCAATTCTGCTAACGGGGGTTCTCCAGGGCTTTATATTCCTGAAGGGGGTTTTAATAACGCAGCAGGAGATGGCCTTGCTGGCTCTGGCGATGCAATAGCACCAAGCCCTGTAAATGATGATAACTCAGGCACATTACAATATGTACGCATTGAATATGCAGGATATGCATTTTTACCTAACCAGGAGATTAATGCACTAACAATGGCGTGTGTGGGTAGTGGTACTACAATCGATCACATACAGGTTTCTTATGCAAAAGACGATGCATTTGAATGGTTTGGCGGTACTGTAAACTGCAAATACCTTGTTGCATATAAAACACAGGACGATGACTTTGATACAGACAATGGCTTTAATGGCAGTGTACAATTTGGTTTAATTGTACGGGATTCTTCTATTGCTGATGTTTCAAAATCTGAAGCATTTGAAAGTGATAATGATGGAAGCGGAAGTACACTTACTCCACAAACAAAAGCGGTATTTAGTAATATAA
>JAZKGV010000193.1:4526-11764 GCA_040385725.1 Bacteroidota bacterium | reverse complement strand
ATAAGTTGTATTCATTGCTATAAACCTGAATTCACGGCCCAACTTATCTTTTTTTACAGGTAAGCTGTCCCAGTGAAAAACACCGGAGCCAATTGATTGTAGCTGGGCAAACAGGCTTATTGTAATTACCTGGAGAAGTAAAAACAGGATTATTTTAGGAATAAACTTGTTCAATATGTTCAATTTTATCCGAAGATAAATTTAATTGTCTTTTATTCCTAAACCCTGTCTCTTTGCCTTGCTTTATGTGTGATAATTCACTTTGTTTTATGTATAGCGAATAAAAAATCATCCTATATTTAATCACTAAAATCACCGTCATGAAATGCCGCTTTAACTCAGCACCTATTTTCAAGAGTTTATTTTTTACTTGCTTTCTTTTTTCATCCCTGCTTTGCACAGCACAACAAAATGAAATTGTTGCCAAATTAGTTAAGGAAGGAATTGCATTGCATGATAAAGGCGACTACGAAGCTGCCATTGCTAAATTTGATAAGGCGTTAATACTTGACCCATACGATTATGAAGCCAACTTTGAAAAGGCATCTTCCTTACTGTATGCTGGTAAATATGATGAAAGTATTGCTATTTCAAAACTGTTGATCGAAAAATTTCAAGACAGGCCAAACGTTAAAGGTGCGTATGTGACCCTTGGCAGCGCTTATGATGACAAAGGCAATACCGACAGTGCTTTATTTGCATACAACGAAGGGATAAAACGTTTTCCTGATTTTTATTTACTGCATTTTAATAAAGGGCTTATGTATGCCAGGCAAAAAAAATGGGATGAAGCCGAGATAAGTTTTTATGAAACCATGAAGTTAAAACCAAACCATGCCGGCTCTTTGTATTACACTTCGTTAATGCATGAAAAATCAAATAAGGTGGCAGCCATTATCAGCGGCCTCACTTTTTTGGCAGTTGAGCCGGAAGGTAAAAGAGCAAAAGGTATTTATGAATATATGTTTGAACTGTTTGGCAGTTTTGCACTGAAAACTGATAAAGGCGATAACATCATTACGCTTTCTAAGGATGGCTTTGATAAAAAGGATAAGGAAAACAATTTTAGCATGGTGAATATGATGATGGGATTGACTGTTGCTTCTGCTATAACAGATTCTGTAAAAGCAAAAACAGATGTTGCCAAACTGAGCTTGTATATGCAGATGATGACAAATTCACTTTCCATCGGGCAGAAAGATGGGAAAGGAATTTACTGGAAAACCTACGCACCGTTTTTAATTGCTATGAAAGAAAAAGACCAGATGGATGTGTTTGCACATATCGCTTCCATCACTTCGGGCAATGAAGAAAACATAAAATGGATAAATGATAACCAGGATAAGTTGAAGGCGTTTTATGAATGGATGGATAAATATGAATGGAAGAAATAGTTACAAACCATATATATCTTTCGCCACCCTGAAAGTATTACAATGTGCTTCCACAATAATTTTTACATCAGCGCTATAGCCGCCACCCATTGCCACTACACAGGGAATTTGATGTTTGTGTAAAGTGGAGAACACGATTTCATCTCTTTGCCTGCAACCATTCATCGTTACTTTCAACTTGCCAAACTTGTCTGATCCTAAAATGTCGACTCCGGAAAGAAAGAATGCAAAACCTGGTTTTACTTCATCAATCAATTTTGTAATGGAGGATTTAAGTAGTGGTAAATATTCAGCATCAGTTGTTCCATCTTTTAATGGAATATCCAGGTCGCTTTTTTCTTTGTGAAAAGGATAATTGTGTTGGCCATGCATACTGAAAGTAAACACACGTTTTTCACGCTCAAATAATTTTGCGGTGCCATTGCCCTGGTGTACATCAAGGTCGATAATTAATATTTTGCTTGCTAAATTTTTCTTCAGTAAATAATTAGATGCAACTGCCATATCATTTAATAAACAAAATCCTTCGCCACGATTAGCAAAAGCATGGTGTGTTCCACCTGCCACATTTAAAGCAACCCCATTTTCCATTGCATAATGGCAGCAATCAATGGTTCCTTGAGTGATCATGAACTCTCTCAGTGTTAACTGTGGTGATTGTGGAAAACCAATATGCCGCTGTTCTTTTTCTGATAATGTTTGATTGTGTAGCCTGTCAACATAATCTTTATCGTGTGTCCATAAAACAATTTCGTCGGGGCAAGCTGTTGGTGAAAAGAGATTTTGTTTCGTGATCATTCCTTCATGTATCAGTTGCCCTGGTATCAATTCATATTTGAGCATGGGAAAGCGGTGGCCTTCCGGAAGCGGATGTGCATAGATAGGGTCGAATGCTATGTGGAGTTTTTTGTTCATTCTTTTGATTACACGAATTAATACGAATTACACTAATTAAGCATTAATTATTGCATAGCTTTAATTCGTTTAATTAGTGTAACCTGCCTGCCGGTAGGAAGGTTCGTGGCTAAAAAATTTTTATCAATCCTCCCGGTTCTTTTTTTTGATGATTCACCGGCATAATAGCAAAAACAGTTTCATCACGTTTTGGTTTAACAGGATAAGTGCCGGTAAATTTTCCAAAGGCTGGCAACACCGCATATTGTTGTGTAAAATAAAAACAGGGTAAATGAACGTGTTGCTTGGCACCGCTGGGTATGCTGATACCAGGATGGATATGGCCGCTGAAATAAAAGTTTCCTTCTTTTATTTCTGTTTCTTCAATATCATGTACAAAACAGATTGTTTCAGTTTCATGACAGCCTTCGAGTAATTCAATGCCTGCGGCCT
Organism: Bacteroidota bacterium; assembly: GCA_040385725.1. Lineage (GTDB taxonomy): Bacteria > Bacteroidota > Bacteroidia > Chitinophagales > Chitinophagaceae > Ferruginibacter. The sequence continues at coordinate 9,023 of JAZKGV010000193.1, read as the reverse complement.
GATACCATTTACGTTGCAGTATATCATGATTGCCCATCACTAATTGTATATGTAATTGGTCAAAATCTTTTCTCCACTTTACAAACAGGTCATGCTCTTTATTACCATGACTGTGAAACATATCGCCGATAACGATCACATTCCTGGGTTTAAAATGTTGCAGTAATGAAACAAAGCGTTGCATATCTTCTTTAAAAACATTCTGCGGTACAGCAATGCCGCTTTTACGGAAATGGCCTGTCTTGCCAAAGTGAAGATCGCTCAGGATAAGTGTTTTTTGTTCTTCCCAAAACATACACTTATCCGAGGATAAAAGAAAAGTATTTTGGTGAACGATATGTGGAATGATTTGAGGCATAAACGGTGAAGATAAAATGTAATGGAGAAAAATAATTGTGCAGTTGGTTTTGTAAACACAGAATTAGTGTTTAAATTTCAGAAAAATATTTTATGTCAGAAACAAACCAAACTAACGATTACCTGAATTTTCCCGACGAAGGGAAGCCAAAATTGCCAACGGGACTGAATATTTTAACCATTCTTACTTTTATTGGTTGTGCCCTTGGGCTCTTTGGCGGCATCTGGCAATTTGCCAGTGCAGAAAAGGGATATAATGATTTAATGAAAATGCAGGACAAAATGGGAGATTTACCACCGATCATGAGAAAAATGATCGGGCCTGATGCGTTGGAAACTGCCCGTAAATCAATGGAAAATAAAGTACCTGTACTTTTATTGACATTGGCAGGTGTGGGTTTGTGCCTGTATGGTGCCATTGAAATGCGGAAATTAAAAAAGCAGGGATTTACACTTTGGGCAGCCGGTGAATTTTTACCAATAGTCGGAGGTTTTATTTTTATTGGAAGTGGTATGCTTTCAGGCTTTGCTTTATTTGCTCTTTTATTTCCAATTGCATTCCTGATAATGTATGCAGTAAATAAAAAGCATCTTATTTACTGATTAAAATATAAATATTTTAAAGCCCGGTTTAAAAAACCGGGCTTTATTCTTTCTCCAATTGCGCCTGCATCTTTTTTATCCTGTCTTCTAATTTTTCAGAAGTAAGATTATTGCGGTTCAATCCATCCACTAATATCGGGAAACAGAAAGGGGTTACTCTTTCTGGAAATGTAATGATGATATTGCCACTGCTGATGCGTTGCAATGCATTGCGTAAACGTACTTCCTCCATCTGCTGGTCCAATACTTCACGGTATGCTTGTTTTAATAAAATATTATTGGGTTCGTATTCTGTAAATACATTGAATAGTAAACTGGCGCTGCTTTGTAAATGCCTTGCCTTTACTTTTTCTCCCGGCATTCCCTGGAATATCAACCCGCCGATCACTGCAATATCACGAAATTTTCTTCTTGCCATTTCTGTTGAGTTCACACTTTTTTGAATATCGCCTAATAAATTCTCCAGTGTAAATAATTCAGCGGCATTTGTATCATCAACAGGTATCGGCTGATCGCTTAGTAATTCAAAGCCATAATCATTCATAGCAATGGAAAAAGTGATAGGCGTTATTTTACTGATGCGATAGGCAAGTATGGCAGCCATTGCTTCATGTACCAATCTCCCTTCAAAAGGGTATACAAAAAGATGAAAGCCATCTTTGGTTTCAATTTGCTCTATCAATAGTTCATTTTCCTTTGGTATGATAGAGAGTTGCTTTTGCAAATCGAACAAAGGCCTTAAAGCCGTGAGCTCTTTTTGCTCTTCCCCCCTGGAGGGAGCTGGGTTGTTCATCATCTTCCTCAACATCAATCCCAAATTTGCAGTCAGCGACATTCTTCCTCCCATCCAGCTTGGCACAATAGATTTTTTTGCATTTGAATGTCGAACCAACACCGTCATGTCTTTCAGCATTACAAATTCCAGTTTTCTTCCTGCCAAAGTAAATACATCACCAATTTCCAATCTTGATATAAACCATTCTTCGATCACACCAATAAAACCACCGCTTACAAATTTTACTTTCATCATGGCATCGCTTACAATGGTGCCAATATGCATACGGTGGCGCATGGCCATTCTGCGGCTGGTGATCTTATACAAGCCATCCACCAGTTCTACTTTTTTATAATCATCATATTGTTGTAAAGCTTTGCCACCCTGTATTAAAAAAAATACAACTTCCTGCCATTCATCTTCGGTGATGGAAGCAAAGCAGTGAGTACTTTTTACTTCTTCAAAAATTTTTGCGGCATTAAATCCATCGCCAACAGCAAGCGTACATAAGTATTGGATCAGTACATCAAAACAAAGCAGCATCGGGTCTTTGCTTTCGATATAATTTTCTTTCATGGCTGCTTTTAGTGCTGCCACTTCCACCAGTTCTAATGAATGGGTGGGAAGAAAAAATATCCTGCTGGTTTCCCCGGGTTGATGTCCGCTTCTGCCTGCTCTTTGTAAAAATCTTGATACACCTTTTGGTGAACCAACTTGCACCACTGTATCAACAGGACGGAAATCAACACCAAGGTCTAAGCTTGCGGTGCAAACCACAGCTTTCAGTTTCCCGGTGTGTAAACTATCTTCCACCCATAGCCGCAGTTCCTGTTCCATGCTGCCATGATCCAAAGCAATAGCGCCTGATAATTGAGGGTCTGTATCCAACAAAGCCTGGTACCACCTTTCACTCATGCCACGGGTGTTGATGAAAACAAGTGTTGTGTTATTCTGATTAATGATATCAACAACATGGCTCACCAGTTTAATTCCTAAATGCCCGGCCCATGGATATTTTTCAATTTCATCCGGAATAACAGGAATGACTTCAATATTTTTTTTGATATCAGCTTTTACAATGACGCCTTCTTGCTTTATAGGAGACAACAAAACTTCTTTTGCCTGCTCAAGATTACCAATGGTTGCAGAGATGCCCCATACTCTAGGAGTTGAATTGATAATTGATAATTGACAATTGATAATTCTTGAAATGGCCAGTTCTGTTTGTACTCCTCTTTTACTTCCTATTAATTCGTGCCATTCATCTACTGCAAGTATTTTTAAACTCCTAAAAATTTCAGGATTATTTTTCTGTGCCAATAACAGATGTGAACTTTCCGGGGTGATGATGAGCACTTCGGGCATTTGCCTTTTTTGTTTTTCTCTTTCACTCACAGGTGTATCGCCATTCCGGATACCGACTTTCCATTGCATGTTCAAATCAACTATCACTTCTTCCATTGCCCTGCCAATATCTTTTGCCAATGCCGTTAGTGGTGTGATCCATAAAAGCTGTAATCCATTTTTATTTTTTGCCTGGTAATCTTTTGGATGCTTGTTGATAAAATCAATAACAGCACCAATAAAAACAGAATATGTTTTGCCGCAGCCGGTAGGCGCATTTACCAACCCACTTTTTTTATCAATAATATGTTGCCATGTTTGTTGTTGAAATAAAAAAGGCTGGTGGCCTTTGGAGGAAAGCCAATTTGAAATGATTTTATATCCTTTGGTGGAAGTGAGTTTCAAAAGAGCGATAAATTATAAAGTCTTCAAATATTCGATCACCGCTTTTCTTTCTTCATCTGATAATTTATCACCGAAAGTATGCCCATAATTTCCAAAACCTTTTAATGTGGTATTGTAAACTTCACTATCACCAGGCTTTTTTTTCTCCTCGTAATTCCAGCCGGGAATATCATAGTTGTAAGAATGCTTGCTGAAATTTCTTTGCCAGTATACAGGGCGTTTTTTACTATTGAGTAATGTTTCCAGGTCAGGAACAGAACCATTGTGCAGGTAGGGAGCTGTTACCCAAACCCCATCTAATGGTGGTGCTATATAGCCCCGGTAAGGAACCAGTTGTGCCGGATGATCACCACTAGTGAACCAACTTTTATTGAACCATTCCACGAATTGCGGATTGGAATAATTGGAAGTATATAAAGCAGAATCTGTTTGAATAATGCTCTCTGGTATTAACAGGTTAGGATATTTTGCATTGTCTCCATAAGTGCCATGACAACCGGAGCAGGTAGCAGTAAATATTTTTTCACCCATAGCAGCCAATTCTCCATCTATGCTCCTTGGATATTTTGGCGGTTGAATAGAATTTATATAAGCCAACACATCATTAAAATGAGAATCAACTTCTGCAGCTTCTGAAGTGTCGCTTACCGTTAGCAGGTTGCTTGCCATCAAAAACCTGCCAAAATCTCCCCGGCCAAAACCATTGTAAAACATGGCATTTTTCTTTTTCAGCAACCACCAGGCAGGCACATCGGTTGGTATTACATCATAAGACGTACTGAGAACAGGCGTGTCTTTCCATTGGAGTGTAACAGGATCACGGTGTGCCACCAGCAATGCGGCTAACCTGTCAGCAAGGTTTACACCTTTGGTGGAAATAACCAGGCCCGGTGCAACAGCTTTTACTGCGGTGATAAAATTCTTGGCGGCATCATATTTTTTTACTTCATCTCCTTTAAGGCTTTGCAAAATTCTTTCTGCCATCATTGCTGTGCCGCTGATATTTTTTGTAA
>JAZKGV010000193.1:0-4516 GCA_040385725.1 Bacteroidota bacterium | reverse complement strand
TAAAATCACTGAAAGAATTACCAAGACCAACAACCAGTTTGCCATCAAACATTTGTGCATGGCATTGCAGGCAATTGGGTGCTGCCACCATTTCACCATTCGGCGCTTTTATAACAGTAAAATCATATGGTGCAGTTTTGTTGATGCCATCCCTGTTTAAAAAATTATTATTGTCTTTTGGATAGCCAAGTGTAAAAAGAGAGTAGGGGATACCGCTTTTTAAGTAATCCCCTGTTGTTAAATATTCATAACCCTTAACCGCATCGCCGCTACGTTGTTTGCTTTCAGGTATAAATTCAGGTGTTTCATTATTGGTTCCAATAAATTTTGTGAATGCAAAACCTGCAATGGCAATAAATGAAACGACAAATATTTTTTTCATACTTAAAATTATGAAGTAACAGCCATAAAATAATTTGAACAGAATTTTTAACAGGATTATTTCACACTATTGTATTGGTGCAGCATTTGTTTTAGTTCTTCCAGTGTGTTTATTTCGCCTGGTTTTTTGTCTTTTCGCCAGCGGCTTATTCTTGGAAAACGTAAGGCTACGCCACTTTTATGCCTGTTGCTTGCAGCGATGCCTTCAAATGCAATTTCGAAAACCAGTTCTGGTTTCACCGTTCTTACAGGGCCAAATTTTTCAATCGAATTTCTCTTTACAAAATTATCTACCTCCGCAAATTCTTTATCAGTTAAACCACTGTATGCTTTGGCAAAACTCACTAATTTATCTCCGTCTTTTACAGCAAAAGTATAGTCCGTATATAAATTACTTCTTCGTCCGTGGCCTTTTTGTGCATAGATCATTACAGCGTCAATCGTCAATGCATCTATCTTCCATTTCCACCAGTCGCCACGCTTGCGGCCAACCTGGTAAGTGGAATTTTTTCTTTTCAGCATAATTCCTTCACTGCTGTTATCCCTTGACGTCTGTCGTATCTTTTTTAATTCATCCCAACTTATGGTGTCAATCTCCGGCGATAATTGTATTGACGAATGATTAATATTTAAAACAATTTCCTCCAGTAATTTTCTTCTTTCTGTTAAAGGATATTCCCTGAGGTCTTTTCCTTCATACTCCAGTATATCATACACAATAAAAGCAACGGGAGCTTCTGTTAATTGTTTTTTACTGATATTTTTTCTCCCGATCCTTGTTTGTAAAACAGAAAAAGGCAATGGCTTTAAAATATTATTTTCATTTGCTGTCATACAAATAATTTCTCCATCCAGAGCAATTCCATTGGGTAAACTATCTTTAAATACATTGTATTCAGGAAATTTTTCTGTTACCAGTTCTTCGCCACGGCTCCATACAAACAACTCATCATTTCTTTTGATGACCTGTCCACGGATGCCATCCCATTTCCACTCAGCCTGCCATTTATGTAGGTCTCCCAGGTCATCTACTTCTCCTTCTATTGCATAAGACAAATAAAATGGATACGGTTTTGAAATATCTAATGCCGATCCTTCTTCATTCAACAGATCATTTAGCGAAGTACTTACAGGGTTCCAGTTGCCACCAATGCGGTGTGCAATAATGGAAGAAGATATATTTACAGATTTCGCTAATGCATTTACCATCATCTTCTGGCTTACACCAATTCTAAAACCACCGGTTATAAGTTTATTGAAAACAAATTTTTCTGTTTGGTTAAATTGTTGCCAGCATTGCAGAACAAAATCTTTTTTTACCTGCTCTTCTTCTTTTTCCAATGCAATAAATTTTTCTACATAAAAGGAAAGACTTTTATCATCATTGATATTTGATGTATTATTTTCCGGTAACAATAAAGCAATTGTTTCTGCCAGGTCACCCACCGTGTGATATGATTCTTCAAACAACCATTGCGGAAGGTTTACAATTTCAAGGCACCATTGTGCTAATACGGTGCTGTTTACAATGCGCTTTGGCCTTCGTCCGCTGAAGATGGCGATCACCCACACTTTATCTTTATCCGGAGCAGTCGCAAAATACTCCTGCAATGCTTCCAGCTTGGCATTTGTTTTAGTGCTGGTGCCTAGTATGCTTACTAATTCAGCGAAGGCTTGCATAAGTAAATTGCTTCATTGTTAAATTGTTTAATTGTTGTTTGGTACTTCTTCCTTTGGTGTTTCTTCATCATCCTCTGCACCGTAAGCTGTTTTTACTTCATCTGCAGCTATACCGTTTTCATTTAAGTAACGGCTGAACGCTGATTGAAAACCATGTGTTACAAAAACTTTTTCTGCCTGCGTAGCTTTTACAGCACTTAACAAACCTTCCCAGTCTGCATGGTCGCTTAATGCAAAGCCTGCATCTACATTTTTTCTTCTTGCATTGCCACGAACTTGCATCCAGCCGCTGCAAACACCAACACTATAGGGATAAAATCTTTTCATCCATGGGGTACCATCGGCACTTGGTGGCGCAATCACAATATTCCCTTTATAAATTTCTTTTGCTGCATCTGCTTCCACTCTTGTAATGTGCGGTAATTGCCAGCCATTGTTTAATAAAACCTGGTGCGTATTATAAACAGCGCCATGAGCAAATATTGGAAGGCCGGTTTCCACCAATGGCTTTAAAATTCTTTGAGCTTTGCCGAGACTGTAGGCAATGATCACACTTGTTTTTTCTTCTGCATGATTTTTTATGATCCAGTTCTTTATATCATCAAAAATGTCAGCTTGTTTTTTCCATTTGTAAATGGGTAAGCCAAAGGTTGATTCGCTGATGAACGTATTACACTTAACAGGTTCAAATTGTCCGCTGATGCCATCATCTTCTGTTTTATAATCGCCGCTAAAAACCCATACCTCACCTTTATATTCTACTCTTACCTGCGATGAGCCAATGATATGCCCGGCAGGATGAAGGGAAATATTCACCCCATTCATGTTTACCGTTTCACCCCACTCAACATTTTGGTAATTGTTTTCGCCAAGGCGTAACTGCAGTATTGGTTTTGTATGATGATGGCAGAGATAATATTTACTTCCACCCTTTGCATGGTCGCTGTGTGCATGGGTGATGATGGCTTTATCTACAGGTTTCCACGGATCAATATAAAAACCGCCTGCAGAACAGTATAAACCTTTATCGGTAAAGTCAATTAATGCCATTGTTGTGTTTTGATTTTTGCATCCTGCAATTATCGCTGCAATACTTTACCTCATCCCAAACTGCCTGCCACTTTTTTCGCCATGTAAATGGCCTTGCACAAACAATACAAATTTTGGATGGGAAGGTTTGTTTTTTGCGGCATTAATAATATACAAAACAAAAGCCGTCCCGTCATCAATGACGGGACGGCTTTTGTTCAATCATTTTATCATTATTACCAGGCCTTGGTCATATTGCCATTATAGATCTTTACAAAATTCAAATGCTTGTTTTCAAAATAATCCGGCATAATAGAATCTTTCTTCAGCATTACCGGTTTAAAGTTATAGTCAGAATATATCCTGAAAGATTTGTCGTTGATATGGCTCATAAAATCGTTTGGATATTTGATGAGCAGGTTCACAAACAACTGTACACATTCAAAACCTTTAAAAGCCATGTCTGAAGGCTTACCTTTTAATTTTTGTGAATAGCCATTCATGAGCATTTTGCTGTACATATCTGTTTTGTAATTATGATATGGTGTGGTAAAGTAAATGGGAAAACCTTCAAAATCCCCTTTTTTTGTAAGGCTTTTAAAACCATCCCAATTTGGCATACCGATGAGAGTAATCGGATATTCTTCATCCAGGTCATCACAAGCATGTGCCAGCCTTGCAGCAAAACCTTCTTCCAATGAAGCGCCGATAATAATACTATTGCGGTTACTATCTAATTTCTTTTGCAGTATATCAGAACTCAGCGTGCTATCGAAATTGAGTGTCTGGATATTCAGCAATGGTTTGCCATCCTGTTCATTAATAGCTTTGAAATAAGAAGCTACCCTGTCTTCCTGTTGCCCTTTTTTGCGGCAGAGAAAAATTTTGTCTGTGCCGTGGTCTTGCAACAGGAAAGAATAGATGGCTTCGCAATGTGCTTTTAAAGTTGAATTTAATATCACCACAAAAGGATTGGCGGTAACACCGCCATCATTTGGGTAAGCTGCAGAAATAAAGGGAATATTTTTTGCCAGTGCAAAGTCTGCCAGTTGTTTGTATTCAAAATCTCTTACCGGCCCAATTAACAGATCAAGATTATCAAGCTTTTTATTTTTTACAAGAGCGGAAAGAGGTTCTTTATATGATTTTGTATCGTAGATATAAGCTTCAATGTTTACATCAGTAAGTTTTAATGAGTCAAGGCCGAGTTGTACACCATTTACAAAGTCAACAGCCGGAGAAATGAATTTGGGCATGCCTTGTGAATAGCGGAAGTTTCCTGCAGCACTAAAAACAGAATCAAGATATAATGGTGCAAAAATACCAACATGGTATGTTTTTAATTTAGGCAAGCTATCGGTACCCTGTGCCCCCACAGTTTGAAATGAAAAAATTGCAGTAAAAAAAGTTAATACAAGTAAAAAAT
>JAZKGV010000192.1:0-21700 GCA_040385725.1 Bacteroidota bacterium | reverse complement strand
AGCTAAACCATAAAAAAAGGTTAGTTTTTGTTTGGTTTTTTGCACAGTTCATGTTAGCGGTTCGTGCTATTGTTTGCAGGCATTGCTTCAATAACGTGTATTTCGTTTCCATCAGGGTCTTTAATCTCAATAGTTTTTGCACCGTAGGGCATTCTTTCAATAATCGGGTGCTTGTATTTGCCTGATTTGTAATCGCTGCTCACTTCCATAAGCCTCTTCAGAAAAGCATCCATAGAATTTACCATAAAACCTAAGTGTACAAAACCTACATGTCCTGGTACTGAGGGTATTTCACTGATAACTTTAGTGGTGTCGTTGAGCCACTGTGATAAATGGAGTTCTATACCCTCTCCAACTCTCAACCATTTTACAATGTATTGAGGGCTTGGAGGAAAGGGATACGGTATAGTGTCAGCCTGAAAGACTTTGGTGTAAAAAGCTACACTACTTTCCAAGCTCTTCACATCGAATAGAGTATGGTTATACCAAGCAGTACTTTTTTGTGCAATTGAAAAGGATGCGATAAATAAAAGGAGTAGAAGGAGGAAAGACTTTATCATTGGTTTATATTTTTCTTACAAAGAGAAGCAAAAGAAAGAAAGCATGACCGCTAACTCGTTAATATACGCTACTCTTGTTGACTAATCATTTGATTGTAAATCAAAAAATGAACAAGTTTTTGCATGTACAAAGTTGTTTGTTACTTAAATATAATGCCACTTTTTGATACCGCAAATTTTCTCCTTTATTAAAAGATAAAACTGCTCATTAAAGGGCACAAAAAAACCTCTCATTGCTGAAAGGCTTGTTTTTGTTTGTTGCTGGTTGGGTTATTATAAATTAAAATCTCTTTTGATCGCTTCTACTGCTTTGGCTACATCGCTTTCCACTTTCTTTATAAGCGTTGCCATGGTGCCGTTATCTTCATTGGCCTTGCCCATCTTTTCTAATTCACGGATGAGGGTTTTGGAAGAAACAATTCCCATATTATCAATGGTGGGTTTTATACGATGTGCAATTTCGCCTACTGATGCAAATTGACCTTCTGCATGTTTTTCTTTCATGTCATTTACAAATACAGGTATCTGCTCTACAAACATCTTCAGCATCTTATTAATAAAGCCTTCATTGCCACGGCTGATGGTCCTTATTTCAGTGATGTCGTAATAAACTGGTTCTGGTTCTTCGGTTTGCATGTCGTTTTTCTTTTGTTTGTTTACCGATCCGTTTATCTTAAGCATACCTGCGATCATTTTCATCAACGCTTCTTCTTTAAATGGTTTTGCTAAATAACTATTAAGGCCTGCTTCGATACATTTTTCATTGTCGCCTTTAATAGCATTTGCTGTTAATGCTATCATTGGCAGGTCAGTACTGATATTTTTCCGTATATATCTTGCAGCATCAAAGCCATTCATCACCGGCATTTGTATATCCATTAATACCAGGTCAACTTTATTGTCTAAAAGATATTCTACTGATTCCTGCCCATTGGCTGCTTCTACTGTTTCAGCAGCATAGTTTGCCAATATGGTCGTTGCAAGCAGGCGGTTCATTTCATTATCATCCACCACCAGTATTTTTTTGCCGGCCAGCATGTTTTCTGCTGCCACAAATACTTCCTGCGAAGGAAGGTCATCTTCGCTGCCTTTAGGGAATGTAACGACAAATGATATGGTGGAACCAAAACCTTTTTCGCTCTCTACACTTATCTCGCCGTCCATTAATTCAATTAATTGCCGGCAGATGCTCATGCCTAAACCAGTACCTCCATATTGTCTTGTAACCGATGCATCTTCCTGGGAGAATTTTTCAAATAAAGTATCCCTGAATTTTTCTTCCATGCCAATGCCGGTATCTTTTACTGATACCTGTACCGTCTGGCTGTTCCTTGCATCATTTATTACTTCCAGTTTAATATCAACGCCGCCTTTTTCAGTAAACTTTACGGCATTGCTGATAACGTTTAGTAATATCTGGTTAAGCCTGTAAGGGTCACCTATCAGCACTTCACTTATCTTATCATCTAAAATGGAATTGGTTAATGCAAGGCCTTTTTCTTCTGCTTTGTGAGTAAGCGCCTGTATCGCCCTCTTGATAATTGACCTTGGTTCAAATGCTATTTTCTCTAAGCTTAATTTTCCTGCTTCAATTTTTGAGAGGTCAAGTATATCATTGATGATAACCAACAGATTTTCTGATGCACCGTTGATGGCATCAAGATAGAAGAGTTGTTTTTTACTCAATCCTGTTTTTGCCAACTGTCCGCTCATACCTAAGATGGCGTTCATTGGTGTACGTATCTCATGGCTCATGTTGGCAAGAAATACTTCTTTACTTCTCGTAGATTGTTCAGCCTGTTCTCTTGCCACAGTCAATTCCAGTTCTAATTGTTTTTGATCTGTAATGTCAAGATGTATTCCTACAGAACCTACCAGTTCTCCCTGGTCATTGTATCGTGGTGCGCCACTTACGAGCCACCATCTTACCTGTCCACGTTTATCTTTTACAACAATTTCATATGCATCTGTTGTTCCTCTTTTGCGTTCTTCATTTTTTTGCTCCATCAACTCAATGTTCTCACCCTTTGCAAAAATTTGTGCAGCCCTTTGTCCAAGTAGTTCATTTAATTCATAGCCACTCATTTCACAAAAACCATGATTGGCGAATAATATTTTTTCTTCTGTATCTACTTCTAAGAGGCCCAGGTTCATGTTGTCAATAATGCTCCTGTATTTTTCTTCTCTTATTTTTAAAGTTGTCTCTGCAGTTTTTTCGAGTGTTACATCGGTGTATTTCCACAAATGGCCTTTGTAAATATTATCAGTACATACAGGTATATACTGGCGTTTTAAAAGACGGCCATCCTGCATTTCAAAAATTTCATCCATTGCAGGTTTTTGAAATTCAAGCAATGTCATTATCTGTTCTTCAAAAAAGTCGGGGTCATTAAAAAGGTCTTTTGTTGAATCCACATATTCAGCACCGTTTTTACCTTTCAGGTTTTCGTGGTGCATATCAATGCCAAACATTTCACAGTACTTTTCATTGGCCAACACAATCTTCCTGTGTTCATCTTCCACCAGCACACCGTTTTGCAGGTTGCCGATCAATGATATAAGCCTGTGTTCTGATTCACTCAGTTTTTCATCTGCTTTTTTCCTGTCAGAAATATCCATCATGAGGCCGGTAAATACTTTGCCGCCTTCTTTTGTAAAGTGGCTGAATGAGCAGTTGATAGAGCGCCACACCAAACCTCTTCCCGGCAATATCATTCTTGATTCTGTATAAAACTGCTCCAGTGTTTCGGCAGCTTTATCCATCGCATTGCTCATTTCATGAAAATCATCCGGGTGAACAAACTGTGTAAGCTTATGAAGGTGGTTGGCCCGAATGCCAAATATCCTTTCGAATGAAGGGCTTAAATAAATAAGTTCATGGCTGCCGTCTTCTTTGGCTACATATTCCACCAGTATGCCCGGCATATTTTGGGCTATACGTTGCAGTTGCTCAATTTCGTTACAATCCCTTTCTGTATCATTTTCAATTGGCATCATCGCCACCCTGGATTTGTTGCCAGGAATTGCAGTAAGCGGTTTTTCCTGCTTTTTTTTTGCAGACGGGGCCTTACCGGCTTGCCATTTTTCACTTACATTTTTACGCATAGGATTGTTTTTAAAGCTTTGCAGGGGTATGGTTTATCTCTTCATTCATTCACCTTACTCTAACACTATTTCTTTTTGTTGCAGCATTTTATAGATGGTTGATTTGCCTATGTCCAGCTTATCAGCCACCAGCATTACATCATCATCATATTTTCTCAGGAAATACTTAATAATGTCGCAGGTATATTGCCGCAGTGTTTTTTGTTCCATTGTAAACACTTCACCAGATTTGGTGGAATTGTAGGTGATATCATCTGCTTTGATCTCTCCATCGGTACCCATCACAGCAGCCAGTTCCATCATAGCTTTCAGTTCCCTTATATTACCGGGGAAATGATAGCCCAACAGTTTTTGTTTTGCTTCTGATGAAATAGTAACGGGTCCAAGTTTGTTGTCTTTTGCAAACTCATCGGTAAAATGTTTTGCCAGCAGCAATACATCATTACCTCTATCCCTTAATGGTGGCAATTCAATTGGCAAACCGATGATACGGTAATAAAGGTCTTCACGGAAGTTGCCTTTCTTTACTTCATCTGCCAGGTTTTTATGTGTGGCCACAATAAGCCTTATATCTAATTTTACTGTTTCATTTCCACCAACCCTTATTACTTCTCTTTCCTGCAGCACCCTGAGTATTTTGCTTTGCAGGTTCAGATCAAGTTCTGCTATTTCATCTAAGAAGATGGTACCGCCGTTGGCTTCTTCAAACTTGCCGGCCTTTCTTGCCACCGCACCTGTAAAAGCGCCTTTTTCATGGCCAAACAATTCACTTTCCACCAGTTCTTTTGGAATGGCCGCCATATTTACAGCAACAAATGATTTCTTCTTTCTCTCACTATTATAATGTATAGCTTTTGATACCACTTCTTTACCGGTACCGGTTTCACCCGTGATAGAAACATTGATATTTGTTTTGGTGGCTTTCTCCATCAATGCAAATATTTTGTGCAAAGCAGGGCTGGTGCCTTTTATGCTTTTTTCGAAAGCATATTTTTGGCCCAGTTCTTCTTTTAGGTCTTCTACTTCTTTTTTGAGGTTGCCCATTTTGCGGATGCGTATTACAGCATTCCACAACATATCTTTTGTATTCTCATCCTTTACTAAGTAATCAGTAACACCTGCCTTTAAAAGGTTCACTGCCACAGTCACTTCTTCCTGCCCGCTGATGGCCACCACAGGAATGGAATCATCCACCTGTTTGATCTTTTCATACAGCTTATCACCTGTATAATCAGGCAACGAAAAGTCGATGGTAATAAGGTCTGGTTTCTTGTGAAGATTGGCTAAACATTCTTTGCCCGTGGTGAAACGGGTAATGACATAGTCCTCATTCAATGAAAGATGGTACTCTAAAATTTCCCCGTACCAGGGATCGTCTTCAACGATAAAAATTTTGTATGGCTCCATAGACATCAGTGTTAAATACTGGGTTAGTTGTTACAACACCTATAGATAACGACAGACTTGGAGAATAATTGTCTTTATTTTGGAAAAATCCAGAATTGGAAAACTAGTACGATATGTAGAATTTATACTACAAGGGTCACATATAAACTTGTATAAACAAAAATCCCATCCGTTATTAACGGATGGGATTTTATATAATTCGAATTATAAAAATTACGCTACTGCTTTATTTACCAGGCTTGCTGCTTCACTTAATAATATAGCACTCTGCACTTTTAACCCGCTGTCGTCAATCAGTTTTTTAGCTACATCAGCATTGGTGCCTTGCAGGCGAACGATAATTGGTATTTCAATATTGCCAATAGATTGGTAGGCATCAATAACACCTTGTGCAACCCTGTCGCAGCGAACGATACCACCAAAAATGTTGATAAGGATGGCTTTTACTTTCGGGTCTTTTAAAATAATACGGAACCCGGCTTCTACTGTTTGTGCATTAGCCGTACCGCCTACATCAAGGAAGTTAGCAGGTTCGCCGCCGCTCAATTTGATCATGTCCATTGTTGCCATTGCAAGACCGGCGCCATTCACCATGCAACCTACGTTGCCATCCAGCTTTACAAAGTTCAGGTTGAATTTACCAGCTTCCACTTCTGTAGGGTCTTCTTCGCTCACATCCCTTAAGGCAGCTATATCAGCATGGCGCATTATAGCATTGTCATCAATATTCATCTTGCAGTCAACCGCAATTATTTTATCATCACTTGTTTTAAACAGGGGATTTATTTCAAGCATACCACAATCCAATCCAACATACGCATTGTATAAGTTGGTTACAAACTTCACACAGTTTTTAAATGACTCACCACTCAGGCCTAAATTAAATGCGATCTTTCTTGCCTGGAAACCCTGCAATCCGCCGCCTGGGTGTACCCATTCTTTAAATATTTTTTCAGGCGTATCATGAGCCACGTCTTCAATATTCATTCCGCCTTCGGTGCTGTACATAACTACATTCTGCCCTTTGGTACGGTCTAATAAAATAGAGAGGTAAAATTCCTTTACCGGGTTAGGACCTTCATAATATACATCCTGTGCCACCAATACTTTGTTTACCAATTTACCTGCAGGGCCGGTTTGTATAGTAACCAATGTGCCGCCTAAAATATTTTGTGCTATCTGCCTGATGTCTTCTGCATTTTTACCAACCGCCACGCCACGTTGTTCTGTACCCACAATTTTTCCTTTGCCACGGCCACCGGCATGTATCTGTGCTTTTACTACAGCAAACTTGCTGCTGTATTGTGTGTGTATTTGCCTGTAGGCTTCTTCTGCTTCATTTGCTGTGTTGCAGGCTATGCCTTCCTGTACAGGAACATTGTATTTTTTTAATAATTCCTTGGCCTGGTATTCGTGAAGGTTCATGGTATAAAAATTTTGTGTGGCGAAGATAGGGAAGTGTAATTAGTTTAAAAATGCCGCAGGTGATTTTTAAAGCGCTTATTAACGGAAACGTTGTCGCTGGCTAAAAAGGAATCCCACAAAGGCACTAAGCCAACAAAGTATTTGTGTTAGCGCCCCTTGGTGCCTTTGTGGGAAAATGTCGTGATTGTTTAACGATAAGCTTAACACTATCTTCACTTACCTTTGGCGCTCATTTTTGCAGCGTATCCATCAATCAATATGTCTGCTGAAACGGTAACCGAACAGATGAACAAACTGCTCCTCACATTTTTGCTGGGTTTTATTTCTCATTACAGCTTTTCACAGGAAGGCCCTGGCTCAGATGCTGTGAACAGGCAGTATGGCAGTGGCACGCAAGGCGCTACTTTCTCTACGCAGGACAGTATTGGGTTTGAACACAGGGATGATGCAAAAGATTCGTTAACCATTACCTATCGTTACCTTGATTCCATCCGCAGCATTAAACTTGATAATAATCTAAATGATTACTACAGGTATTACATTGTTCCCTACACCTGGCAGTATTTAGGCAACAGCGGTGCGGCAGGATACTCTTTTATTTTTTCTCCCAATACCAAAACAGGCATCGACCCGGGGTTTCATGCATTTGACGCCTATAAGTTCACCATAGAAAAAACAAGGTTTTTTAAAACCACCAAACCTTTTACACAGATCAATTATCAACTGGCCTCGGGCAAAGAACAGATGATAAATATTATACATGCCCAAAGCCCCAAACCTAATTTGAATTTTGGTTTTGAATACAGGCTGCTGAATGCACCGGGTTTTTTTGTAAACCAGGATGCCAACCATAATAACTACCGGCTGTACAGTACTTACCAGGGAAAAAGAAAACGATACGCTGCTTCTTTTTTTATCATGAGCAACTCGATAAAAAATTCAGAGAATGGCGGCATGGTACGCAACAGTTACCTGGATACTTCTATTTATAAAAGACGCTTTTCCATCCCGGTTAATTTATCGTTCAGTAAAAGTTACACACCCAACCCTTTTAAAAGTTTTGTAAGCACGGGGAATAAAAATAAAGAGTTCACACTTTTTTTAAGACAGAGTTACGACCTCGGTAAAACTGATTCCGTAGAAGTAAATGACTCTACAACGGAGTATCTTTTTTATTCAAAGCTGCGTTTTCAGCATACGTTTACTTACACCAGCATGTATAATACCTATATAGATACGCTGATATCAGGTGGCCGCACTATCGACTCACTGGTTTATGAAAGATGGTATGATACTTCTGTAAGCGCTGCTGCAAAAAAGTTTGAACTAACAGACGAATGGAAAATTATCAGCAATGATTTTTCTGTGCTTCAATTTCCAGACACAAAGAATTCAGGGCAGTATTTACTGGCAGGCGCAAGGCTGGAAAACATAACGGGAACTTTTTCGTCGGGCAGCAAAAGTTTTTACAATATTGTGCTGCATGGCGAATACCGCAATAAAACAAGAAATAAGCTATGGGATATTATAGCAAGGGGAGAATTTTATTCTGCCGGCAACAACAGTGGTGATTACAGTGTGTATGCTTACCTGACACGCTACTTTGGTAAGCGGTGGGGCAATGTGGGTGTTACTTTTCAAAATGTAAACCGCAGCCCTTCTTATGTTTTCAACAGCAACTCTTCTTTTAATTTCAGAAATGACATTTCGCTGTCAAAAGAAAATATCACCACGTTTAAAATAACCGCCGATAATCCATTTATTAGTTTATCTGCTGCTAATTATTTTATTACCAATTATACTTACTTCACTGGTTATTATAAAAAAGATCAGTTCAGCCGCATCATTAATATTTTACAATTGGGTGCGGCTAAAAAAATAAAGCTAACCAAAAGATGGAACCTTTACAGCGAAGCGACCGTTCAAATCACCGATGCTGCTTCGCCAATAAGATTGCCTTTGGTATTTACAAGAAACCGGCTGGCTTATGAAGGGTTGTTTTTTAAGAACCTTTATTTAAGCACAGGGCTTGAGGTAAGATATTATACACCCTTTAAGGCGTACGACTATTCCCCGGTGATGGGACAGTTTTTTCCGCAGGACAGCATCACCATCAGCAACCGCCCTGATGTAAATGCTTTTTTTCATTTCAGCATCAAAAGATTTACCGGTTATTTAAGACTTGAGAATTTGAACAGCGTAAGCTTTAGCGATGGCTTTGGATTTACCAGGAGCAACTTTGCGGCGCCACATTATATTTATCCCGGCTTGCTTTTCAGGTTTGGTATTCAATGGAATTTTGTGAATTAGACACCCCCTCCGCCCCCTAAAAGGGGAACTTTAGAGACTACAATTGTTCAATCCTTATTCTATCTCGAAATCATACTGCATTCTTCTTTGTTAAAATCTCTTTCCTGAGAACAATCATATTTTTCTCTTTGGTAAAACAAATTACCTTTGTGCCGTAATGAAAAAATTCATTGTCGCCATATTAGCCTTTCTATACCTCGGTGTTTCTTCCGGCATTGCCATGGAGATACATTACTGTATGGGTAAAAAAGCAGGTGTGGAGTTATTTGGAAACGACAATGATAAATGTGGCAAATGTGGAATGAAGGAAAAGAAAGGCGGCTGTTGCAGTGATGAACATAAATTTTACAAGCTTAACGATTCTCATAAAAATGTTTCGAATGATGTAAGTTTTGAAACACCGGTTGCTATTCTTATAAACAGGTTTCCTGTATTTGATTTTTTACTGGCAGCAACACCGGTTGAGGGTAAAGTAAACAATCATTCCCCACCAATATATAGCGGGCCATCTGCCTGTATATTAAACTGCATTTTCAGGATTTAGAATTTAGTTGTGATTGATATGCCCGGAATTACCGGGCTGTACCTGTTTATTTAACAACTAAATTTTACAATTATGAAACGCAAATACTTTTTTACTGCATTATTAAGCAGTTTATTTTTTATAGCAACAACCAATGCACAAATAACAAAAGCAACTTTGCAGGCAAGCGGCCTTACCTGCAGCATGTGCAGCAATGCCATCAATAAATCACTGCAGTCAATTGACTTTGTAGAGAAGGTGGAAGCCAATATTAAGAACTCCAGTTTTGATATAACATTTAAGCCCGGCAGCAAAGTAGTTATTGACGAGTTAAAAGAAAAAGTAGAAGATGCCGGTTTCTTTGTTGCTTCTCTCACTGCTTCTGTCAGGTTTAATAATGCTGAACTCACTAACGACAGCCATATTGAAATTGACGGCACCACTTTTCATTTTCTAAATATAAAAGATCAGACTATTGATGGTGATAAAACCATCAAGGTGCTTGACAAAGGTTATGTAACTGCAAAGGCTTTTAAGCAAAACAGCAAGTACACCACTATGGAATGTTATAAAACCGGTAAAGCATCTGCCTGTTGTGCCAAAGGTGATCTTAAAGAAGGTACAAGAATTTATCATGTAACAATATAACAGTTTACACCTGCCGGCAGGCAGGTTTTCGTTTACAGTTTGTGTGGTGCATGGCTACGCAAACTGTAAACTTTTATCTGACACTTCATTTTTTATTTAATGAAAAACATATTTGTTTCAATATTTATACTATTTGTTTATAAGGCAAGCGCACAGGAGCTGTTCGTGTTTACAGAACCTGCCAGTAATATGGCTGCAAAAACCGTTGGCATACGATTGAATAATTACTTGATGAAGCAAAATGGTACCAGCAAGTACAATTATCATTTACTGCCTGAATTGATGATCGGTGTTTCAAAAAAAATAATGCTGCATGGGGAAATGTTTTTAAGCAACCGTGATGATAGGTTTACTGCTGAAGGCGGAAGTATGTATTTAAAATACCGCTTCTTCAGTATTGATGATGTACATAGCCATTTCAGGATGGCTGCGTTTGGCAGGTATAGCTTTAACAACAGCCATATTCATCAACAGGCAATAGATTTTTTTGGGAATAGCTCGGGTTATGAAGGTGGAATGGTGGCAACAAAATTGGTTAACAAGATCGCCATCTCCGCCAGCAGTTCTTTACTGCATGCGACAGAGAATGGTGTTGAAAAATTTCCGTACGGCAGCAAAGAAAGAAATGCGTTGAATTATACATTATCAATTGGGAAGCTGATGCTGCCGAAAGAATACACCAACTACGATCAAACCAACTTAAATTTGATGTGTGAGTTGTTGGGGCAAACCAATTTGGGAAACAACAAAACTTATTTTGATATTGCTCCTTCTTTGCAACTGATATTTAAAAGCAGGATGAGATTGGACCTGGGCTATCGTTTTCCGGTAGTTAATCAATTGATGAGGACGGCAGACAGGGGAATGGTAGTGAAATTTGAGTATAACTTTTTTAATGTGTTTTGATGTTGAGATTTTTTAAGTTCGTATTATCATTCTTTCAAAAGAAAAATTGTTGCAAATGAAAATTGTAATGGCACTTGTTTTGTCTATTAGCTGTATCGCTGCAAATGCTCAAATAAAAGTTGGCGACATAGCACCTGAAATTGCCTTGCCTGGAATAAATGGAGATACAGTAAAGCTCTCTTCCTTTAAAGGAAAAGTGGTGATGATCGATTTTTGGGCAAGCTGGTGTGGGCCTTGCAGGAAATCAAATCCACATGTGCAGAAGCTGTATGAAAAATTTAAGGATAAAGGTTTTGAGGTATTAGGTGTTTCAATTGATAACAGGAAGGAGTCGTGGATTAAAGCCATTCGTAAAGACAAAATAAAATATACGCAGGTGCTGGATGGCGAAGGCTGGGATGCCAATACTGCTGTAAAGTTTGGAGTAGATGCTATACCGGCAACTTTCTTATTGAACAAGGAAGGCGTTATTGTTGCCGTTGATCTTGAAGGCAAGGAACTGGAAGAAAAGATCAGGGAGTTGCTTTAAATAAGAGTTACAGCACCTGCACAATCAAAAACTTTAAATAGTGTGTGTACTCCTGTCCTCTTATAATAGGGTGGTCTGGTGATTGTGCATTAAAAACAACCTGTCTTAATTTTCTTTTGGCATCCTTAGCGGCAGCATAAATAGTATCCAAAAATAATTCCGGTTGCACAAGATTGGTACAACTTGATGTAACTAAAAAACCTCCGGGCTTTACCAATTTCATTCCTCTCAAATTTATCTCTTTATAACCAGCCACTGCTTTGTCAATGGTGCTGCGGCTTTTGCTGAATGACGGTGGATCAAGCATTACCACATCCCATTGTTTATTTTCTTTTGTCCAGTTTTTCAATACATCAAATGCATTTACACAAATGAATTCGCATTTATCTTCCAGTCCATTTAGTGCTGCATTTTTATTGCACATATCAATAGCGCTTTGTGAAATATCAAGACCGGTAACTTTTTTGGCACCAAAGAAAGCAGCAGCTATTTCAAAAGAACCAGTATAGCAAAATGCGCCGAGTACATCTGCACCTTTTACAATATGCTGAATGGCTTTACGGTTATCCTGTTGGTCGAGAAAGAAGCCCGTTTTTTGTCCGTTGGCAATATCAACATGAAATTTAACCCCATTTTCAGTAATGATAATATTGGTATCAAACTCCGCAGATAAAAACCCTTTTTGTTGTTGCATTCCTTCCAGTTCTCTCACCGGTACATCATTGCGTTCGTAGATTCCTTTGGGCGAAAATATTTTTTCAATGGCTTTAACAATGGCTGGTTTCCATACATCAATTCCCAGCGCTAAAGTCTGGATAACAAAATGATCATTGAACTTATCAATGATCAATTGAGGCAGGTCATCAGCTTCGCCAAAAACGAGGCGGCAGTTTTCTGTGTAGCCGATCTGCTGGCGGTAGTTCCATGCTTTTTGTATGCGGTTGATAAAAAAGTTGTCATCAATATTTTCATTCTTATCTCTTGTAAGCAGCCGCACCATTATCTGCGATTGCGGATTGGTATATCCTCTTCCGATAAAATTTTTATCATGCGTAAGCACATTTACAATTTCTCCGGCTTGTGGTGAAGCATCCAGCAATTTGCCACGGTTTACTTCATTACCAAAGATCCAGGGATGGCCAAGCTCAACTCTTCTGCTGATATTTTTATTAAGGATAATACTTTTCATGGCGGCAAAGGTAAATGATTGGCGAAGGAGAGAGTGAGGCAAAATTTATTCACAGCTTTTTATTACATGAGGAAGTTTATACTCAAACAATGCTTGTTTTGATAACGTTTATACTGATTTTGCCGCTGGTACAATTATTGAAAAAAAATCTATACTAAAAGAAAACTTATGGCAAAATATTCAAAGGCTGCTCAAAAAAGTGTTGAATCATCAATGAAGAGAATGGAAAAAGGAACTTTACGCAACGGTAAGTCAAATAAAAAAGTAACCAATCCAAAACAAGCCATTGCAATTGGTTTATCTGAAGCAAGAGAAAAAGGAGCTAAAGTGCCAAAAAAGAAAACAGCAAAAAAAGCAGCACCTAAAAAAACTATAAGTAAAAAGGCAACACCGAAAAAAGTAGCAGCTACTAAAAAGGCAACTTCATTAAAGAAGGCAGCAATAAAAAAGAAAGCAGTTTCAAAACAAGCTACGGTAAAAAAGAAAAGCACTAAGCCAGATAAAAATGAAATGGTGCCGGTAGAAACTTTTGAGACAATAAATTTAGATCGTCCACCGGTAGAAGAAAAAAGCCCGGAGATAAAACCTGTGATACCCGATAAAGTAGAGGATCCAATAATGGTTACTGATAAAAAAGCGTTGGCTAAAGCGGTCACTAAACATGACTTTAAACATAACATCCAATTATCAGGTGCAAAGCAATCCATAAGACCATCTGGCAAAAAACCATTATGGCGTTAGCAATACCACTCCATATATACATCTGTACTGTATAAATATTTATTGGTAATATTTTTACACTACAAATGAGAAGAAATGGCTGAATTAATTTTCGGCCATTTCTTTTATAAACATACTTTTCTTATGTGATTAACGATCGATCACTCAAAAAATAAAAAAGCCATTACAAATTTTGTAATGGCTCAATATTTAGATTTAAAGCGGGGTAATTATTTTACTTCCATCTTCAGCAACATTTCACTTTCAATAAAGCCTTCCAGTTCATCACCAACCACACATTCGCCTACACCGGCAGGTGTGCCTGTAAAGATCAAATCGCCAATGTTTAAAGAAAAAAAAGTTGATACATGGGCAATGATGGATTCAAAATTAAAAGTCATCTGGCTGGAATTGGCTTGCTGCACCACTTCTTTATTTTTATACAAACTGAAGTTGATATTCTTTTTATTAAAACCTGGAACGATGTCGATGAATTTTCCCACCGCAGCAGAATTGTCAAATGCTTTTGCTTTTTCCCAGGGCAGACCTTTTGCCATCAGGTCATTTTGAATATCCCTTGCAGTAAAGTCAATACCAACTGTAATACCGTTATAGTAATTAGCCGCATGGCGCTCCTGGATATATTTACCGTTTTTTGAAATGCGTAAAACCAGTTCACATTCGTAGTGTAATTCATTCGTGAACTCCGGGTAATAGAAAGGCGTATGGCTTTGCAGCAAAGCGCTCTTAGGTTTCATAAAAATCACCGGTTCATCCGGCACATCGTTGCCAAGCTCTTTGGCATGTGCCGCATAATTACGGCCAACACAAATTATCTTCATTGTTTTGCAGTTTAAAGGATACCAGGTTGAAAAACGAATATAGACAAATCACGTAAAAAAACAAATATGATACAGGAAATTTACTATGGAACTTATTTAATGGCAAGTTTGTTCACTTCCGTCATCGTTTGTTCTATACCTGCGGTTGCAAATTTTTCTATTACATCAACGCATTTTTGGATTTTTAATTGCACCACAGGCAGTTCGCTGGCGTTCCATTTGCCCAAAACAAATTCTGCCTGCATGCCTTTGGGATAATTATTTCCCACGCCAAAACGCAACCTGGGATAATTATTATGGCCCAAAGTGGCTTCAATATCCCTCAATCCATTGTGTCCGCCTGCAGATCCTGAAGACCGTAAGCGTAACTTGTCTAAGGGCAAAGCAATATCATCTAAAATGGTAAGCGTATTTTCCACGGGTATTTTTTCTTTGTCCATCCAGTATTTAAAAGCCTTGCCGCTAAGGTTCATATAGGTAGTAGGACAAATGCAAACAAAAGGCTTGCCTTTAAATTTTACTTCTGCCATATAAGCCAGCCGGGCCTCTTTAAAATTGCCTCCATGTTTTTGAACAAAGGCAAACACCACATCAAAGCCAATGTTGTGCCTTGTGTTGGCGTATTCATTGCCAATATTACCCAGCCCAACAATTAAAAATTTGCTCATAATGGTGTGAAGATAAAGTATGCTGTGGTTTTGCAAAAGAAAGTACTATTTCAGTTTCCCACAAAGACACGAAGGAACCAGGAAGGTTATTTTGTGTACATCGTGCCTTTGTGGGATAAATTTTTACTGAATAAAAAAAATCCAACAACCTTTCGGCTATTGGATTTGAGTGTATAGTTTTTTAACTAACTAATGTTATGGAACTGATATCCATTTTACAAAAGCGATAAATTTTCGTGACATTACCTGCATGTAGTTAACCTGCGGTGCAGGCATACTGAGGGTGTTTGTTTTCATACTTTTTATAGGTTTAGATTAGAAAATGTACGGATACTGATAAAAGAAACGGCTTCTTCCATCTAACAGGTTAAAACGTATGTTACCCATGTATATTGTGACAGCTCAAAAATTTTTAAAAGGAAAATGATATAACATTGCAGTAATAAAATTGATTACCAGGTTTTGAAAAAGGCTACAACAAAGCTGCTTATACTTCTTTTGATGGGTTCATTTGCTGTACAGCAGGTAAAGGCACAGCATAATACCATTAACCAGGGAAGGTTGAATGGAGTTATTATTACCGAAGCTGCTATCACCACTGCAGTAACAATAGGCATTCATTATTTGTGGTATAAAAAATTTCCTAAAAGCAGGTTTCATCTTTTTAATGACAATGCCGAGTGGCTGAGCATGGATAAAATTGGCCATGCTGTTACGGCTTATAATGTAAGCGCTATACAATATGATGTAATGCGGTGGAGTGGGGTGGATAATAAAAAAGCTGCATGGATAGGGGGGCTTACTGCTGTAGGTTTGCAAACAGTGGTGGAAATATTTGATGGCTTTAATTCTGAATGGGGTTTTTCAAAAGGCGATATGCTGGCAAATATTACGGGGAGTGCTTTGTTTGTGGCGCAACAACTGGCCTGGGGTGAGCAACGGGCAAGATTAAAATTTTCATTCCATAAAACTATTTATGCAAAATATAATCCTTCGGAACTGGGCGCTAATAAATGGCAACGCTGGCTCAAGGATTATAATGGGCAAACCTATTGGCTTTCTGTAAATCCTGCTTCGTTTATGAGCAGCAATACTTCTTTTCCACAATGGTTGAATGTGAGTATGGGTATGGGAGCTGATGGTATGATCGGCGCCAGAACAAACCCATCCAAAATAGGCGATGTGGTGATACCGGAATTTAAAAGACAACACCGCTTTATGTTTTCTGTAGATGCAGATCTAAAAAAGATTGATAACAGGAGTATGGAACCACATATTTTGCTGAGTGTTCCAAATGTGATGAAGGTTCCTGCACCTGCATTAGAATTTAAAAAAGGGGAGAAGATGAAATATCATTGGTTATATTATTGATAATATCCCACAAAGGCACAAAGGAGACAAAGTTTTTTAGTGAACTTAGTGGGCTTTGTGAGAAACCTTCCTGAACACCGCTACAAACATAGAATCTGCTTTTATCTCATACCCAAACAGGTTTTTCATCTCAAGTAATTCCATGCCAGGTTGCTTACTGATATAGTCAACTACTTCTTCATTTTCTTTTTTAAAAACAGAACAGGTGATGTAAAAGAACAAGCCATCATTATTTAAATGGGGTAATGCATTTACAGCAATTTTTTTCTGCAGGGTTGAAAATTTCTCAATGGAAGAGGTATCAAAAAAATAAAGTTGCTCTGGTGTCCGGCTCCAGGTGCCGCTGCCTGTACAGGGGGCATCGCAAATGATAATATCGTAATTGGATGCAGGTGATGTTTTTGTGTCATCACTTATATCCGCAATAAAATGATGATAATTTTTTATGCCTGCATTTTTAAAACGTTGCTGAAGGTTGGCAATAATGCTTTGCCTGATGTCTGAAACGGTAAGTTTTATTTTTTCATTCAGTAGGTCATATATCAAAATTGATTTGCCACCACTGGCAGCACAGCAATCCCAAACTGTAATTTCTTTTTTATTTGAAGAGAAATTATTTGCCGTTATATAATTAAAAACCTGCTGGGAATTATAATCCTGGATAACTACTTCTTTGTCTATGGCCACAATATTTTCAATATTAGTTCCGGAAGTAAATTGAACGGTATTGTCATTATTCAGAGAACTATATTCAACTCCGGCTGCTTTTATTTTTTCAACAACAACATTTTTATTCGGACGTATCCTTATAAACAAACCTGGTTGAGTTAAAAACGATTGGCAAAATGCATCGGTATCTGCTACATCATTAAGTTCACCTGTAAAAGGAAAAATATCTTCAAAAGATAAGCCTGCCATTGCCATTTTATCTTCGATGGGATTTGTTATTCCATTATCCCATTCTGGTTGTAATGCTTGTATCAATGCAGAGGGTTCATGGGTCGAAATAAAAAATGCTTTGATGATATTTTTTTCAGTCAGTTCTTTTTTAAGGGCCAGGCCAACCCTGAAGTAACTGTAACAAAGCGCCGCAATTTGTTTCCTGTCTTTAGACCCGTACTTTTTTTCTTTTGAAAAAAATTGCTTTATAAAAATGCTGAAAGGCATTTCTCCATTATAAGATTGGAGAATTTTTAAAGATGTGTTGATATAAGAATGATAACGCCCCATGCTGAAAAAAATAACGGCTGGTTTTATAAGCCAGCCGCACACTAAAAATATTTTTATCAATTAAATTTCAAGAAGGCTTTTCACCGGGTCTTTTCCAAAAAGTAATAATGCCGGATTCTCTAATAACTCTTTTACTCTTACTAAAAAGCTCACCGACTCTCTTCCGTCAATAATGCGGTGATCATAACTAAGTGCCAGGTACATCATTGGTTTTATCACCACCTGCCCGTTTACCGCCATTGGCCTCTGCAAAATATTGTGCATCCCCAAAATAGCAGATTGCGGAATATTAATGATCGGTGTGCTCATCATAGAGCCGAATATACCACCGTTGGTAATAGTGAAAGTTCCGCCAGTCATTTCTTCAATAGTTAATTTGTTTTCTTTTGCTTTTGTAGCCAGTTCCACCACTTTCTTTTCAATGTCGGCCATGCTTAAGCTTTCTGCATTTCTTATTACCGGCACCACCAAACCTTTTGGTGCACTTACCGCAATAGAAATATCACAGTAGTCGTGGTAAATAATATTTTCACCATCAATGTAAGCATTCACCGATGGCCATTCCATTAATGCATAAGTGCAGGCTTTTGTAAAAAAGCTCATAAAGCCAAGGTTTACGCTGTGTCCTTCTTTAAACTTATCCTTGTATTTAGCCCTTATCTCCATGATGGCACTCATATCCACTTCATTAAAAGTGGTGAGCATGGCTGTAGTGTTTTTGGCTTCCACCAAACGGCGGCTGATTGTTTTACGCAGGTTGCTCATCTTTTCCGGCCTGTCTGTACGGCCAAACATGGCAACACCGGGTTTTCTGCCTGGGTTACTTAATGCTTCCAGCACATCCTGCTTAAATATTTTTCCATTACTCCCGGTTGGGGTAATGCTTTTGAGATCAACTTTTTTATCAGCTATCATTGCGGCGGCAACAGGGGTTGCTTTTACATCAACCGCAACGGCTGCTTCTGTTTCCTTTTTAGCAGGTTTTTCGGCTGCCGGGGCAGGAGCGGTTTTTTTCTCCTCCACTTTAGCAACAGGAGCACCTTCTGGTTTGGCTGCATCTGTATCTATTTTGCAAACAACATCGCCAATTTTAATGGTGTCGCCTTCTCCTGCCAATGTGGTTAAAACACCCGCCTGTTCTGCATTTATTTCAAAAGTGGCTTTTTCGCTTTCTAATTCTGCAATTACCTCGTCCCTTTCAACCCATTCACCTGTCTTCTTTATCCATTTTACCAATGTTACTTCTGTAATACTTTCACCAACGGTAGGAACTTTTATTTCTGCCAGCATATTTTATCTTTAAGAAGGGCAAATTTCGGCTAAAATAAATGATAATTACAAACAGAATTTTTATCCCGGCGCAACAAAAATAAAATTCACCCTATCAGGGTATCCTAATACCAAAAATGTTTTTTATCTTCACCGCATCAAATTCTTATATCCTTTTATTCACCGTTTACTAACTGTACCCTTCCTGATACTAAATTATTTTTTTGTATTACCAATTAACTTGTATTTTTATTTTTGGAATTAACTGTTAACAATCAATAAACTATTGCTCCATGAAGCTTAAAAAATTACACCTTGCCCTGATGGCTGCTGGTACTGTGGTTTGCAACATCGCATCCGCACAGCTTTTTATCGACCAGGCAACCTTCACCATTCAGTCCGGCGCTACCGTTACTGTTCAGGGCGATGTAACCAGTAATGTGGACATCCAGGGTGCAGGAAAAGTGATCCTTAAAGGAACCGCTAACCAGAATGTGAACATGAATGGGTTCAGCATTCCCAGCCTGGAAATCGACAACACTGCTAATATAACACTCACCGGCAGTGCTAAAGTTGCAGGTGATGTTTTGTTTACCAACGGAAAGGTTTTACTGGGAAGTAACAATATTTCCCTTGCCGCCGCCGGTACGGTAACCAACGCTACCAATGCAAAGTATTTTGTAACCAATGGTACAGGAAGAGTGATTAAAGCCGCTGTAGGGGCTGTTGCTTTTACTTTCCCAATTGGAAATTCAATTACAACGTACAATCCACTTACAGTTGCTAATACTGGTACCGCTGATAGTATTGGTGCAAGGGCATCTGCTACAGTATTGAGTGGTGGTGCCACAGGCACTGCTTATTCAAAAGAAGTGGTTAATAATACCTGGACAATTACAGAAGCTGTTGCCGGTGGAAGTAACCTTGCTTTAACTGCAGGCTGGAGTGCAACAGATGAATTGGCTGGTTTTGACAGGACAAGGACTGGTATTTCAACTTATCTTACAACTCCTGCTGCCAGCGTAGGTTGGGATCTGTTAAACTCTCAAACTGCTGCTGCAAGTGGTGCAGGACCATATACAGTTGCCCGTTCTGGTTTTACAGGCGTGGGAACTTTTGCTGTGGGTACAAGGCCGGTACTTTCTCCATTACTTGTTTCTCCAAAAGTATTTTTACAAGGAAATTATAATACAGGTACAGGTGTAATGGGAGATGCTTTACGTTTAGCTAACCTTATACCTACAACTGAACCATATTCATCTGCTACTGGCGGTACATTAATTACCGCTGCTTTAAAAGGTAGCGGTGGTGGAGAAACAGCAGCAAGCTCAGTTATTGGCGCTGCTGCCGGAGCTTCTACTAATAATACAATTGTTGATTGGGTATTGGTACAGTTACATAGAAGTAGTGATGGTGTTGTAGTTTCTCAAAGGGCTGCATTGCTTCAAAGAGATGGGGATGTTGTAGATACAGACGGAACGTCTCCGGTAAATTTAGCTGGTAATGCATTGGGTAGTTATTATGTTTCAGTTCGTCACAGGAACCACCTTGGTGCAAGAACAGCAGCAACATTATCGCTGGCAAAAGTAAGCACTACTGGTTACGACTTTACAACCGGATTAGGCCAGGCATTTGCCGGCGCCGTTACAAATAACGCCATGGCTACCCTTACTGCAAGTGTATTTGGCTTGTGGGGTGGTAATTCAAATACCGACATATTTAGCCGTAAAACTGGTTCTGCATCTACAAATGACTATTCGTTGTTCCTGGCTGCGGTTTCAAGTGTAGCAGCGCCAGGCCCAACAGCCGTGTACAGAAGAGAAGATTTTAATCTTGATGGTAATGTAAGAAAAACAGGATCTGCCACAACAAATGATTATTCAAAATTCCTGAGCATGTTAGGTTCAGCAACTATAATTACACAACCAGCATTCTAAAACTATTTAAAGCTTTATACAATGAAGAAAATATTTATAACATTAATGGTTTCGGTGGTTGTAGCAGGAGTTGCAATGGGTCAGGGGAAATTTGCGGCTAGCTTAACCAACACCGGCAATTTGATCACATTTAAATTAATGCCGGATCAAACGGTTACTACAGGGTTTTCAACAATAGAATTCTTTGTTCGTTATCCAGATCCATCACCTGCCTTTACTTATGGTACAGTTACAGTAAATACTGCAGCTTTTCCAGGTATGGCTGGCAATGGTAATGTAGGTGGCGGCGGTACTGGTACCGGTGCATGGGAAATTGAAAGAGATAATCCTGCTTATTTAATACCAGGATTTCACGTTGACCACTTTATTTTTACTGCTCCTGCTGTTGCAACCACACCGGCTGCATACACTGGCGCTACTCCTTATGATTTGCTTAGTGTTACTTTGGTAGGTACTCCTCCAAATACAGTTGACCTGCAATTTGTGTCTGATGATTTTGAATCAACTTACTACCTGGCGATTACAGATCAAAATGGTGGAGACTTAAGACCAGCATCGCTTTCAAATTATTTCTTCCCCGCTACTCAAACAACTGCTGGTCCAAGTGGCTCTACAATTTATTTCCAGGAATTATTGGATGTTCCTCTTCCGGTTAAGTTTTTGAATTTTACTGCTACAAAAAACAAAGATGCTGCTTTACTTACATGGGCTGTTGAAAATGAAGATGCCAACACTGTTAGCTACGAAATTCAGAAAAGTGTAAATGGTGTTGACTTTACTCCATTAAAATCAATACCTGCTTTAAATAATGGAAGAAGCAGCAATGTTTATTCTTTTACACAAGACAATTTATCTGCTATCCGTTCATCAGGAGTTATTTACTTCCGTGTTAAACAAACAGACCGTGATGGTAAATTTGTTCATACTGAGATCAGGAGTGTAAGGCTTAGTGGAAAAGACTTATCAGTGGCTGTTTATCCAAACCCGGTTAAGAATAAAGCTAATGTAAGTTTTGACCTGGATACAAACAAGATCGGAAAATTTAAAATTACAGAATGGAA
>JAZKGV010000191.1:46159-51366 GCA_040385725.1 Bacteroidota bacterium | reverse complement strand
AAGCACTTGATTATTTTCTACAATCATATAAATTGAGCCTTGCCATCAATGACCAGTATTCCATCGGCTCATCAACTGCTAATCTCGGGGAACTGTATTATAAAATGGGTAACGACGAGCAGGCACTTTTTTACCTGGAGCAATCAGTAAAAGCATACGAAGGCACAGAAGACCTGCCTTATTCCTTAAATTATATCGGCCGTGTGTATGTACACAAACAGCAGTTTGATAAAGCCATCGAAATTCATAAACAGGCATTTGAAATTTCGAGGAAACTGGATACAAAACTTGATCAAACGCAATCATTGGTAGGTTTAGGACAGGCATACCAGGCCAAAGGAGATATGGGTGATGCCATTGATGCTTATATGCAAGCCATCGCAATTGGGCAGCCGCTTAATGCTATTACAGAAATAAAGGATGCTTACCAGGGGTTATCAGTAGTTTATTCACAGAAAAAAGATTTTGTAAATGCTTATAAATACCAGGATCTTTTATTGGCGATAAAGGATACTATTTATAATGTGAATACAGATAAAAAACTCGGTACACTCCAGTTTACATTTGACCTGGAGAAAAAAGAATCGGAAATAGAAATACAAAAGAAGGAAGTAAAAACACAAAAGCGGTTTAAGTACACTTTTATAGGTGGCTTTGCTATTATGGTATTATTTGCAGCTGTATTTTTTGCCCAACGAAACCGTATTCATAAAGCCAAAAAAAGAAGCGATGAGTTGCTGCTGAATATTTTACCGGAAGAAACTGCTGAAGAATTAAAAGAAACAGGTACTGCTAAAACAAAAAGTTTTGAATCTGTAACAGTTTTGTTTACCGACTTTAAAAACTTTACTATCGCCAGTGAAAAACTAACACCGGAAGAATTGGTTGCTGAAATAAACCATTGTTACAGTGCTTTTGACCGTATAGTGGAAAAGTATGGTATTGAAAAAATTAAGACCATCGGGGACTCATACATGTGTGCTGGCGGGTTGCCTGTAAGCAATAAAACACATCCCTTTGATGTGGTGTCAGCAGGCATTGATATGGTAAAATTTATTGAAGATAACAAGCAGGAAAGAATAGCAAAAGGACAACCTTATTTTGAATTACGTTGTGGTATCCATAGCGGGCCGGTGGTAGCTGGTATTGTGGGCATTAAAAAGTTTGCCTATGATATTTGGGGCGATACCGTAAATACAGCATCAAGAATGGAGAGCAGTGGCGGCATTGGCAAAGTAAACATAAGCGGTATCACTTACGAACTGGTAAAAGAAAAATTTACCTGCACTTACCGGGGAAAAATTGAAGCCAAGAATAAAGGTGTTATTGATATGTATTTTGTAGAAGGATAAAATCTATAAAACCTGTTACAAAAAACTGATGCCTGCAAACAACAGGCATGTTTTTATTATTTCAATTCAGTTTATTATTTATTTTATTTTTACAAAAAGTTATATTTTTCTTCATGGCTTCTCCACAAATAGAATTATTAAACGAAAAGGAAAAATTTGAAGCCCTGTTTCAACATGCTTCATTGGGAATTTTAATTGTTGACAAGGATGGACAAATTATCCTCGCAAATAATTTTTTGCTGAAACAGTTTGGCTATAACGAAGCGGATGAATTAATTGGAAAAAAAGTGGAAGTGCTGATACCTGTAAAATATCATACACATCATACCGGCTACAGGGAAAATTATACTGCACATCCTCAAAACAGGCCAATGGGATTAGGGATGGATTTGTCCGGGGTAAAAAAATCTGGTGAGCAGTTTAATGTGGAAGTAAGCTTAAGTAACTATAGAAGCAATGATGCCAGTTTTGTAATTGCTTTTGTGAACGATATTACCAGGCGTAAGCAGATAGAAAACGAAATGTTATTGCAGCAGCAGGAACTTGAAAAGGGGAATGCAAAAATTGAAAAGCTAAACGATGAACTGGAACAAAAAGTAATGTTGCGTACCAGCCAGCTGGAAGAGGCCATGAAAGAAGTGGAAGAATCAAAAGATGAACTGGCGCAGGCATTAAACAAGGAAAAGGAACTTAGCGATCTGAAAAGCCGTTTTGTTTCGATGGCATCGCATGAATTCCGGACACCGCTGAGTACTATTCTTTCTTCTGCATCATTAATGGCAAAATATACACTGTCAGAGGAGCAGGAAAAAAGAGACAGGCATATATTACGTATTAAGTCTTCGGTGCACAATCTTACCGACATACTCAACGAATTTCTTTCCATTGGTAAAATTGAAGATGGAAAAATTGTGACGCATTACAGTGTTTTTAATGTGAAAGAACTCCTCGCTAATATTTGCAGCGAACTGCAGGGTATTGCAAAAAAAACACAACAGATCATTTATCACCATACCGGAAATGAAGAAGTGAACCTTGATATCACTTTGCTGAGAAATATTATCATTAACCTTCTTTCTAATGCCATTAAATTTTCTCCCGATGATGGTATTATTGAAGTTAACAGCAGTGTAAACGCCAATGATATTATTTTCCAGGTAAGGGATCATGGAATGGGTATTTCAGAGGAAGACCAGGAGCATTTGTTTGAACGCTTTTTCAGGGCGAAGAATGCTACTAATATACAGGGCACAGGTTTGGGATTGCATATAGTTGACAAATACGTGGAATTGATGAACGGGCACCTCGAATGCAAAAGCGAACTGGAGAAAGGCACAATTTTTACCATCACGTTTAAAAATGATACATTAACAGTATGAAACATTTGCTGCTTATTGAAGACAATGACGATATAAGAGAAAATACCGCCGAGATATTAGAGCTTGCCGGTTATAAAGTGGAAACTGCTGAAAATGGGAAAGTGGGAGTGGAGAAAGCGCTTGCCGCAAAGCCAGATCTTATTATCTGTGATGTAATGATGCCGGTGCTGGATGGTTACGGTGTTTTACACCTGTTGAATAAAAACTCCGGGCTGAAAGGCATTCCATTTATTTTTTTAACAGCCAAAGCAGAACGCAGCGATTTCAGAAAGGGAATGGAAATGGGCGCAGATGATTATGTAACCAAACCCTTTACCGACATAGAATTGCTGACTGCTATTGAAAGCCGGTTAAATAAAGTAGAGTTGCTGAAAAAAAATTTTGAATCAACAGCAGAGGGCATGCACCAGATGCTGCATGAAGTGAGTGGAAAAAAGGCAATGGAAGATTTTACGAAAGACAGGCATACCAACCATTACAAAAAGAAACAGGCAATTTATTCAGAAGGCAATCATCCCAATAAATTGTATTACATCGAAAAAGGAAAAGTAAAAACCTTCAAGACAAATACGGATGGCAAAGAATTTACAGTTGGCCTGCATGGAGAGGGAGAATTTATTGGTTATGTGGCTATGCTGGAAGGAACAGTATATAAAGAAACGGCTGAAGCCATTGATGAAACTGATATTGCTATTATACCTGTGGAAGAATTCAGGGGATTGATCGAAAGCAATAAGGAAGTGATGCAGAAATTCATTAAGCTGCTGGCTAAAAATGTAGCAGAAAAAGAAGAACAATTGCTTGGCCTTGCTTATAATTCTCTCCGTAAAAGAGTGGCTGATGCACTGATAACATTGCAACAGAAATACGGGAAGGATGACAAAGAAAAATTCTCCATACAAATATCAAGAGAAGACCTGGCAAATATTGCCGGTACTGCTACTGAGTCGCTCATAAGAACACTTAGTGATTTTAAATCTGAGAAATTAATAGATATCCAGGCAGGGCAGATCATTATCATGAATGAAAAGAAACTGGCGGCTATGCTGAATTAAGTTAGCCCTGTTTTACCAATCCGCTTTTATATATTTCAAACCACATCACTGAAGAAAAGGAAATGGCAAGGCATAGTAAAAACATCTTAACAGTGATATCCTCCAATCCAAAAAGCTCTTTTGCTGCCGGTATATAATACAGCGTTGCAATAAATGCCGCAGAAATAATTACAACGAATGGGGCAAGGTTATTTTTGTAACGTATGGTATGGAAAATGTTTTGGCTGAATGAGCGGTTGGCAAATGTGAGGAACATATTGCTTAGTATGAGTGTGATAAAAACAACTGTCCTTACCTCCTCGATACTTGCACCACTGCCCATATAATAATAGTAAAGAATAAGGGTGAATGAAGCAATGATAATGCCTTGCACAATGCTCAGTAATAATTCATTCCGTGTAAATAAGCCAATGCTCCTGTTTCTTGGTGATTGCATCATCAGGTTTCCTTCTACCGGTTCCCTTTCAAAAAAAACAGAGCAGGTTGGCCCCATGATTATTTCCATAAAAATTATATGCACCGGAGTGAAAATATTGGGGAGTCTCCACCCAAGTATTAGGGGTATAGATGCAACGAGGATAATTGGAATGTGAATAGAGATAATATACCGTACAGCTTTTTTCAGGTTGCTGAAAATTTTCCTTCCTTCACTAACGGCAGTTACTATCTTTTCAAGGTTGTCGTCAGTAAGCACCAAGTCTGCGGCCTGCCTTGCAATCTCTGTTCCTTTTTTGCCCATTGCAATACCGATGTCTGCTGCTTTTAACGCAGGCCCGTCATTTACACCGTCGCCTGTCATAGCAACAATTTCCCCATTTGCTTTTAATGCTTCCACCACTTTCAGTTTTGCATCGGGAAACATACGGGCAAAGATGCTGCAGTTGCGTACGGCGGTTGACAGTTCAGCTTCAGTCATTTTCATTATGTCATCGCCGGTAAAATATTTTTGATTATGGTCAATGCCAACTTGTGAGGCAATGTTGGCGGTAGTGGCAGGATGATCACCGGTAATGATCTTAATATCAATTTTTGCTTCACGGAATTTTTGAAATGTTTCTTTTACATTTTTTTTAGGAGGGTCGTACAATGCAAGCAAACCTTCAAAACGCCAGTTGAAATCATCCTGCTGTTCCGGGAATTTTTCTTCGCTGTGTAGAGCGCTTGCCACTGCAATTACACGATAGCCTTTGGATGTCAGCGATGATGAAACAGCTTCCACTTTCTTGGTATCTGCTTCATTCATTTTGCAAACCCTGACTATTCTTTCAATAGCGCCTTTTGCTGTGGCAGTTATTATATTATCAATGTTGTACACATGCGTCATCATTGGCGGCCGGCCTTGCAACGGGTATTCATGTATCATCGCAAGCCCTGTATTGGCATTGTTGCCTTGTTGTGTGTATGATTCCCAAATAGCTTTT
>JAZKGV010000191.1:36372-46149 GCA_040385725.1 Bacteroidota bacterium | reverse complement strand
GCTTTTTCCATGGCATCAAAAGGGTCGGCTTCACTCGCAAGCACTGCATAATAAAGCACTTTGTTATTGCTTTTGCCAGATTCATCTAGTGTAGCACTACTGAAATCATACACGGCTTTCACCTGCATTTTATTTTCTGTGATGGTGCCTGTTTTATCAAGACAAACAACATTAACTGCACCAAGGTTTTCCACTATCTGGCTCTGCCGGGATATGATGCCTAACTTGCTCATTTTGTAAGCGCCCAATGCCATAAAGGAAGAAAAGGCTACTGGTATTTCTTCTGGTATCACTGACATTGCCAGTGTAAGTGCAAAAAGCAAGCTGGTTACAAATTCTTTGTGAATATAAAAGTTGACAAAGAAGATAACGGCAAATGCAATGAGGCCAAACAACGCCAGCCTTTTTACAAATTTTCCCAGTTGCATTTGCAGCAAAGTTTTGGGCGGCTGGTACATGCCCACTGCTTTGCCCAGTTTACCCAGCACTGTATTGTTGCCGGTAGCAGTAACTTTTGCAACGGCTTTCCCGCTGTTAATTGTTGCGCCCTGGAATAGTGTATCGCTTTCGTTCTTATCTACCGGCAATGATTCGCCGGTAATAACAGATTCGTTTACACTAAAATCATTTTGCTGAATAATAATTGAATCCGCAGGTATATTCATTCCTTCCTCCAGCCCTGTTATATCACCAGGCACCAATTCTTCTGCTGCAATTGTTTTTTCCATTCCATCCCTTATCACTTTTACCTGAGGCGCTGTAAACTCCTGCAGGGCTTTAATGGCATTGCTGCTTTTTATATCCTGGTAAACAGATATTGTTGCAACAAGGAACGTAGCAGCCAGCATCATGATGCCTTCTTTTGCTTCGCCTAAAATAAAATAGAGTGTGGTTGCAACAATGAGCAGGATGAACATTGGTTCTTTTGCAATATCAAACAGGATGTGGTAGAAACGTCGTTGCGGCCCGGAATAAAAAATATTCTTGCCAAACTGTTTTTGCAATGCCGGTATCTCTTGAGACGAAAGGCCTTTAAATTGCGCATTTGTTGTAGTAGTGGACATCATAGGTGTTTTAGTTTGATATCGGCTGGCTATTCATTGCATTTTATAGTTGGTATTTATTCAGGCCTGTTTAATGATATTTTCGCTACTATTTCTTTTGCCCATTCGTGTACTTGTGCAATGCAAACAGCTACATTTTTTTCTTTCATCCTTGATTCATCATTTGGCTTCAAAAGCCAGAATGAACGGGATGCAATGAGTTTTCCCCCTTTGCTGAGAATAATATTTTCAAAATGTTTTTGAGACGCTTCTGTAGAACCGGAGCCCAGAGTAATAGCTACAACGGGCTTGTTTTGCAGCTTGGGATAATTTTTTATAAAACCGGCAGTTGGCCAATCGGGCCGCCAGTTATAAGTGTTGGCGCAAAAAATATACAGGCCATAATTGTGATTGCTTATAGTATCCGCTGCCGCAACGGTTGCTACTGTTACCTCCATATTTTTTATTTCTTCTGCAAAGGCTTTGCAAACCTGTTCATCAAAATTGTAAAAAATATCAGGGTTGTAAACGATCAAAGCTTTTTGTGAAGCACCGGCATTTTTATATACCCAGGCTTTTGGCTTTCCTTTCATTTGTGCCACTATTGTAAGGATACCCCAGAGCAAAAGGACAGATGCCGCTATATATAAAATCCATTTGGCAAATTTTTTCATTTTTAGTTTTTAAGTAAGCTATGTATCATTATAGATATTGTTTAGCAAACACTTTGCATGATAAGAACTATTTAAACGATTGAACATTGTATTCAACTTCGAGTAGATTGAATTTCCCATAAGTAAAAGCTCCATTTTCATAATGCCACACAGCTTCAGCTACAGACATGATAGTATACCCATTCACATTTTTATAGCTGGCAACAGGTGTTGAAAAAGGGAATGCTTTCATTTCGTTTACTGAAACCCTGTCATTTGAAATAAAATTTACCAATTGACCCTGCTGATTAAAAAATAAATTAGCTGTAATAGTAATATCATGATTGGTAAATATTGCTGTAACAGAAGTGTCATTGATCGGAAGCCATTGAATGCGCTTGTCTATCAAAGTAGCAGGCGCCAACAGGCACATGTCGTTAAAGAGTGTTACCGTTTCTGTTTTATTCATTACGGCCCCACTTTTTTGTACAACAGGAAACAGGCCAAACAAACGAATGTCCATCACTGCATTCGCCTTTATGTAATGATGATAACCCGGAACAGTTACACCAAACATTTTCGCTTTCATAAAGAACAGCCTTGTAGGTTCATTAAAAAAATTATATTGCTCTGATAGAAATGGAAAATAATCTTTTCCTTTATCCCTCATTTGTCCTTCAAATACCACTCTTACACTTTTTACTTTTGGTTTGTTTACAACGCCTGTATAGTGCAAATATTTTTGTACAGGCAAAGGCAAATGAGTAAGGTCTTGCGTGGTAAGCAACTCTTTGGTAAGGGCATTATTCTGCTCCAGGTTTTTTTTTACATCTTTCTTGAAAGTATTTTCGAAACGGTAGCTGGTAAAACTGAGAAATGCGGCAATCAAAATAATTATGTTGGCAATCGTGCCAGCTTTAGCATCCTGCCAGCTCATAGTAATTATAATTTGAGAAAGTATGGCGGTGGGTATGGCAACCATCCACCAGCCTTGTTTGTGTTGTAAAAACAAAACAGCCGCTATAATAAACAAAAACGCAATCGCCAGCCAAAGCAAACCGGTGGTTTTTGAAATGGGTAGTTTAAGCTGTTGCATATTGCCATATCCAAATGCTTTTGTAAAACCCATAAAATGAATAAGGGCATGCAGGAGTATAATGATGAATAGGACAATGCGGAGCATAATATATTTTTAAGAGGGTTGCGGCTGGATGTTTTTTTTCAGCCACCCAAAATTTCTATTGTCATTTTTTAATATGACCATTGCAGCAGCAGAAACAATAATTGAGAATGGAAAAGCAGATGCCACCATTAATGGAGAAATGCTGATCAAAAAAATAACCGAGCCGATACATGCCCATTTTACCCACCAGTCTTTTAACAACATGCCAATAGCAATTAATAATTGTCCGCAGGCAATGGCTGGAACAATGATGTGATTGTAGCGGCTGAACCAACCATTAATGAAGTCACGGTAAAAGGGAATCGCAAATTTTGCATAATCAAGATAGGTGTCAGGCGCAAAAATGCCAAGATACATATTCATGCAAAATGCCAGGAAGAAAACTGCAGCAAATATTATCCTTGCCCATTTTGTGCTTTTAAAAGCAATAATGAGTATGGCTATTGCTACAATTTGTGAAATGGTATAAGGAACAAGAAATTCATGTAGCCCTTTCATAGTGTAGCTTTTTTGAGAAACTTACGATAGAAATCGTCCCTCATAGTTGAAAAATCCTTTTCAAGGTAAGCTATTTCGTTGCGTAATTTCTGTTGTGGTTTTATCCACTGCCTGTCTGATGGATTTTTGGAAGCAGCTTCTGTTAATTTCTTTTCCTGGTTCCTGGTATCTGTAGCAATATCCCTTATGTACTCATCTCTTATGATAATAAGGTTGTGAAAATTTTCTGCCTCTGCCACCAGTTCTTTATCTGCATCATTATCTAATGCTTCACTGAGTTTTGTTTTCAGAGAATAGCTTTCTTCCTTCAACAGGTCCAGCGTAGTTAACCATGCAGTACATTCTCCCAATGCCTGGTTTATTTTTTCTTTGATATGCGATGTATTATGCAGCATATAATGATATGCTTTTAATTTTTTTATCTGATCAGGGTTTTGCACAACAATTAATTTTATTTGCTGTACTGTTTTCTGCCGGGCTTATGTATGGTATGCCCAAACCCATGCCTCTTAATATCAACAGGCAGGCCATCAGCATCATCATGTATGGATACATTTTCCGGATGCGTTGCCTGAGGCTTACATTGATAAAATTTCCCCAGAAGGCAATGCTCCACATTACAGGCAATGTGCCTGCACCAAATGCAGCCATAAATATTACTGCATCAATTATGTTTCCTGTTGCAGTAGCGCCGGCAATGGCGAGGTACACCAGGCCGCAAGGCAATAATCCATTTAAAACACCTATGGCAAATAATGCGGATTGATTTTTTTTAAGGAACAACCGGCTGAATGTTTGTCTTAATTTTTCAAAAAAACTACCGACAAAATTTTTGTTTTTAAATACAAGCGGAAACAGCTTAGGCAATATTACCAGTAACGCTATCAACGCTCCTGCTGTAATAGACAGCCCTTGTTGAAAGCCAAAGAATGAAAAGCTTTGTCCTATACTTCCTGCAGCCAATCCGAAAAATGAATAGGTAACAATTCTTCCGCTGTTGTACAGTAATGCACCTGTAAATTTTGAGAACAGGCTATCGTCTTTTAATGGTAATGCCAGCGCCAGCGGTCCACACATACCAATGCAGTGAAAGCTTCCAATTATTCCCATGGCAAATGCGGTGAATGCTATCTGTAACATTTTGGGCTTGTTTAAAAACTATAGAAATAAATTTTCTTCAAAATAAAAGGCATGGCCTTCCGATATCCAGCTTATCTGCAATTGATATGGGCCTTTTGCAGTAATTGGCAGTTCTATTGTTATAGTCCTGTTGTTAGTTGTAAAATCTTTAGTAACATCTTTACTATTATCGGCAGCGTAATACAACAGCACATTTCCATTTACGGCTTTTAGATCAAATGCAGCAGGCAATGTGATAACAACCTTGCCATTCTTTACTTCGTATTTTACTTTTGACGAAAGCGCTTCAGTTCTTTTAACGGCATCGATCCTTTCCTGGTACTTTAATTCTTTGGTATAGTAATCCTGGGTTACCAGGTCAATTTTTTGCGTTGATGATTTCACCACCATCACAACTATGCCGGCCACAAAAGCTAAATACACGATCAATATTTTATATCCCCAGTTCATATAGAAAAAGTTTAAAGTTTAAAAAGTTTAAGGTTTAAAGTTGTTGTTTAAAATGGGCGACTTTTAAAACCTAAGGCAAACCTTAAACCTTAGACCTTAAACCTTCCACACTTTATTCATACACTTCCGGCCCGATAAACTTTGCTTCTATTGTTTTTAGTTTTTTATCATTCTCATATAAACCGATATGGATGATCTTCTTCCAGTTTTTTACATCATTGCGGTTAAGTTTTACAAAGAACTGCAGGTTGGCATAATCTTCTTTCTGAATGATCATTTTTCCACTACCTACTGCTGTTATCTCTCCAGCTACATCTTCCAGCTTTAGTGTAAAGGAAATGTCTTTGTGTGTTTTGTTTGCCAGTTTCAGGTTATACAGGTTAGCTATTCTGCCGTCGGGTAATGATGTATAAGTCATGCCTGATGTACGCATGAGCCTTGCATCCAGGTCAGTACGGGTTACAATTAATGTTGCAAGCAGGCCAAGTAATAAAAACAGCACAATTGAGTATGCTTTGATACGACCTGTAAATTTCAACTGCACACCATCTGTAATACTTTTTTCAGACGCATAACGGATAAGGCCTTTTGGTTTGTCAATGCTGGTCATAATGGTATCGCAGGCATCAATACAGGCAGTGCAATTAACACACTCCAGTTGTGTACCATTGCGGATGTCAATACCTGTGGGGCATACCCTCACACAGGCAGCACAATCAATGCAATCACCTTTCGGCGGAAATAATTCTGCCAATCTTTCTTCGAGGTTATGACAACCGCCTTCATTTTTGCAATCAACACATTTGCAGTCATGCTTTTCTTCTTTATCATTTTTTGAATACTTGCCCCTGGGTTCGCCACGTTTGTGATCATAAGCCACCACAATTGAATTTTTATCCAGCAATACACCCTGCAATCTTCCATAAGGACAAACCACAATGCAAGCCTGCTCCCTGAACCACCAGTACACGAAAAAGAAAACAGATGTAAACCCCAGCAATGATATCAATGTGCCAATATGTGCAGAAGGAGCTTTAATATAACCCAACAATTCATCCATGCTTATCAGATAAGCAAGAAAAAAATTGGCAATGATAAACGAAAGAAAAAAGAAAGTGATAAACTTAAAAACTCTTTTACGGATCTTGGTTGCATTCCATGGCATTGCCCTCAATTGTTTTTGCTGTGGTGCATCGCCATCTATCCAGTATTCAATTTTGCGGAATACCATTTCCATAAAAATGGTTTGCGGACAAGCCCATCCACAGAATATTCGTCCAAACACCACCGTAAACAAGATCACAAACACAATAAAGGTGAGCATGGCAATACCAAATATGAAAAAATCCTGCGGCCAGAATACCAACCCGAAGATGATAAATTTTCTTTCCAGCACATTCAGCATCAGCAAGGGTGCATCATTTACTTTTATAAAAGGGAGTGTGAAGAAAACGATGAGATAAAAAATACTAAACATAGTGCGCTTGTTGTAGAACAGACCTTTGGGCTTCTTTGGATGTAAGTAATTCCTTTGTCCATCTTTGGAAATGGTGGCCACTGAATCCCTGAAGGTTTCTTTCTTATCAAGTTCTTTTGTTTGTTCTACAACCGGCATAATGTTTTTTATTACTTCGTGTTTACTGTTGCTTTATCAGCTGGCAATGTTGTTTTGGTAGAATCTGTTGTTGATGCTGCTGTAGAATCAGTCGTGGCGCTTTCTGCAAATAAGTCTCCTTGCGGTGCTTTGGCGTTTGGTGGCTTGCTGCCATGCAGTGTTTTAATAAAGCTGGCAATATTGCTTATTTGTTTTGGAGTAAATTCTTTTGCCCATGATTGCATACCCTTATCCTGGTAGCCCACTTTTATACTGAGATAGATATCGTTTAAAGAACCTTTATGGATCCAGTAGTCGTCAGTAAGATTTGGCCCTGCACTACCTTCACCTGTCTTGCCATGGCATGCCCAGCATTTCGCAGAAAAAAGATCTTTGCCTTCAGCAATACCTGCAGCATCTGCCATTGGTACATTTTTCTCATCCACTTTGTCTTTATTGTTGGCTTCATACACTTCTTTTTCAATTCTTGCTTTTTCCATTTCAGCAGCATATTCCTCTGTAGGGTTTTTGCCTTCACCGGAAACATGGAAAATGAACATATAAACAAAGGCCACCACGATAGTAATATAGAAACCATATTTCCACCAGGGCGGTAACGCATTGTCCAGCTCCTGTATGCCATCATAATCATGGTCGAGCAATACATCTGCTTCCTTCTCCACTGGTATTGCTTTGGTAAAGAATTTTTTATCCATTGCATCCCACGATGTTGCAAATCTTGATTGTTTTACCACTGCTTTTTTCTCTGGTAATAATTCCTGGTACACACTGCGTATGGAAAATGTGAGAAAGAAAATGGCAATAATTTCTATTGTCAATACAAACACAAAAGCGTAAAAATTATTTGCTGAAATTCCACCATAGTTTGGAGCGTTTGTTACTGCTGCTGTTGCATCAACTGTTTGTGCCAAACTTGTTTGAGATGAAAGTAGTAAGCCACCGATAAGCAAAATACTTAATACTTTGCCTGCATTCTTCTGTTTGTCTAAAGCCAGCCTGCTCACACTTATCAATACCTGGCCCATGCCCCAGATGATAAAGGCCAGTACAGTGGCAACTACAGTAAGCAGTATAGCAAGCAGGTTATTTTTTTCTTCCAGTGCGGCTGTATTTGTTGCGGCATTCTGTGCTGTGGCCAGCAGGGCAGCAGGCAACAGCAATGCAGTGCTGTATATTTTTTTCTTTATTGATTCAAAGCGTTTCATAAATGATATTTACAATGTTGAGTTAGATAGTTCTTCTTTATCAAGAGGAATATTTGACAAAAGTTCCACTCTTTCTTTCTTCATTTTTTTTACCATCACCAGCAGCACCACAAAAAACAGGAAGAAGATGAGAAGTGATATCATTGGGAAAATTTCTATGCTGTCAATTTTCTCTGCGTATTGTTTTATGAATTTGAACATGACTGTTATTGTTTAGTGTTTTCAGTTTTTGAAATA
Source organism: Bacteroidota bacterium (assembly GCA_040385725.1). Taxonomy (GTDB): domain Bacteria; phylum Bacteroidota; class Bacteroidia; order Chitinophagales; family Chitinophagaceae; genus Ferruginibacter. The sequence continues at coordinate 38,125 of JAZKGV010000191.1, read as the reverse complement.
TCTGTCCCAAGCCTTTGCAGGTAAGCGATCACTGCTATTATTTCCCTGTTTGGCGAAATTTTAATGCTGTCTGCTTTTAGTGTATTTACAATTCCCTGTGCCTGTTGCATCAGATCCTTATTGGCTTTGCCTGCATAGTTTTTATCATAAGGAACACCCAATGTTATCATCGCATTTATTTTAGCAGCTGTGCTTGATGTGTCAAGTTCATTTTCAAGCAAGGCAGGATAGGGCGGCATGATAGAACCCTCACTCATTGATGATGGCTCTCTCATGTGACGGAAATGCCAGCCATCACTCTTTTTTAAATTTCCTGCACCTTCTCTTGCAAGGTCAGGCCCGGTGCGTTTGCTTCCCCACTGGAACGGATGGTCATATACAAATTCACCGGCCTTTGAGTATTCACCATATCGTTCTGTTTCACTGCGGAAGGGACGTATCATTTGAGAGTGGCAGGTATAGCAACCTTCCCTCACATAAATATCACGGCCTTGTAGTTCAAGCGGCGTATAAGGTTTTACACTGGCAATGGTTGGCACATTTGATTGTATGAGAAAAGTGGGTATCAACTCTATAACGCCACCAATGATCACCACCACTAAACTTAATACCATTAACTGCACGGGTTTTCTTTCTATCCACCTGTGCCAGTGTTCGCCTGCATGTTTTACATATTCTTTTTGCAGTGGTGCAGCTTCTGCTGCTTCATCAGCCACCAGTTTGCCAGCTTTTACTGTTTTATAAATATTATAGAACATTACAAACACACCGATCAAATACAATGTGCCACCAAGTGAACGCATTGCATAAAATGGTTTGAGGTAAGTAACGGTTTCAAGAAAAGAGTATTTAAGTATGCCGGCTTCTGTAAATTGTTTCCACATACTGCTTTGTGTAAAGCCTGCCCAGTACAGTGGCACCGCATAAAATATAATACCGAGTGTGCCCAGCCAGAAATGGTTGTTGGCTAATTTTTTTGAATACAAGGATGTATTGAATATTCTTGGCATCATCCAGTAAATGATACCGAAAGTGAGCATGCCATTCCAGCCTAATGCACCTACGTGTACATGAGCAACGATCCAGTCAGTAAAGTGTGCAATAGCGTTTACATTTTTTAAGGAGAGCATGGGGCCTTCAAATGTGGCCATGCCATAAGAGGTTACCGCCACCACCATAAACTTTAAGATCACATCATCTCTCACCCTGTCCCAGGCACCACGGAGTGTTAGCAATCCATTGATCATACCACCCCAGCTTGGGAAGATGAGCATAAAGGAAAAAACAATTCCTAATGATTGTGCCCAGTTTGGTAATGATGTATATAGTAAGTGGTGTGGGCCGGCCCAGATGTATAAAAATATTAATGCCCAGAAGTGAATGATGGAAAGCCTGTAAGAGTACACCGGCCTGTTAGCAGCCTTGGGCATAAAATAATACATCAAACCTAAGTAAGGCGTAGTTAAGAAGAATGCCACTGCATTGTGCCCATACCACCATTGTACCAATGCATCCTGCACACCAGCATACCAGCTATAACTTTTAAAAAGCGAAACAGGCAGCTCAAAGGAGTTAACAATGTGCAGCATGGCAACGGTAACAAATGTTGCGATGTAAAACCAGATGGCTACATATAAATGCTTTTCTCTTCTTTTGATAATGGTGCCCAACATATTCCAGCCAAACACCACCCAGATAAGAGTAATAGCAATATCAATAGGCCATTCCAGTTCTGCATATTCCTTGCTGGTAG
>JAZKGV010000191.1:24092-36362 GCA_040385725.1 Bacteroidota bacterium | reverse complement strand
GTGATGGCGGCTGCAACAATAATGGCCTGCCAGCCCCAGAAATGTATTTTGCTTAACACATCACTGTACATTCTTGCCTTGCACAAACGCTGCAGTGAGTAATACACACCCATAAAAATGCCATTGCCCACAAAAGCAAATATTACAGCATTGGTGTGCAGTGGACGCAGCCTGCCAAATGATCCATACTGTGTGATGTTGAGCGACGGAAATATGAGTTGTAGTGAAACCCATAAACCTGCCAGCATACCCACAGCGCCCCAGAGTATGGTGGAGTATGCAAAGTTTTTTACCGTCCGGTTGTCATAATAAAATTTTTCTACCTGCATATAGATTTATTTGTTTTGGATTGTAGTTTCAGAAGAAGTGGTTTCAGGAGTAAGCTCATCATCAAAAAGCATTCGTACAGAAGGTGTGTAGTCATCATCGTACTGGCCATTTTTCACACTCCATAAAAAGGCTGTGAGAAAAGAACCTGCTACGAGGATGCTGATGCCGATTAACAGGAAGATCACACTCACTTTAGTTGATTTTTTAATGAGGTCAAAAGTATTTGGAGTGAGGGAGGTAAAGGGTGAGTTGGGTTAGGAAAGGATATGATTAAAATCAGTTTGTATTTTTTTGTTACCAGCATTTAGGCTTTGTGCGATATCGTTGCGTCGCACACTTGTACAGATGATAGAATAGCAGCAACTTTTACAGCCCCTTCATCTTCGCACTCACCGAAGAAAGCAGCGTCACCAGCAACACAATACTGATACTGCTTACCGGCATTAATATCGCCGCCACCATTGGAGAAAGCAATGCCTGCGTGGCAAAAGATAATCCCACAATATTGTAAAGTATTGACACAATAAACACAGCTGTCACAATCTTTTTACCGGACCGGGCATAGGATAAAAATTTATCCATCAAATACACTTTGTCTCCATTCAATATAGCATCGCTGGCCGGCGTAAATTGCGTATGGTTATCGCTTACAGCAATGCCAACATCACTTTGTTTTAATGCGCCTGCATCATTCAGGCCATCACCCAGCATCAATACTTTTTTATGTTGCTGTTGTAATTGCTTTATGTATTCAAGTTTTTGCTGTGGCTGTTGCTCAAATTTTATTTTGCTGTAGTTGTTGAATATTTTCTCCAGGTTGTTTTTTTCTGCAGCATTATCCCCTGACAAAATATATTGATCATACTTTTTATTGCCCAGCGATTGAGACATTTCTTTTAATCCATCTTTATACTGGTTGGCAATTTTGTACTTGCCCATGTGTATATTGTTGAGCACTACATGCACATGAGGGCCTGTCTCATGCATCGGCAATATTTTTTCTGTTTCATTGATAAAATGAGCATTGCCTAATTTCACAGGAATATCATTTACCAATGCTTCAATACCTCTTCCTGTATATTCTTTAAAAGAAGTAACCGGTAAATTGATCGTGTGGTTTTCTTCAATGGATGCGGCAATGGCTTTACTTAATGGGTGTGAAGATTGTTTGGCTACTACTTTTACTGCATACAATTCCTTTGCTGTAAGCGGCGTGCCTTCGTACGCTATCGCTGCAGAATGATTTTGTGTGAGTGTGCCGGTTTTGTCAAATACAATAGTGTCAATATTTGCCATTGCTTCTATAACAGATGTATTTTTTAAATACAATTTATTCCTGCCAAAAATGCGGAGCATATTACCGTAGGTAAATGTTGCTGTTAACAGCAAAGAACAAGGACAGGCAACAATAAGCACAGAAGTAACAGCCGGTAAAATTTTAGATGTATCATTTATCCACCAATACAAAGCGGCGCCAATGGCTACAGAAAAAAGCACCAGTGTAAAATACCTGCTCCACGGATGGATAAAAGATCTTTCTGTATTCTTTTTATTGCTGAACACATCATTGTTCCATAACTGTGTGATATAACTTTGTGATGTTTCATTCACCACTTCCAGTTCTATCACACTGCCTTTTTGTTTAGCACCGGCATATATCAATTCGCCTTTTCTTTTTTGTAATGGTGTGTTTTCCCCGCTTACAAAACTATAATCAAGATTGGCATCTCCGTTTATTAATACCGCATCTGCCGGGATCATTTCTTCATTTCGGATGATGATCCGGTCACCTTTTTTTAATTGGGTAACGGGAATGTTTTTTTCTTCATGCTCTTTCAGTACTGTAACACCTAAAGGAAAGTAAGAAAGATAGTCCCTGTCGAATGAAAAGGAGTCATACGTTTTATCCTGGAACCAGCGGCCGATGAGCATAAAGAAAACAATGCCTGTACCTGAATCCAAATAACCTGCACCAGTGCCAGTGATAATTTCGTAATAGCTTCTTGAGTATGTCACAATAATTGCCAGTGCAATGGGAGCATCAATATTCAAATTTTTTTGCTGCAATCCCTTCCATGCAGAAATAAAAAAACTACTTGCAGAAAATAGCAAGACAGGAAGTGATAAAAATAAATTAAGCCAGGTAAAAGTTTCTTTCAATCCTGTTTGTTCAATATTTCCGGAGGAAAAATATTCAGGAAAACTCAGCATCATAATATTGGCAAAGCAAAAACCAGCCACGCCGATCTTATAAATTCTATTTTTATTGAACCTGGGTGATTTTTTTGCGGTAGTGTCGTTGAGGCTGATGTACGGCTCGTAACCTATAAATGCCAGTAACTCCACCACTTTACGGAGGGATACTTTATGCGGATTGAAAATGACGAACACTTCCTTTCGCTGAAAATTTGCCTGCGATTTTATAATGCCCTTATCAATGCGGTGCAGGTTTTCCAATAAAAAAACACAGGAAGCACAATGCATCTGCGGCAACTGAAAGATCACATTGATTTGTGTATCGCTGTTAAACTGTACCAGTTTTCTTTTTACACTTTCGTCATCGAGATAAGCAAATTTTTCAGAAACAAATTTCCCTTTTGCTTTTATACCCGGGTTTTTGTCAAAACTATAATAACTGCACAGATTGTTTTCATTTAGTAGTAAATAAACCTGCTTACACCCCTGGCAGCAAAAATTTTTGTTTTCTGCTGTTATCATCTCATTGCATTGCTCTCCGCAATGGTAACAGGCGGCTTGTATGATCGGTGCTGTGGTGATGATGCTGTTTTAATTTGTGAAAATAAAACCAGCCATAACATATCGCTACGGCTGGTAAACTCAGTTTATTAATTTTTTATACTACAGGTATTTATCCCAAGGATGGAGTATAACGGACAAAAGGATATAGCACCGGTAAGCAAGGGAACTATAGCAAGCAATCCCCACCAGCTTCTGAAATATGCGCCTGCAGCAAGAATAACTACAGCCAGCAATAAACGTATTGTTTTATCAAGGTTGCCAACATTTGGTTTCATAACATATTTTTTATTCTACAAAAGTGGTTTGTAAAAACGCAATACAGTATGACGGCAGTCAAACGGTCTTATGACCTTTATCAGTAATAGTGTAGTTGTACAGCCGGTGTTTTCTTTTATGGTTTATTATATTCTTCTATGCATCTTTGCTTTATTGCATCATACTATGAAAGTTTCTTACAAAACATACAACCTGCCTTTTAAATATCCCTTTACTATTTCAAAGGGAACCAAAACGCATCAGCCAACATTGATTGTGGAGTTGGAGCATTTTGGTTTTAAAGGTTATGGAGAAGCACCTGCGATTGCTTATTACAATATTCCTGTTGAAAAAATGGTGCAGGACCTGGAGAGCAAAAAACAATTTGTTGAAAAATTTGCTTTTTCTGATCCCGAAAGATATTGGCATTACCTGCATCACCTGTTTCCAAACAATTCATTCCTGGTTTGTGCATTGGATATGGCAGGCTGGGATCTGTATGGAAAAATAAAACGAAAGCAGTTGCATGAGTTATGGAACCTCGATATAACAAGATCTCCATTGACAGATTATACCATCGGCATTGACAGTATAGAAACGATGGTAAACAAAATGAAAGAAAAGCCCTGGCCTGTTTACAAAATAAAAGTAGGAGTGGAAGGCGATATTGAAATGGTGGAAGCATTGCGTAAACATACTGATGCCATTTTACGGGTGGATGCAAATGCAGGCTGGACATTGGAACAGGCATTACAAAAAATTCCGCTGCTGAAAGAACTCGGTGTTGAAATGGTGGAACAGCCGCTTGCAAAAGACAATTGGGAAGGCATGAAAGTTTTATATGAAAGATCAACTTTGCCATTGTTTGCAGATGAAGCCTGTGTGGCAGAAAGCGATGTAGAAAAATGTTTTAACCATTTTCATGGTATCAATATCAAGCTTACCAAATGCAGCGGCATTACTCCGGCCAGGAGAATGATAACAAGAGCAAGGGAATTAAATATGAAAGTAATGGTGGGTTGTATGAATGAAAGCTCTGTAGGTACAGCGGCCATTGCACAATTAGCACCATTGCTTGACCTTGTTGATATGGATGGGCCGTTATTATTAACGGAGGACGTTGCAAGGGGAGTATCATTTGATAATGGGAAAATTATTTATACTGACAGGCCGGGTTTGGGAATTGAAATGGTAGGATAGAAACGCAGATTACCCTGATTGCTACAAATGAGAGTGGATTTATATTTATCTGTGCAAATCTGTGCAATCCGGGGCTACAAGAAAATTTTATTTGGTCAATTAAACAAACTCCACTTATTTTGTAGAGTAAATGAAACAATTCACACACATACACCATCATCATACTTTACCAACGGGTAAGTTATCCTGATATGTATGTACCAATATATTTCAACAGGGCTTACCAAACGGTGAGCCCTTTTTGTTTTAATCTGACACAACCCCGTCAGTCCCGAAAGCTTTCGGGATAAACCCTGACGGCGGTTAAATAAAAAACAAACCAATGCTTAAAATAGCAGTTCAGAAATCAGGCAGGCTCTACGAAGATTCCATCAAACTTTTAAAGGAGTGTGGTATTGAGCTCAACAATGGCAACAAGCAATTGAAAACTACTGCCAGTAATTTTCCGCTGGAAGTTTTTTTCCTGAGAGACGATGATATTCCACAATATGTTTTTGACGGCGTGGCCGATGTGGGCATTGTGGGTGAAAACGTACTATTGGAGAAACAAAAAGATATTACACTGATCAGGAAATTAGGTTTTGGCAAATGCCGGTTAAGCATCGCCGTTCCCAAATCATTTACTTATAATTCTGTTGCTGATCTGAATAACTTAAAAATTGCAACAAGTTATTCAACTATCCTGCAGGGTTTTTTGAACAGGAACAACAGCAACGCAGAGATACATGAGATCAGTGGCAGCGTGGAAATTGCTCCAGGTATTGGTTTGGCAGAAGCTATTTGCGATCTTGTAAGCAGTGGCAGCACTTTATTTACCAACGGGCTTAAAGAAGTGGAAACGATCTTATTTTCTGAAGCGGTGCTGGCCGCTAATAAAAACCTGTCTGCTGAAAAACAGGGCATTCTTGATAAATTACTGTTTCGTATCAATGCTGTAAAAGCGGCAAAGAACAATAAGTACATCATGTTGAATGCACCGAATCACCAGTTAAAAAATATTTTCACTCTGCTGCCCGGTATGAAAAGCCCAACAGTGGTGCCATTAGCAGAAGATGGGTGGAGCAGTGTACAAAGTGTGGTAAAGGAAAATGAATTTTGGGAAGTGATAGAAAGATTAAAACAGTTTGAAGCCGAAGGCATTATTGTGTTGCCTATCGAAAAGATGATTGTGTAAAATTTCACCCGGTCGGTACCGCAGGTCAGACCGGAAAAAAAGTAACATGAGTAAACTATTTATAAATCCTTTAAAAGAGCAATGGACTGAGATCATTCAGCGGCCTGTGTTTGATAGCAAGCCGCTTGAAGAAACCGTATCATCTATTTTGCAGGATGTAAAACAAAACGGTGATGCTGCTGTAAAAAAGTATGCGTTGCAATTTGATAAAGTTGACTTTATCTCCCCGGTTGGTACCGCAGGTCAGGCCGGTGTGCATTTGAAAGTAACTAACGACGAAATCAGCGAAGCAATAAAACTTGTTGGAGATGATTTAAAATCAGCCATTAAAATTGCAAAAGATAATATCACCAAATTTCACCAGTCACAAAGAGAGGATATAAAACAGATTGAAACAACAAAGGGAGTTGTTTGTTGGAGAAAGTCTGTAGCTATACAAAAGCTTGGTCTGTATATTCCTGGTGGCACAGCGCCGTTATTTTCAACTTTATTGATGTTGGGAATTCCTGCAGTACTGGCAGGATGCAAAGAAATTATTGTTTGCACGCCTTGTGACAAAAATGGCAAAGTAAATCCTGTTGTTTTATACGTTGCAGATATGATCGGGTTAAAAAACATTTATAAAATTGGTGGCGTACAGGCAATAGCTGCAATGGCCTACGGCACAGAAACAGTTTCGCAGGTGTATAAAATATTTGGCCCGGGCAACCAGTATGTTACCTGTGCAAAGCAACTCATCAATAAAGAAGGTATTGCTATCGATATGCCTGCTGGTCCCAGTGAAGTGGCAGTATATGCAGATGAAAGCAGTAACCCATCTTTTATAGCAGCCGATCTGTTAAGCCAGGCAGAACATGGAACAGACAGCCAGGTGATACTGGTTGCTTCTAATGAATCTATCATTGAAAAAACAAAAGTTGAAATTGAAAATCAGTTAAGTGTTTTGCCAAGAAAAGATATAGCATCAGCAGCTTTATCAAACAGCAACTTTGTGGTGATGGAAAATATTGATGATGCATTCCATTTATTAAATGAGTATGCACCGGAGCATTTGATCATCGCTTCTGATAATGCCAATTCACTTTCAGAAAAAGTTGTAAATGCCGGAAGTGTTTTTCTTGGTCATTATTCACCGGAAAGTGTTGGGGATTATGCATCTGGTACCAACCATACTTTACCAACCAATGGTTATGCAAAAGCATACAGCGGTGTGTCATTGGATAGTTTTGTAAAGAAGATAACTTTTCAGCAGGTAAATAAAGAAGGGTTAAATGAAATTGGAAATGCTGTTGAGCAAATGGCAGCAGCAGAAGGATTGGATGCACATAAAAATGCAGTAACGATAAGAATGAAATAATAAACAGAATGGAATTTAATTTAGATAAACTGGTAAGAGAAAATATTAAAACACTAAAACCTTATTCATCTGCCCGGCATGAATTCACCGGCAAGGCATCGGTATTTTTAGATGCCAATGAGAATGCTTATGGGTCTCCTTTGGCTGAGAAGTTTAACCGTTATCCAGACCCATTACAATGGCAATTGAAATTTCAATTAGCAAGAATAAAAGGTGTGCCGGCTGAAAATATTTTTATAGGTAATGGAAGCGATGAAGTAATTGACCTGGCGTACAGGATATTTTGTAAACCCGGTAAAGACAATGTAATCATTTGCCCACCAACATACGGCATGTATGAAGTAAGTGCCAATATTAATGATGCTGTAATTAAGAAAGTAAACCTTACAAAAGAATTTCAATTAGAAGTGGATGGAATTTTAGATGCAGTAGATGCAAATACAAAATTACTTTTCATTTGTTCTCCCAATAACCCGACAGGAAATAATATGAACAGGGAAGATGTGGAAGTATTGCTGAATAATTTCCCTGGCATTGTCATCATTGATGAAGCATATATTAACTATTCAAAACAAAAAACTTTTATACAGGAGCTGACAGAATATCCAAACCTGATAGTGATGCAAACATTATCCAAAGCATGGGGATTGGCAGCGCTGCGTTTGGGCTTATGTTATGCTTCTATGGATATAATTGATCTGTACAACAAAGTAAAGCCACCATATAATATAAATGAAGCGTCACAACAACTGGGACTTGAGGCTTTGCAGGATACAGAAACAGTAAACAACTGGATAAAAGAAGTGGTAAGGCAAAAAGAAAGTTTAATAAAAACTTTGCCACAGTTTTCTTTTGTAGAAAAAATTTACCCCAGTGATGCTAACTTTATTTTGATAAAAGTGAAAGATGCAAATCATCTTTATGATTGCCTTTCATCAAATGAAGTAATAGTAAGAAACAGGAGTAAAGAAGTGCATTGTGAAAATTGTTTACGTATTACTATTGGAACACCTGGCGAGAATAAAAAATTAATTGAATTATTAAAACAATACCAGCAGTGAAAAAAGTTTTATTCATAGACCGTGACGGTACTTTAATAAAAGAAGCCCCACCAACTTACCAGTTAGATTCATTCAGCAAACTGGAATTTTATCCTGATATGTTTTTATACATGCGGAAGATAGCTGAAGAACTGGATTATGAATTAGTGATGGTAACAAACCAGGATGGCTTGGGAACTGAATCCTTTCCAGAAGACAGTTTTTGGCCGGTGCATAATTTTGTGATGACAAGTTTAGTGAATGAGGACATTTTTTTCAGTGAAGTGTATATAGATAAAACTTATCCAAAGGATAATGCGCCAACCCGTAAGCCAGGTACAGGAATGCTTACCAGGTATTTGGATAAGACTTTGTATGATATGAGTAATTCATTTGTAATAGGCGACCGTATAACTGATATGCAACTGGCGAAAAATTTAGGTTGCAAAGGTTTTTGGCTCAATATAGATTCTTCTCTTGGAGCGGCAGAGATAAAAGATAAACTGGAAGAATTAAGAAAAGATACAATTGCATTAGAGTCGCCGCACTGGAAAGATATTTATGAGTATCTAAAATTGCCACCGAGAAAAGCTATTCATCAACGTAATACAAACGAAACAAAAATTACAGTTGATATTAACCTGGATGGAACAGGTAAAGCAGTAATAAAAACAGGGCTTGGTTTTTTTGATCATATGCTGGAACAAATTGCAAGGCATGGAAATATTGATTTGAATATTGAATGTGCCGGTGATCTGCATATTGATGAACACCATACGATAGAAGATATCGGTATTGCATTGGGAGAGACTTTGATCAAAGCATTAGGAGATAAAAGGGGAATAGAGCGCTATGCATTTGTTTTGCCGATGGATGAAAGCCTTGCACAGGTAGCATTTGATTTTGGTGGACGAAACTGGATCGTATGGGATGCTGAATTTAAAAGAGAAAAAATAGGAGAGATGCCAACAGAAATGTTCTTTCATTTCTTTAAATCATTCAGCGATGCAGCAAAATGCAACCTGAATATTAAAGTAGAAGGAGACAATGAACATCATAAGATCGAATCCATCTTTAAGGCATTTGCAAAATGTATTAAACAGGCGGTTAAAAGGGATATTAATAATAATTCACTTCCCTCTACAAAAGGAATATTGTGATAGCGATAATAAAATACGGTGCAGGCAATGTGCAAAGTGTGCAATATGCTTTGCAAAGGTTGGGCATCGGGTCAATAATAACAGATGATGTAAGTGAGATAAAAAGTGCAGAAAGAGTGATCTTTCCTGGTGTGGGGCATGCGGCACCAGCGATGCAGTATTTGAAAGAAAGGAAATTAGATGAGCTGATCATTTCATTAAAGCAACCGGTGTTGGGAATTTGTTTGGGCTTGCAGCTGATGTGCAAACATTCTGAAGAAGGCGATACAGATTGTCTTGGAGTATTTGATGAGGAAGTAAAATTATTTACCCCCCTCAATGGTGAAAAAGTGCCACAGATAGGATGGAACAATATTTATGATTTTCATTCTGAGTTATTTGAAGCTTTAAAGCAGGGAGATTTTGTTTATGCAGTACATAGTTATTATGCTGCGTTGGGAAATGAAACCGTTGCCACAACAAATTATATTCAGCCATACAGTGCCGCATTACAAAAAGATAATTTTTATGCAGTACAGTTTCACCCGGAGAAATCAGGTGCTGTAGGAGAAACGATTTTAAAGAACTTTATAAGCTTAACATAAATTTTGAATTGGCGCTTATGAATTTAGAAGAAAATAAAAACAACTCAGAAAGTAACAACCTAAGTTCTCCTTTAGGGGACAGGGGCATTACCATCATTCCAGCAATAGATATCATTAACGGCAAATGCGTTCGCCTTACGCAGGGTGACTATACAAAGCAAAAAGTGTACAATGAAAACCCTTTGGAAGTAGCAAAGCAGTTTGAGGATGCCGGTATCATAAGATTACACATGGTGGATCTTGATGGAGCAAAAGCCGGAAGCATCATCAATTTAAAAGTACTGGAAGCAGTGGCATCAAATACAAAACTGGTGATTGATTTTGGTGGAGGAATTAAAAAGATAAATGATGTGGAAAGTATTTTTAATGCAGGCGCTTCTATTGCAACAATCGGAAGTTTGGCAGTAAAACATCCTGAATTACTGGAAGAGTGGTTGCTGGAATTTGGAGCAGATAAATTCCTGGTTGGTGCAGATGTGCTGGATGAAAAAATAAAGATCAGCGGATGGCTTGAAGATGGCGGAATTAATGTATTTGATTTTATTGGGAAGATGATCGGGCTTGGTGTAACAAATATTTTCTGTACTGATATTTCAAAAGACGGTGCCATGAATGGCCCGTCAGTTGAGTTGTATAAAAAAATTATTGAAGAGCACCCAGAAATAAATTTGATTGCCAGCGGAGGCGTTACAACAATTGACGATGTAATTAAATTAAAAGAGATTGGCTGCACAGGAGCAATCATTGGCAAAGCAATTTATGAAGGAACGATAGCGTTGGAACTGCTTCAAACCTTAAACCTTAAACCTTAAACCTTGCTCTGCAAACGAATCATACCATGTCTCGATATTAAAGATGGACGCACCGTTAAAGGCATCAACTTTGAAAGTATACGTGATGCCGGTGATCCTGTTGAATTGGCTAAATTATATTCACAACAGGGAGCTGATGAACTGGTATTTCTTGATATTACTGCAACCGTTGAAAAAAGAAAGACATTGGTTGAACTGGTAAAAAAGATCGCAGCTGATATCAATATTCCTTTTACTGTTGGTGGCGGTATCAGTACAGTGGAAGATGTGGCAGTGCTTTTGCAGAACGGAGCCGATAAAGTATCAGTGAATACAGCAGTATTTAAAAAACCTCAATTAATAAAAGATTTGAGTGAGCAGTTCGGAAGCCAATGCATTGTATTGGCAATAGATACAAAGAAGGAAGAAGATGGGCAATGGTATGTTTATTTAAATGGCGGCAGAATTAAAACGGATACGTTAACAACTGATTGGGCTAAGGAAGCAGTGGCGCTGGGAGCAGGAGAAATATTGCTTACATCAATGAACAACGATGGAACAAAGAATGGCTTTGCCTTAGACATAACAAATGAACTGTCTCTTGGGCTCCCCGTTCCTGTTATAGCTTCTGGTGGCGCAGGTACTATGGAACATTTTAAGGAAGTTTTTCAGGAAGCGAATGCAGATGCAGCACTGGCGGCTAGTATTTTTCATTATAAGGAAATAGAAATAGCGGCATTAAAGACATACCTGCACCCTTTTGTAAATATCCGGTTGTAAAAAAATAGTTATGGTAGGAATAGTACTTATTGTTGCGATCATAATTTTCTTTTGGTTAAAAAACAAACAGGAGAACAGGATGATTGACAGGCGGAACAGGCTCCTGGAAAAACAGGATGAGATAATTGAAATGCTGAGAAAGAAAAGCGAAGAAGAAAACAAAGAAAATAATAAAAATGAAAATTGATTTTAAAAAATATATCGATGGATTGGTTCCTGCGGTTATACAGGATTCAGTAACCAGTAAAGTACTGATGCTTGGTTTTATGAATGAACAGGCACTGGCTAAAACACTGGAGTTACAGAAAGTAACTTTCTTCAGCAGGAGCAAAAGCAGGTTATGGACAAAAGGAGAGGAGAGCGGCAATTATTTATTGCTCAAAGAAATCAAGGTGGATTGTGATAATGATACGTTGTTGATAAAAGCAGATCCTGTCGGCCCGGTTTGCCACACAGGAAGCGATACCTGTTGGGATGAAAAAAATGTAAATGAAAATTTTCTGCAGCAGTTAGAACAGATTATTACTGACAGAAAAAATAATCCTTCAGATAAATCGTACACAAGTTCTTTATTTGAAAAAGGTATTAATAAGATCGCTCAAAAAGTAGGAGAGGAAGCTGTGGAATTAGTGATCGAATCAAAAGATAACAACGATGACTTATTTAAAAATGAAGCAGCAGATCTGCTCTTTCACTATATGATCTTGTTACAGGCAAAAGGTTTCACATTAAATGATATAACAGAGGTTTTAAAAAACCGTCATTCAAAATGATCAGCTTTTCATCAGTTTGCTTTTTTTGTGCAATTGAAAACAGTACGCTGAAGAACGTACCTGCAA
>JAZKGV010000191.1:0-24082 GCA_040385725.1 Bacteroidota bacterium | reverse complement strand
CTGTTGGTAGAGATTAAATAATTTTTGCAGTTCATCTGCGATCATTTGCTGAGAGGGTTGTATGGAGGAAGTTGACCTGGCAATGGCTTCTGCCAGTTGCGTAGCCTGTTTGTTTATCTGCGTTTTCTTGTATTCTTCCTGTGCCTGTGTGATGGTGTCTTTTAATAATTTTGGGTGGTGAATCATTGTGTAAGTTGTTTCTCCCATTTCTGCAGCAGTTTGGATATCCACATTGCCGTAGCCAAATATCCTTCCCCAGATGCTTTGGTCGTATTCTACATTGTTTATTTTATCCAATGGGCTTTCTTTTGAATAACGGCTAAAGAAACCGCTTTCATCCACCACTCTCAAATTGGTTACACACCATAAATTACTTTTCCAGTTCAGGTATTCATACATTGGGTATAATGCAGTAACTAATGCAATCACAAAACCGGTTGTTCCGGCAAATATTATTAACAGTGTTGCAGCCAGCAACCATGCAAAAAACGGGAGTGCCAGTTTTATCCAGTGTTGTCTTATGATGACTAAGATCTTTTCGTCTTTTTTTAATTCTGTACGCATAAATTTATTGCTGGTTCTTTTTCTTTATAATAAAGTTAAGGCATATTGGTAAAACCGATGTGCAAGGCAAAAAAGGAGGTGCAGGTACTTTTAGGGTGTGGCATGAGTTATGTTACTGTGGGGTTCCGATTTATTGTTATGAAAGTGAATCGGCTTACAGTTTTTGTTGGGTTACAGCAAAGGCAGAAATAAAAATATTTTAATTGCGGATAATCTAAATCCTAGTCAAATTTTTTTCTGAATAAAAATTTCTCTATATTGTATCATATTTTTCTTAACTCAATACTCTTTCTAATGCCAGCAGTACAATTTGAAGATGCCAGGGAAATGACAATCAGGTCTTACGAATGGATGTCACAGTTATCTGAATACATCAAAAACTCACAAAACACACCACCAGCCGATTGTTTTCAAACACAAAAACTTGCTTTCGAAATCAGCACGGAAGAATTATCGGTGCTGGCACAGCAACACAGGGTAGTTGGCATCCTCGGGATGGAAGAGGGGTCTAAAACGCTGACTGTGATCCTGGCTAGTCTTGATGAAAACAACAAACCGGTTAGCCTGGTATTACCACTTGAGAGATGGTCTGTGCTGAATACAATGGATGAGCTTCAGATTGTTCTTGACAATTATCTCGATCCTAAATAATATCTGCCACGTGGTGGAATATACGGGAAGCCTTGCAATACTCCCAATTGGTTGCTTTTAAGTTCAGCTTGGCTGAGCCTGCAGAAATGCTGAATGCAATAAAGGCAGTACTGTCAGGAAAAATTTATTATTGCAGTGATGGGGCCGTGAAGCTGATCGATTCAGGTACTGACAAGGGTAAGGATGCTGCTGCTGTGAGCAGGCTGCTTACCACAAGAGAGAAAGAAATACTCCGGCTGATCGCTATGGAAATGACCAATGATGAGATAGCAGGCCAGCTTCATGTGGCTAAGCGTACGGTGGATACGCACCGTCAAAACCTGATACACAAACTACAGGTAAAAAATACAGTAGGGCTGGTAAAAGCGGCACTAAAATTAAACCTGGTGGAAATAAGGTAAGCAATGCATCGTATGCCGTCAAATAGTTGTGTCTTGCAAAAAGTGATGTTAGTTTTCAAGTTCAGTTAAAGCACTGCTGATCTTATTAAACATTTCTGTCTCTGTATATTCAACCGGCACAAATTTTTCTCCAATCACTTTCTCATACAGCTCAATATAACGCTTACTGATAGTGTCGATCCATTCATCGCTCATCCCGGGAACTACCTGCCCTTCTTTGCCCATAAAATTATTGGCTATTAACCACTCTCTTACAAACTCTTTGCTCAATTGTTTTTGCTTCTCAGCTTTTGCCTGTCTTTCTTCATAACCATCCGCATAAAAATATCTTGATGAATCAGGTGTGTGTATTTCATCCATCAAATAAATAGTGTCACCGATCTTTCCAAATTCATATTTAGTGTCCACTAATATCAATCCTTGTTTTGCTGCTAATTGTTTACCTCTTTCAAATAATTGCTTTGTATAATTTTCAATCACTGCATAGTCTTCTGCAGGTACAATATTTTGTTTAATGATGGCTTCTTTACTGATGTCTTCATCATGCCCGGCACTTGCTTTTGTTGTTGGGGTAATGATAGGCGTTGGGAAGAAGTCGTTTTCTTTCAAACCATCGGGCATTTTTACGCCACATAACATTTTATTGCCGTTGCTGTAGGTACGCCATGCATGGCCGGTAAGATTTCCCCTTATCACCATTTCAACTTTAAAGGGCTCACATTTTTTTCCAATGCTGCTGTTGGCTGTTGGCGAATTGATCAACCAGTTGGGGCAAATATCTTTTGTTGCACCCAGCATATAAGCAGCAATTTGATTTAAAACCTGTCCTTTATATGGAATTGGCTTTGGAAGTATAACATCAAAAGCTGATATACGGTTGCTTGCTATCATCACTAACCACTTATCTGCAATGGTGAATACATCCCTTACTTTGCCGCTGTAAAAATTTGTTTGTTGAGGAAAATGGAAAGATTTCATGCAGCTAAATTACTGCATAGTCATCATCAGCAAGCGATACAGGGCGCAAGATTTCAACAACCGGGTTATAAATAAATTTTTGATAAGAACTAACATTCCTTATTTTGCCCGAAATTAACCTCTAAACTAAACATTGCTATATGAGAAAAATCAAAAGCTGCCTCCTGGCTTTGCTGTTGGTAACGATTGTCTCCGTTGCCGCCAATGCACAAACCATTTCGGGTAAAGTACAAAACAGCACCTCAAAGGAAAATGTAGCTGCAGTTTCAGTATCAGTTAAAGGTACCGGAGAGGGAACTTTTACCGACGACAATGGGAATTTTAAAATTACAGTAAGCAAACTGCCGGTTACTCTCCTTGTTTCATCTGTGGGGTACGAGTTGCAGGAAGTAACGGTAACCGATGCTGTAAAACCAGTGACTGTTAGTTTTAAAACAAGTAATATATTAGGGCAGGAAGTGGTGGTGTCTGCTACAAGAACTTCTCAAAAGATATTGGAATCACCTGTATCTATCGAACGTATCAGTGCAGCAACAATCCGTAATTCTCCGGCATCTTCTTATTATGATATTGTTGGTAACCTCAAAGGTGTTGATGTGGTTTCTTCCTCATTAACTTTTAAAACACCTACTACTCGTGGTTTTGGCGGAAGCGGCAATACAAGGGTAAACCAGATCGTTGATGGAATGGATAACCAGGCACCCGGTCTTAATTTTTCTGTGGGCAGTGTAATTGGTCTTACAGAATTAGATGTTGAGAATGTGGAGTTGTTGCCCGGTGCATCATCTGCTTTGTATGGCCCCGGCGGTATGAATGGCACGGTGCTTATCAATAGCAAAAACCCATTCAAATACCAGGGCCTGTCCGTTCAGGTAAAAAACGGCATGATGAATGTTGACAACCAGTTCAGGGATAACTCAAATTACTTTAATGCCTCCCTGCGTTTTGCCCATAAAGTAAGCGACAAGTTTGCCTTTAAAATTGGCGCAGAATATGTTAGAGCAAAAGATTGGCTGGGTTATGACTACAGGAATTATGACAGGAGGGGCACAGATGGCGATGTGGAAGCAGGCGACAGGGCATCAGATCCTAACTATGACGGTGTAAATATTTATGGCGATGAAACACAACTGAACTTAAGGTCGCTGGTATTTCCTTCAGCAGCAGCAAGCGCACCTTTCCTCAAAAACTTTTTAGATACATTGAATGGCGGCCGCCCGGTTATTGTAACACGTACCGGCTATAAAGAAAATTCATTTGTAAACCCTAATACTATTAACCTGAAACTGTCTGGTGCATTGCATTATAAAGTAAGCAAAAATACAGAGGCTTCATTGGTTGGTTATTGGGGCACTGGCAACACCATTTATACAGGCAGCGACAGGTACAGCCTCCGCAACCTCAAAATGGGGCAATATAAAATTGAGTTCAATAATAAAAACTGGCTACTGAGGGCTTATACCACACAAGAAGATGCCGGTGAAAGCCATAACCTTTCTGCAACGATGGCGCAGGCGATTGGCATTTTAAATCCTTACCAGACATGGCTTGGTATTTATGGCCCTACCTATATTGGCGCAAGGTTAAGTGGTGCAACAGATGCAACAGCACATTCGGCTGCAAGGGCTGCTGCCGATGCAGACAGGGTTGAAGCTGGCACAGCCCGTTTTCAGCAGGTGTATGATTCTATAAGGAAAGTGCCGATCAGCCAGAATGGTGGCCGGTTTGTTGACCGTACAAACCTCTACCAGGTAGAAGGCCAATACAACCTTAGCCATGTTACAGGCTCATTTGCTGATATTCTCGTAGGCGCTAACTACAAAAAGTATGTGCTTAACAGTGAGAAAACATTATTTGCAGAGCCAAATGGCACAACAGGCATCAGCGAATACGGTGCATACATACAGGCAACAAAAAAGTTGATTGGCGATAAATTGAAATTAACTGTAAGTGGCCGCTACGATAAAAACGAAAATTTTGCAGGCCGTTTTACACCAAGGGTAACTGCTCTCATTAAAGTGGCAGAAAATAATAACATCAGGCTGAGTTACCAGTCTGCTTACCGCTTCCCAAGCACTCAGCAGCAATGGATTGATCTTGTGGCGGGTGGTGGTGTCCGCCTGGTGGGTGGCAATAAATATTTTGATGCTAACTATGGTTTCAGTACTAAGCCAACTTTTTATTTCGACAGTGCCAAAGTAGGTGCTGCTTATAAAAAAGAAGAGTTCAAGCCAGAATCCGTTAACAGCTTTGAAGCTGGTTATAAGGGCTTATTGGCAGACGGCAAATTGCTGGTGGATGTGTATGGTTACTACGGCCAGTACCAAAATTTTATCACCAGAAGATTAATTATTCAACCAGATTCAAATGATATTTTTTCTATACCTGTAAACACCACTTCCAAAGTAAAAACATTTGGTTGGGGCCTTAGCCTCGATTACAGGCTACCGAAAAACTTTACAGTGGCAGGCAACGTTTCTTCTGATGAATTAAAAGATGTACCTGTTGGTTTTAAAACATATTTCAGTACGCCAAAATACAGGGCCAACATCAGCCTGGGAAACAGTGGCTTTGCTTATAAAAACCGTATGGGCTTTAACATAGTCTATCGTTGGCAGGATGCTTTTTTTTATGAAAGCGATTTCACCAATGGGCAAATCAATGCGGTGCATACATTGGATGCTATGGTCAGCTACAAATTCCCTGCACAAAAAGTGTTGATTAAGCTTGGCGCCACCAACCTGCTCAACGAATACTACACTAACGGTATGGGTAACTCGGTAATTGGCGGGCTGTATTATGTAAGCCTTGGTTACAATGTGTTCTAAACCTCTAAACAAAACAACATTAAAAATTATTGTATGAAAATATTTATCAGTTTTAAAAAATCAATGTTGCTGCTGATGGCAGCAACTGCATTTTTTTCTGCCTGTAATAAGCTGGAACTGGAGCCAACTCCTGCGGAGCAACCCACACAGGAAACAAGCCCTACATTGACATCTTTGCTGGATAATCCTGACTTTAGTATCCTGAAAGCAGCGATGGAAAAAGCAGGTACCTTTTCGTCTTCTCCGTCATTATTAACCTTATTGTCTTCTCCTACGGAGCGATATACATTTTTTGCACCTGACGATGCGGCATTTGCAAGAAGTGGTATTCCATCGGCTGCAGCACTGGCTTTTTTTAGTGCGGGGGCACTTGATACAGCCCTTCGTTGTCATGTTATCCCTCAAAGCATCCCTGCAGCATCTATTTCAACCGGGTTTCCTAATTTTCAATACCCAACATTGTTTAATCCGGCCCCATCTATAAATGCATTGCTTCGCCTAACCATATTTCCAAGTGCAAGGCCGGGAACAGGTGCATGGGTAAATAATATTCCGATTACCCAAACGGATATCCAGGCCGTAAATGGAGTATTGCATAAAGTATATGCTGTTGTAATGCCTCCTTCTGCTGATTTGTTTACATCAATAAGCAATGATGCTGAGCTGAATTACCTGGAAGCAGCTATTCAAAGGGCCGATAGTGGTGTAGCAGCAGGCGGCCGTTTACGTGATGCCATTGACTTATCGGTTAACCCTTTGGCTATTGCAAGTAACCTTACCGTTTTTGCACCTACAGATGCAGCTATGAAAACTTTTTTAACAGGGGCAATAACACAGGCATTGATAGCAAAAGGATTTCCGGCAGCTACTGCACAGGCAGGAGCCACTGCTATTGTAGCCAATACTGGTACACTTCTGTTATCTAATCCTGCACTCATTCCGGATATTCCAGGCATTCCTGTTGCAGGGTTAGGGCCTCAACTTGCAGCCGTTATTACCCCTGATTTGGCAAAAGCAATAGTAGCTTACCATATCATAAGTTCACAAAGCGGCACGTATGCACCCCCGGGGTTAAGGATATTTTCGGTGAATGCACCAACTACAGCTACACAATTAAAAACATTGCTGATGCCTGCAGCGCCTTTACTGGTCACCGACCCATTAGTTACAGTGCAAGCCACATTTGTACCCGGGCAGCCTTTTGTTGGTGCACTTACGGTAAAAGGAATTGGCAATACAACTGCATCAAACGTATTAATAAGCCTTACACCGCCATTTAAAAGCGACCTTAACACTATTAATGGCGTGATACATAAAATTGACCAGGTTTTGTTACCACCTCCAAGACGCTAAATAAATTTTTTTTAAAAAATATTAGAAAAGCTGCACTTTTTTAGCAGCTTTTTTTATGCTGATTGACAACTGTATATTGATTTTCCTTTTCCTTTTGTAATTACTATCACGGTCAATTACAATTCTATAAAAAAAAACTTGTTAAAATTTTTTTCCTTCAGTAATAAATTTATATTCGCCTGTAGTTTTCTAATAATTGAAGCCAAAACTATCCGGTTTTTCCCATCCCGATTGAAGATTAATACATATCCCCTTTAAATTAAACACAGGAGCAGACTGTACTTTACGGTAGTCTGCAATATATTTTTTACTTAATTAAATTGAGTTATGAGTAAATTTTACGCTGTTACACATTGTGTAAAAAATCTGGCCGGGTTTATAGTATCTCTCCTTAAAAGAGAAAATCCTCCCTTACTTAAATGGCAAAATACAGAATCGTTTTCCTCTTCATTATATCAATTGAAACCTGAATATTCTACAAAAAATTTGTCGCAGATGCAAAATTTTACCAACACAACAAAAGCTTTGAATAGATTTTTCCAGTTAGGTATCACAGTACTTAGCATGGCGGTGGCAATCTCAATGCCATCAACAAAGGTTTTTGGACAAACCATTGCCAACTACAACTTTAGTGCAGCCACAAATGGCTCGTTGGAGGACTTGTCTACCGGCAGTACCCAGTATTTATCAGTAGCTGTGCATGACGACGATGCTGGTCTTGTGACAGATATAGGTTTTGATTTTTATTTCATGGGGCAAAAGTACAACTACTTTAGTGCCAACTCTAACGGCCAGTTACGTTTGCATAATATTCCCACCGCCACAGCTATTCTGGGAGCTAATATTACAGCACACGCCTCCGGCACAATCACTATTGCGCCATTTGGAGGGGATAATGAAGTGGGACAGGGAATGCGCTACAGGATCATAGGCTCCGCTCCAAACCGTAAGCTAGTAGTAGAATGGACGCAATTTTATGTGAATTTTGCAGACATTACCAATGGCGGCAATATGCAACTGTGGTTAAATGAGAGCACCGGGGCGATAAATTTTGTTTATGGAGACATTTATAACTCCAATACAGCTTCTCAGACAAGGGGAATATTTTGGTCATCAAGTAACACTGCAACTACAGCAGGATCTGTAACCATTGGCAATCCAAGTACATGGGCCACATCAACTACCGTAGTTTCAAATACTATCGCTGCAAATACAGGAACGGGTGCCGGTGCCCCTGCTGCCCCCCTGATCGCAAATATTGGTTCTGCTGCAAATGGTAGCAGGACAATTTTTTCATGGCTACCTGTTCAAACAGTGCCAGGAACACCAACTACCCTGAGTTTTACAGCAGTAACTGGAGTAGCTACTACTGTTAACTGGGTAGACAACTCAACAAACGAAGTAAGTTTCATTGTTACAAGAGCCACAGATGCCGGTTTTACGCAAAATGTGGTTAATACCACGGTAGCTACCACAACCGCTGCCGGAACGGGAACTGCTTATACAAGTGCTCAAACAGGTTTAGCTGCCGGAACAACATATTTTTATAAAGTTGTTGCTCTTTCTGAGGCCATTCCTTCAGTTGCTCTAAGCGGAAGTCAGGCAACCAATGCGGCCGGCAACATTACTTCTACCGGAACGGGAGGTAACTGGAGTTCCGGCGCTACGTGGGTAGGTGGAACAGTGCCAGTTGCGACAGATAATGTAATTATTGCCGATGGAGCAACTGTTACCATTGATAATACATCTGCAACATGTAATAACCTTACAGTAGGTCAGGGTACAAGTGGTACGCTTACGTGGGTAGGTGGGGCTACTGCGGCAACGCTTAGCGTAATCGCAGATCTGACCGTAGCAGTAAATGGTACATTTAATACAGGTGCTGGAACGGGTACCAAGCAATTGAATATCGGCGGCACTGCCACAACTTCGCAAAGTGGTAATCTGACTGTAAACGGTACATTTGATATGAATACTTCTGCAACGGTATTTGTATCTACTACTTTCTTTGGCGCATTAAGCGGTACTATATCCGGTACAGGCACAACCTGTGATTTTTATACTATCACTGTTAATAAAGGAACATCAGCAGCATCCATACTCGAATTAACAAGAGTAATTACCCAATTTACTCCAACAGTTGCAGGAAGCAGGCTGGTGTTAACAAACGGAACATTTAAAATATCAAGTGCTACCGTTATTACACCATATTTTGGGGCCCAGACAATTTGTGCTTCTACTGCAAGATTGTGGTTGAATAATGCTGGCGCTTCTGTTCAGTGTGTTGGAACAGGTACTTCTGCTACTGGAGCAGGTAATCCAACCGTTTCAGGTACATTGCAAATTGACAACGGTACATTTGGATATGGCCAGGGAAGTAATACAATGACGTTTACTTCTGGCACAGGTGTCTTGAACATGAGTGGTGGTACATTAAATATATTTGGTTCTATATCATTCCCGAGTGATGTTAATACCAGGTTCTTTATGAGTGGTGGTAACATTAACGTTGATGCTCAGAACATTGCTAATTCAACAACAACATCATTCACTATCGGCGCTTCTACCATGGTTAATTGGAGTGCAGGTACAATAACGATCATAGATCCTCATGCTGCGTCAGGTAGCACAGCCTGGTCAGCCAGCAGTGGTGGGAATAAATCTGTAACAGGAGGTACGCTCCGTATCGGTGATGGAACTTCTACAACTACCGGTGGCACATTGGGGAACACTTCCGGATTTGGTATTACGAGCTCAATGGGTATCTGGAACCTTGAGATCAATAACCGCACTGATGCCTTCACTTCAAGGATGGCCAGGATAACGGGATCAACTACAGTACTGAACACCATTGATATAAAATCAAACGCTTACCTGTTTAACGGTTCAGGAACTACTGCCAATACCATTATATTTAACGGTTCTTCTTTTATAAATGCAGGCACATTTGCAGGTTGTGAACCAGGAGGTACGCAAACTATAGGTACAACGCAATTTTCTGCTGCTGCCGTTGCGCAGACGATAAGCGGTGCTGGTAATTTTACCAATCTCGGTTCGCTGAGTATTTCTACTGCAGGGTCAGGCGTATCGCTTACTCAGACCAATCAATATAATTGTTTAAGAGTAAATATGTTCCGAGGTAATGTGATCAATGCAAACAAGATAACTCTTGGTTTCGGAGCTGCAACGGCCACAACTATCCAGTATGGACAGGCTAATGGAACAGTAGTCGCTGGCTCATTTGATGCCGCCCCTAACTTTAACGCTGGTACTGGTGGCCATACAATACTGTATCTGCAGGAAACAGCAGCCCGTACTTCGGGCCTTGAAATACCGGCTACAAGGTCAATTCTTAGTACTACGATCAATAACACAAACGGTGTGGTATTAAGTGGTGGTCCATTAACGCTGACAAGCACGCTGACTTTAACTGCTGGTATTTTAACTACTACTTCGGCTAATCTTTTAACTGTGGGCGGCACTACCACCGGAAGCATATCTGGTGGATCAGCAACAACCTATATCAACGGTCCAGTTGCAAGAACATTACCTGCGAGCCTTGCTACCGGTTCAACTTACACATTCCCTGTAGGCAAATCAGGGTACAATCCTTTTGAACTTGTAAATCCAACGACAAATGCCGGAGGTACTGTTGTAATTCAGGCTGAAGTATTTAATGGCAACAGTGGCGGAACGCCAGGTACTTTAATGGGTACAATTAATACTTCAAGGTATTGGGCTGCAGGAATAAACTCAGGTGCAGGTAATTTCACAAATACACTCATAAAGCTTAATGATACACGTGGTACACAGGACGGCCTTGCCAACAGTACTACACAAACAGGTGCATATAACCATATTGGTGGTGTACTCTCCACATTAACTGCAACCGCTATTACCTCAACTGCTCCTGCTGAAACAACTGTTACAGGTTTTTATTTAATGGGTAATGTTGCAGCAGCCTCTGTATCTAATCTCAATATTAGTCCATCTGGCGTACAATGTACAAACGTGGCACGTTCAGTAACAGCTTTAGTTACTCCGGGAGGAGCGGCAGTTACGGGTGTTGTGATAAATTATAGTATAAATAGTGTGGCGCAAACTCCTATTGCCATGACAAACCAAACTGGTAATGGCGGATTAAACGCTGATACCTGGATTGGAACAATTCCAACAGTAACGCCAGCCAACGCAAACGTTACATGGTCGGTAACCTCTACTGATGCCAACAGCCTTACAAATTCCGCTACAGGAACGGCTTATTCTGATGAGCCTTTAACTGGCGTTACTGCTAGTGCCGTAGCTTCAATTAACCCTGTTTGTTTTGGCTCACCTGTTACCCTTACAGCTTCTCTGGGTAAAGCAGGAACGGTTAATTTAGGGACAGGAGCTTCAACAGTTGGAGGCGATTATAACGCACCTTTCTATAGTAACTGGTCTAATAAACACATGCAGATCATGATGAGGGCAAGTGAATTGTCGACTCTTGGTCTTTTAGCAGGAAATATAACCCAGCTTACTTTCTATACTACGGTTATCGATACAGATCCACTTGTTAATTTCTCTATTAAGATGACCCAAACATCTAATACAGATATGTCTGCTTTTGTTATGACCGGGCTTACAGAAGTATATAGTACTGCATCATATGTTCAGGTTATGAATGCTAACACATTTGCTTTGACTACACCATTTAATTGGGATGGGTCATCGAATGTAGTTGTGGATATTTGCTTTGGCGCTCCCAGTAGTTCACTTACAATCACCAGTACAGCTACTGCAGATGCAACATCGTTTGTGTCAGTTATTAAAACATTTACAAGTGCTGCAACATCTTCCGCTGTTGCCTGCCCGAACTTAACAACGGGTTTGTCTACTTATTCTGTAAGGCCGAGAATAACGCTTATTGGAAATGCGGCATCTG
This sequence comes from Bacteroidota bacterium, assembly GCA_040385725.1. Lineage (GTDB taxonomy): Bacteria > Bacteroidota > Bacteroidia > Chitinophagales > Chitinophagaceae > Ferruginibacter. Next base: position 12,383 of record JAZKGV010000191.1, on the reverse strand, counting down.
CCATTACTTCTGTTTCATGGTCTGATGGAGTAAATCCTCCTCTTGTTGGTAATCCATTAATAATAAATCCAACAGTGAATGCAACATACACCGCAACTATTACAGCCGCAGGATGTACAATTGTTGCACCAGGAGTGCCGGTTATTGTAAATCCATTACCAGCAACACCTGCAAATAATACAACATCGCCTCAGTGCGGTTTGCCAACTTTTGCAATTACTACAGGAGTAGCTTCTCCAATAGTTAAATGGTACACGGCTTCTACAGGGGGATCTCCAGTCAGCACAAGTTCTAGTTTATCTTATGTGTATACTGGTTTTACTGGTGGCGGTGCTACCAATACTTTATATGCAACTGTAACCGATGCCAATGGTTGCGAAAGCGAACGCCTCCCGGTAGGTGTGATAGTAAACGATCCTCCAACATTAACTATATCGCCAACCGGCGTTCAAAACGTTTGTTCGAATAATATAGTACCAATTAATGTTACATCAATAGTGGGTGACTTCAGCAATTATATATGGAGCCCTGCTACCAACTTATATACAAATGCAGGGGCAACAATAGCTTATGATGGCGTGTCATCAGCAACTACCATATACTACAAACGTTCTACTGCTACTGCATCTGAAGTGATTACATTAACTGCATCCGGCAGTGGTTGTACATCTACGCAGGCTGTTAATTTTACCGTAACAGTTACACCTGTTGTTACAGCTGTTACAGCTTCTTCACCTGTGTGTGGGGGCGGTAACGTAGCTCTAACCGGTGCAAGCATATTACCTGCTACTGGTTCAGCAACTGTGGGTGCAACAGGAACAGGCTCTACCACATCAGGTATTTCTATGTTCTCTGGCACTTGGGGAGGTATTAAAACACAATACATAATCCGAAAATCAGAACTGGATGCGGCTGGTATATTCCCTGGTACTATTACCTCGCTGGCATTTCAAACAGGTGGAACTGCCGGTCAGCAGTATACGGGATTTGGCGTAAGTATTGGCCATACCACACAGACCGAAATGACTACAACTTTGATTGATGGCCTGACGCCAGTATATGCCGGAACAGCCGCCAATAATGGATTTACGCCTGCGTCAAGTGCATTAAATACACTTGTATTTGGAACAGGAGGAACTACATCAAGCTTCGACTGGAATGGTGTGGATAATATTGTCATTTCTTTCTGTTTCAGCACCGTTACAGGCGAAGAGACATCTTCTACAACTTCGATACTATCAAACGCAACAGGTTTTGTTTGCTCTGGTTATGGCAAATCTGATGCTACATTGCCACAGGATTTTTGCCCATTAATTAGTCCTGATGATTTTGGAACCGGGGGAACAGCGAGCAGCCGCCCCAGGTTTACTTTTGGCGGGCAGGTTGCAACAAACCTAACTTCTAATTATACATGGAGTTGGACAACAACATTGGGTGCACCAGCAATAACCAATGGTTCCACTTCATCTCATGTTCCTGCTAACACTGGTATTTCTGTTGTTACCGGAACTTATACTGCGACAGCTTCTTTGAACGGTTGCTCCGGGTCTCTCACTTCATCTGTAGTGACAGTTAATCCTAAACCGGTAACGCCAACTAATAATGCTGTTACGCCACAATGCGGACAACCGACCTATTCTGTAAGTACAGCCCAGCCCAGCCCAATTGTTAAATGGTATTCTGCACCAACGGCTGGTACTTTGTTGTTTACAGGTGCCGTAGGGGTTCTTACATATTCCCCCGTAACTTTTACAGGAGGTGGAGCTACCAATACTGTATATGCAAGTATTACGAACGCAGCAGGTTGCGAAAGTGACAGGACTGTTGTTGCTGTAATAGTTAACGATCCTCCTGCTTTAGCTATCACTCCAACCGGTGCACAAAATGCGTGTGAAAATGTGATCACACCAATTAGTGTAACAGCTGGAACTGTAGGTAATTACAGCAATTATATATGGAGCCCTGCTACTAATTTATATACAGACGCAGCTGCTACCCTGGCTTATGATGGCGTTTCATCTGCAACACCTATATATTATAGACGTTCTACAGCAACAGCCTCTGAAGTAATTACTGTGTCTGCAACAGGTGGTGGATGTGCAGCTACAACTACGGTTAATTTTACTGTACTGGCTAATCCTGTAATTACAAGTGCTACGGCAACACCTGCAGCTGTATGTGCTGGTAATGCTGTTAATCTTGCAGGTTCTATTTCTTCGGCTGTAACGATTAATGGTGCACGTCCTGCACCGACTGCAACATCAAATACAACACCTTCAAGTTATGGGCTTGTGTTTGACGTAACATCTGAATTTGTCCTTAATTCAGTAGATGTATACAATGCAAGCAGCGCCGGCACAATGGTTATACAACTGCAAAGCAATGCAGGCACACCAATACAAACATCTTCCACTTTTAACGTTCCTGTTGGAACCGGAACAACAGCTTATACAGCAGCATTAGGATGGACCATACCTGTAGGAACGGGTTACCGTTTATTGGTTACCTCAGGTACAGCATCAATGGTACGTGAAAGCGCACTCGGTGGCTTCCCTTATGCATTGGGTACTGCCGGTAGCATCACCAGCGGGTATATTTCCGGCACCTCAACTACTTATTATTATCTATATAACTGGAGTATTACCGTAGGTTCAGACATTACCGGAAGTTACGCATGGACCTGGACAACTACTTTACCAGGTGCGGCAATTTCAAGCGGTTCAAACGTTTCTCATTCCCCTGTTAATGCAGGTGCTACACCTCTTACAGGCACTTATACTGCTACTGCAACACAGAACGGTTGTTCAGGATCACTTACATCCTCAGCGGTTACGGTTAACCCAATACCGTCTGCACCCAACCAAACACCTTCAACTCAATGCGGACCAGGTGCGCCAACTGCATCGGTTAGTGACCCCAATGGTATTGTATCTCCTGTATTCACTTGGTACGATTTAGCCGCTGGAGGAACAGCTTTACAAACATCAACTTCTACTACTTATACCACTTCAATAAATGCAACTACCACTTTTTACGTATCTGTAAAAAATGCTGCCGGTTGCGAAAGTGGCAGGACAGCTGTTGTTGCTACTGTAACTAATGGAGACGTAGTTACAGCTAATGCTGACGCATCAGCTACGCCTGATACGGTTTGTTTGACAGATATTGTACCACTTAGTGCTGTACAGGCAGGAAGCAATAATGCTTATACTTTTACCTGGACGGCGAATCCGCAGGTTGGTAGTGGTATTCCTGCAGGTGGTACAGTTGGACAAAACATTAATGTAACGCCCACTGCCCAGGGAACCTATGTATATACGGTTACTGCCTCTGACGGACTTTGTACGGCTATCTCCACAATTTCTGTAATGGTTGACCACGTAGTTATTTTAGCAACTGCAATTCCTTCTACAGTATGTGCTGGTGCCAACGTAAACTTAACAGGTGTAACAACTAGTGTAGTCCCAGGTACTGCAACCGTGGGTGCAGGTGCGTTAAATTCAACCACGTATCATAATCCGTTCTATGGTTTGTTTAGTAATATTCACACACAGCACATCATACCTGCCGCAGAGCTAACCGCCGCCGGCTTGTATCCTGGAAATATTACATCGGTATCGATGGATGCAAGTGTTGCAAACACCGCAGCTTTACTGGATGTGGCAATAAAAATTGGAACAACAAATGCTACAGATGCTAGCAGCTTTATTCCGAATGGTTCTTTCAGTACCGTATATACAAATGCTTCACTGCAAACAGTAGTGGGTATAAATACATATACTTTCAGTACTCCGTTTAACTGGGATGGAACATCGAATATCGTGTTGGATTTCTGTTATGGAAATCCATCCAGCACAACTACCAATACATCTGTTGTGAAGCTGGATAATACCAGTTATGTATCTTCAAATTATTCAAGAAGTACTTCTGCAATAGATGGCGCTACTGCTTGTGCAAGCACAACACCACTTACGGGTACATATTCAGCAAGGCCACAATTTGCATTTGCCGGTCAAACTTTCGGAAGTGGTCCTGGTACTTATAACTGGGTTTGGAACCCTGGTGCTTTGGCAGGTAACAACATCACTGTTAATCCTACTGTCAGCACACCATATAGTGTAACGGCCACAAACCCTGTAACAGGGTGTTCCGCCACAGCTAACACGCCTGTTACTGTTGTGCCGGCATTGTCTGGTACATACACTGTAGGTACAACCGGTAACTATTCTAATTTAACAACTGCTATCAATGCCTATAATAGCATATGTATAGGTGGTCCTGTTACTTTCGAGTTGCAGTCAGATTATAGTTCTGCACTTGAAAGTTTTCCTATAACTATCCATGCTAACAGCGCCGCCAGTGCAGTAAATACATTGACCATTAAACCTGCTGTAAATGGGCTGAATATATCTGGCAGCAGTGCAACTGCAATAATAGTATTAAATGGTGCAGATTATGTAACTATTGATGGTTCTGTTTCTGCTACAGGCAATGCAGTTTGTCCTGCATCATCGGCATCAAGGGATCTTACCATAACAAATACAAATACTTCTGCAACAAGTGCGGTTTTATGGCTTCAAACTTCTCCTTCTACGGATTCTGCTACCAACAACACTATTAAGAATATCAATATCGTTGGTAACAGTAATACTACAACGTTAGTGGGTATTGGAAGTGGTGGATCAACCATCAATGCCAGCGGAAGCCTTGGTACCCGTAATAAAAATAACAGCATTATCAATAACAACATCACCAAAACAAAGTATGGTATATATTCAGCAGGTGCATCTGTAACAAACAGGAATACGGGCACCGTGATCAGCCAGAACGTGATGAATGGATCTGGTGCAAATGCTATTGGTACTGGCGCCATCTTAATTGTTAATGATTCCGGAACTGTCGTTACTGGAAATATCATAGGCAATATGAGTTCGACAGGTGATAAATTTGGTATTTCTCTTGGTGCATCTGCTTTCAATGTGTACAACCCGGGTGTTGCTGACGCAGTAGTAAGCGCAACAGTTACAAACAATATAATCAGTAGCCTTAACACAACAGCTGATAACTCAGCATTCGGCATTTTGCAGGCTCCTGCAACTACAGGTACAACATTGATCGCCAATAACAGTATTGCTGCCATTACAGGCGGTGCCACGCCTAGTGACTTTAACGCCGGTATTTATATTGGTGGTGGTACGGGATCTACCACAAATATCTACCACAACTCAGTTTCGATGGCAAGTGCCGTTATAGCTTCTGAAACAAGAACGACTCCGTCGTTTGCATTATTTATTGGTGGATCAGACCCAATTGTAAATATTCGTAACAATGCTTTAGCAAACACAGCTTTAAGCACAGGTGGTACCAATGGTAATACCTTTGCAATTGGCCTTGCTTATACAGCCTATACAAATCTTACTTCTAATTATAATGATTTGTATGTGGGAACGGGTGCTACATTCTTTGTGGGTGGAACAGGTGCTTTACCAGCTCCAACTACACAAGCTACCCTGGCTAACTGGCAGACAACAACAGGAAAAGATGCCAATTCAATTGGTACTAACCCACAATTCAGTAGTGCTACTTATTTAGCTCCTGCTGCTGGTTCACCACTACTTGGTACTGCTACATCGGTTGGTATTACAAACGATGTTATTTGTGCCACAAGGAGTGTAACAACTCCATCAATAGGTGCTTACGAAGGACCAGCACCGGCATGTATTGCACCTGTTGCTCCAACCGGCCCAATCAATACAGTACCTGCAACTACGTCAATCAGTGGTTCATTTGGTGCGTCAAGCCCTGCTGCTGATTACTATTTAGTATTGCAAACAACAGGAGCAGCTACACCTCCAAGTGTTGCTCCGGTAACGGGCACTGTTTATTCGGCAGGCGGAACCTTGGGTAATGCTACAGTAGTGGCAGTGTTAACAGCACCAACACTTAGCTTTGCAAGCACAAACCTTCTTCCAAATCAATCTTATACATTTACTGTATACTCATACAATTATAACTTCTGCTCAGGTGGGCCGGTTTATACTGCTTCTCCTTTGAGTGGAACACAATCAACGCTGCCAGCTCAGAATATTTTCAGCGTGGCAAGTGGTTCGTGGAAGAACCCTGCAACCTGGAATGTTGGATATGTGCCAACCAGGTATGATTTTGTAACAATCAGTCCAACCCACACAGTAACAATTGATACTACAGCATTCGACAGTACCTTACTGATTGCACAGAGTGCTATCCTTCAGTTTGATGCTACCACGGCTTATACTTTAACGAGCGGTTCAAATGTAACCATCAATGGCCCGGGTATTTTCAGGTCTGCTTTAACAGGAACAATAACCGCTCACAACTTAATTGTGTACGGAGACCTTACTGTTAATGGAGGCGGTGGCGGTTCTGTACTTGATTTCAGCACCAATAATAACACAGCAGGTGCTAATCTTATATTCAGGGGAGCTACAAATAATACTTATACGGCTAATGGAAATACGAATGATCTGAGGACGCTTACAATAGATAAGGGTATAGACATTACAAGTACACTTGAGATTACAAACTCAGGCTTTACAGTACAGGGCACTGCTGCTCCTGTTACCACTGCTGACTCTACGGCCCATGGTTTCCTTACTTTAACCAATGGACAGCTTAAGATCAGTACTGCAACAAGCCCAACAGTCTCAAGATTGTTCAGCACAGCATCTTATACTATACCGGCAACTGCAGGTTTATGGTTGAACAGTGCGGCACTTACGGTGCAGGGTATGTCAGGATCTTCTCCTACAGTTAATGGATCATTGCGTATTACTGCAGGTACACTTAACGTGGGCAGGGTAACTGATAACTCACTTGGCGCAGGTACTAATGCAATATTTAATATAGAAGGCGGAGCATTGAATGTTGCCGGCCGCTTTACATCTACGAATAATGTGAACTATACCCAAAGCGGCGGTGTGGTTACTGTAAATACTGTGGGTAATAACAGCAGTTCTGTGCCATCATTCGGCTTTACGTCAACTGCAGTTGGTAATAGTTTTACAATGAGCGGTGGTGTTATCGTACTACAAAAAGCAAGTACCGCCGGCACGCCTTTCGATTATCAAAATCATAGTGGAACAGTAAATATTACTGGTGGTGCCGTTCAGTTTGGTTCAGCTACCTCTACTGCGGCCTCTACTTTTGTATTGACAAATAACGCTACCACGTCAACTATTGTAACACCACCTGTTGCTGTAGGTGTTGTCGGTGTGGCGCAAACACTTTCTGTAGCCGGAACAACAGGTACTGGCTCTGCAATGATTTATGGCGGCCTTACTGTAAATACAGGTTCTAGCTTAGTTCACAATAATACAGGCGGACAGCAAATTAGGGTAACTGGTAACGTTGTGAATAACGGTACGATTGCTCAGGGAGCTGCTGCATCTGCAGGCAACCGCTTCTTCTTTGATAGCACTGGTGCTGCAAGGACATATACAGGAACCGGTACATTCGGAAGCAATACAACACCTTATCCTGGTATAAGCATTACCAATCCTAATGGAGTTGATTTGAGCGGTGCTACAAATAACATTATAACTGGCCGTATCAACCTCTTTACGGGTGCTGTAACAGGCGGAACTAAAGTTACGCTTGGTAATGCAGGCACTTCTTCTGTGTTTGTTCAGAGAGGTGGAATTGTTTATGCAAATGCAGGTACTATTGATGTAGCACCAGTAAACAATGCCGGCACAGGCGGCTTTGGTGTGATATATTCACCGGCATTAAATGCCGTTACATCAGCTGTTGAGATACCAACATCAAGGACGCTTAAACTTTTCCAGACTAGCAATACAAATAATGTAACGTTGGCTGGCGGTAACGTAGCCACGGATAGTCTTGTATTGGGCGGTGGTAATATTATTACCGATGCTTCTAATTTCATTACTGTAACAGGTACTAACACGAATAAAGTAACCAGAACAAGTGGCTGGGTACATGGTCCGTTAAGGATAACACTGGCAAGTGGTTCTACAGCCGGCAATTACCAGTTACCTATAGGTAAGACCACCTATGCAGGATTTGAACTGTTGAGCCCTGTTACTTCTGCAAGCGGTATAATAGAAGCAGAGTTAACTGAGGGTGCTACTAATGGTTTCCCTGGATTACAAATGGTTAGTTTAAATGAGCAGGGTTACTGGCATGCAACTGACCTGTCTACTATTCTTACAAGTACAAGAATAAGGGTAACAAGTCCGGTGGCACTGAATGCAGGTACAGATGCATTGGCACAAAGCAATGATGCAACACTGACGGGTACATATGATTATGTGGGGTCAAGTTCACCAAATGTACCAACAGGCACAATATCATCTGATCCAACTCCATTGGTGACTTCTCTTGGATACTTTACATTGGGTACTAAGGGTATTCCAATGGTGTATGATTCTGCTACTACCTTCCAGACTGCCGGCACAGTTAATATCACTGCTGGTGTAAGCAACCAGCAATTGATCGGAGTGAGGATACATACATCTAACAATAATCCTCCGATGACACTGAACTCCATGACGTTTAACCTGCAGGGAAGCGTGGCATTGAGCCGTCTTGACAATAACGTGTCTGCGGTAAGGTTATTCAGCACAGGCAACAGTAATATTTTTGCGACAACTACCCAGGTGGGTAACCAGGTAGAGCCTCCATTTACTGCTCCATATGAATTCACTATCAGCGATGCGATAGCGCTGTTACCGGGAACTAACTACTTCTGGCTTGCAGTTGACGTGCCTGGAAGTGCAACCTTGCTGGATACATTAGACGCACGTTGTACTTCAATAAATATTACAGATAATAATACATTTAACACATTTGATTCTATACCAAGAGTAACCAATCCTGCAGGTAACAAGGTTATCAAAACAATACTTAATGGGGATTACTCGATCGGTACCGGAAACATCAGCGGTGAAGCAGGCCACTATGCAACTTTAACTGCAGCTTTTGCTGTATTGAATGATGTTGGTGTTACCGGTCCAGTAAGGTTCATACTTACAGATACGGCCTATACAACTGTCACCGGTGAAACATTCCCACTAACCATTAATGCCTTTACAGGTGCAAGCAGTACAAACAGGCTGACCATTAAACCAAATACAGGTGTCGACGCAGCGATCAGGGGTACAACCGGCACGACTACAAATACAGCTTTGGTTATATTGAATGGAGCTGATTATGTAACTATTGATGGTTCTTTCTCTTTAACAGCAAATACCGTTTGCCCGGCTTCTTCTGCTTCAAGGAACCTTACCATTACAAATTTAGGTACCTCCACAAGCAGTGCTGTAGTATGGTTACGGGCCAGTGCAACCGATTCGGCTACTAATAACATAGTACAGAATTGTAACATTGTTGGTAACAGTAATACCACTACTTTAATTGGAGTTGGCGCTGGTAGTGCAACAGTTAGTTTAACCACACTGGCTACACGTGCTAATATTAATAATAGTTATATCAACAACAGTATCAGCAAAACACAAAATGGTATTGTTACGCAGGGTGTAAGTGCAGCAAGGAAGACAAGCGGTACTGTAATAAGCCAAAACCTTATCAATACTGTTGCGCCTAATAACGTACAGAAAGGTGCTATCCTGGTTGGCTTCGATAACGGTACTGTGATTTCGGGTAATAAAATTGCCGGTATGACGGCGGCTGACTGTTATGGTATTTCGTTGGGTACTTCATCAATTACTGCTACTACGCTTACAGGTAATGAAGTAACTAACGCCACTATAAGTAACAACATTATTAATAACTTGCTGACAACGACAACAAGTAGTTCAGTAGGTATTATAGTAATGTCTGCTGCAACGGGTACCAATACGATCAGTAACAATATGATCTCCGGCCTCAATTCCCTTGGAACAGGCGGTGATATCACAGCCGGTATATTCATCGGCGGTGGTGCAGGTACAACAAATATTTACTATAACACTGTATCACTTACAGGTGACAGAGGTTCAACTGCAACAACCTTGTACCCATCTTATGCTTTAGCTATTGGTGGTTCTAACCCGATCGTGAACGTTAGAAATAATATTCTTTACAATACACAAACTTCAAACAGTACATCCACCAATTTCAGGTCCTACGCAATTGCAGCAGGTTATACCACATTTACAAACCTGACTTCTAATAATAATGACCTGTTTGTAAGTGGAGCTAATAGCGTATTGGGATTAAGAGGCAGTTTGGTACCGGCCTCAGGTGGTACTGGCGTAGCTACACTCGCTGCATGGCAAACCAATCCGGGTAAAGATCTCAACTCTAAAAACGTTGCACCTGTATTTATTGCGGCAGATGACCTTCATTTGTTAGGAACAAATGCCAGCAACACTACCAATTTGGTAAGTGGTGGCGCTTCAGTATCTGTAATCACCGATATAGATTGTGAAACAAGGGCAACATTGTCAACAATAGGCGCAGATGAATTGATTCCTTGTACAGGCGCAATTGGCGGAACGCTTACGCCACCTGCAACTACCACTTTCTGTGCTTCCTCTACAGTTGGTCTTGCAATCACCGCAAGCGGTTATTCAACACCACTTAATGGATCTTACCAGTGGCAATCATCTTTAACTCCAGGATTTGAAACTCCTGTTGATATTGCAGGTGCTACTAACGCTGCTACATATACAATAAGCCCTGTGGTTACTGTAACTACTTATTACAGACTTAAAGCAAGGTGCAGCACAAGTGCAGATTCTGCGTATTCTAATACTGTTACTATTACAATCAATGCTGCACCTACCGCAACTATTGCAGCGCAAGGCGGCATTACTGTATTCTGTACACCTATTCCAGGTTCTGTAACATTGAATGGCAGTACAAATCTTAGTTCACCAACTCCAGTATACCAATGGCAATTAAATGGTGCAGATATTTCTGGTGCTAACAGCGCCACTTATAGTGTGCCAAGTCTGCAGGCAGGAAATTATACTCTGAAAGTGACAAATACTGCGACCACCTGCGTTGGCACTTCAGCTATTACGGCTGTAAGCACTTCAGCAAGGCCGGGAACCATCAGCTTTACACCATCAGCACCGGCAATATGCGCTGGTCAGAATGTAAGTATCACAGCCAGCGGCGGATTGATTGGAGGCTCTGGTTCGGTAGCTGTCGGTGCAGGCGCTTCAACCATATCAGGTACCACTACCGGTTTTGGTAATCCTTATAACTATTGGTATGGTGGTCAAAAAACACAAATCATTTACACTAAGGCTGAATTAAATGCAGTGGGTATAACCGCTGGAAATATTTCAGCGATCGCTACACAGATAACTGCCTTGGGATCTCCTGCTTTAGTAATGAATAGCTTTACTATAAACATGGGACATACTACCCAGACTGCAGCAACTACCACTCTAATAACTTCAGGTCTAACACCTGTATACTCTAATGCATCCCAATCTGTAAGCACAGGTGTGAATACCTATACTTTCGGTTCTCCCTTTGCATGGAATGGTTTGGACAATGTTGTAATCTCTATTTCATGGAGTAATGCAAACTCAGGAGGCTCTGGAAGTTCTGCTACAGTAGCAGGCGATAATGCTAGCTTTACTTCTACGTCGATTCTTTATGCAGATGGTACTACTGCAGCTAGTCTGCTTGCTGCAAGTTCTAACACTTCTACAGGTATTGGAACAACAAACAACCTGAACACTACAGTACAAAGGCCGAAGATCACCTTTACTTATTCAACTACAGCTGCTCCGGTGTGGTCATGGGCTGCTTCACCAGATCTTAATACACCTTCAGGAGCGACTGTGATTGCAACTCCTGCTGCTACATCAGGTACGGTAAATTATACAGCTACTGCCACAAGTCCGGCAGGGTGTACAACAAATGGTATCATCACACTAACGGTTAATCCATTACCAACTATTACTGCAGACAGTGCATCATTCAGAACAAGATTAGCTGCAGCTCAAACCACGACTTTGCCTTATACTGCAACACAATCACCAACAACATATAGCATTGTTTGGGATGCTGCAGCGCTGGCAGAGGGATTTGTGAATGTAACAGATGCAGCAATACCAACCAGCCCGATAACAATCAATATCCCTGGCAACGTAAATGCAGCCACTTATACTGGTAACATCAGTGTTATAAATGCAAATACTTGTCAAAGTGTAAGTGATGCGTTTACATTGATAATTGCTAATGGAAATCCTGTATGGACAGGTAATACAAATACAGATTGGAATACAGGTAGCAACTGGTCAACCGGTTTAGTTCCTGCTACTGGTGTTAATGTAACCATTGACAGGGTTACTGCAAATAATCCCGTGTTGGCTACTTCAGTAACGATTGGTCAACTTGATATCGCTCCAAATAATACTGTT
>JAZKGV010000190.1:40060-40550 GCA_040385725.1 Bacteroidota bacterium | reverse complement strand
CAATTGATACTCTACGCCAGCTTACTATTGAAGAAACATACGAACTGGCTGATGCTATAACAGACCACGACTGGAAAGGAATAAAAGAAGAATTGGGTGACATTTTACTTCATATTGTTTTTTATGCAAAAATTGGCACTGAACAAAACAAGTTTACACTGGATGATGTAATTAATGGCGTGTGTGAAAAACTCATCTTTCGCCACCCACATATCTACGCCCCTTCGTCAGGCTCAGGACTTGTAACAGTGAATGATGAGGAAGATGTAAAACGGAACTGGGAAAAACTGAAAATGAAAGAAGGTAAAAAGTCTGTTTTGAGTGGGGTACCTAAGGCCTTACCTGCCACAGTAAAGGCCATGCGCCTGCAGGAAAAGGCAAAACAGGTTGGTTTTGAATGGGAGAATAAAGAACAGGTATGGTTGAAAGTGGAAGAAGAACAAAAGGAATTAATGGAGGCTATAGCATCGGGGAATGCAGCTCATACGGA
>JAZKGV010000190.1:16908-40050 GCA_040385725.1 Bacteroidota bacterium | reverse complement strand
TATTTTTTTCGCTGATAAACTTTGCAAGATTTTTGCAGGTAGATGCAGAGAACGCCCTTGAAAAGACCAACAAAAAGTTTATTCAACGTTTTACCAAAATGGAAACTGCTGCATTGGAAAAAGGCAAACCACTGCAGGAAATGACACTGGAAGAAATGGATGATATCTGGAATCACATAAAACATCAGCCGTAAGCTACATTGAAAAATATAACACCTTTTAAAAAGCTGTTTCGAAAAAACATTTACCTCCTGCTTACGGCAGCGTGGCTGGTTACTATTTCCTTTATCATTGATAATTATTGGGCTGCCAATTCTTCTGTTGGGGCTGTACAGCGACAGATGTCTGCCTATATTCACAAACAGGAAAATGATTTTGATACGCTTGCAGCAAATAAAAGTATTGTACAAAAATTAGTAACAAAAGAATACGATGAAAAAACACTGCAGCAGGTAATTAGTAAAAAGTATTTTCTTTTTGTGTATGATAAAGATGAGTTGGGTTTATATCGCCTTCTTTTCTGGAATACACAAGTGGTGCAGCCCGATGGACAAATTCTATTACAGGAAGACAGGGGTGGGTTTACAATGCTGGGTAATGGCTATTATGTATGGAGAAAAACGCAGGAAAATAATCTTACTTTACTGGCATTGATACCTGTTAAATGGAATTATTCCATCACCAACGAATACTTAGTAAATTCTTTTACAACAGACAAAGGCCTGGAAAATGATTTTACATTATCTGAAATAGAAAATGACAATGCAGTTAAATCAAAGGATGGTGCATTTCTTTTCTCCCTGATAAAAAAATCACCGGGTGGCCTGCAGGGTAATAATATTGTGGCTGCTATATTCAGGATAACTGCTACCATACTCCTGTTGTTATTTATACAAATGGTGGCCAACAATTTTGTACAACAAAGTTTTTACAAAGGTGTTTTCTTTTTAGTGACTGCTATGGTGTTGTTACGTTTCCTGAGTTATTTTTTACCTGTACCAGTAAACCTCCGGCAATATGAATTATTCGACCCCCAAATTTATGCTGCCAATGCTGTACTCCGGTCTCTTGGTGATCTGTTGATCAATGCCATTTTCTTTTTATGGATGGTGCTGTTTGTGCGTCATTATATGCAGGAGAAAAATATCCATGTAAAAGTAAAAAGCAATGTTGCAAAATTCATTGTGGTGCTGGCTGGCATATTAGTATTGCTTGCCTCCGCATTTACCTGTGGCAATATCATCAGGTCAATGGTATCTGACTCACAGATATCATTTGATGTAGTAAACTTTTTTACCCTGAATATATATTCTGTAGTTGGCTTTTTGGTGTTGGGTTGCCTGGCCATTGGCTTTTTTCTTTTATCACAGATCGTGGTCTATCTGTTGCAGCCATTATTTCCTAAAAGCATTATGTCGCTTATACTTATTGTTACCATTGTAGGGCTGGCATTTCTTTCCTTCAGGATAAACAGCGCCGGCGTAATATTTGAATTGAATGTACTGATATGGTTACTTCTTTATTTACTGCTGCTCAATACAAGAAGGCTTTATTTTTTTGCATCACAAATTGTTTCTTCAAGGCTTATCTTCTGGTTATTCTTTTTCTCCATCTCTATTAGTGTTATTATCATTATCGAAAATAATACAAAGGAAATTGAGAGAAGAAAACATTATGCCGATGTGCTTTCTTCAAAGGCAGATCCGGCAAGCGAAAGGCTGATGAATACAGTGTTAACAGATTTCAGGAGTGAGGTGATCGCTCCTTTATTTGACAGGCTTGGCAATGCCAACGCCAACAAGGCTATTAAAGATAGTTTGCTAAACAGGAACTTCACAGGCTATCTTAATAAATACGATACCAGGATTTATTCTTTTGATGAGAATGAAAAGTCGTTGTATAACCAGGACTCCACCACTTTCACAACACTTAATACCATCCTTCGTACACAAGGCAAGCAAACCGCTGTACCCGATTTGTTTTACTACGATGTTTCGTATGATAAGTTTAACTACATCAGTAAAAAAGATATTACAGACAGTACCGGGAAAATGCTTGGGTATTTATTTATTCTTGCCACACCAAAAAAATACCGCACAGACGCATTGTATCCCGAGCTTTTTTTAAAAGGTTATAATGCCTCTATAGAAAACTCACCTATTTATTCTTTTGCTGTATATAATAAAATGCGGATGGTTACAAGCCATAATGATTACGCATTTCCCTCTCATCTGTTACCAAAACAATTACCAAAAGACGAATACGAACAGCACACAAAAGATGGTTATGATGAATTATGGTACAAGGCAGGCCCCGACAAGGCGGTGATCATTGCAAAAAAAGAAAGTTTTATTATTGAGTCTATTACACTGTTCTCGTATTTGTTTTGTGCGTTTCTTTTTGTAACAGGGTTTTTCTGGTTCCTCAATTCATTGGTACGTTCACGGTTAAGATGGAAATATGTAAAGCAATACTGGCAAATGAGCATCCGCAACCAGGTGCATGCCACCATCATATTTATGAGTTTGCTTTCTTTTATTGTGGTAGGTGTAGCCACCATTCTTTTTTTTATTGACAGGTATTACAAGAATAACCGTGAAAGCCTTAGCCGCACTATACAGGTAATGCAGAATGAAGTAAGAAATTCGCTGAACGATATTGCTGTATTTGATGACGTAGTAAAATTATATGACCTTGCTTACCGGGATAAACTGGAGCTAACCATTTCCAAAATTTCTGAAATACATTCTGTGGATATCAATATGTATGATCTTGATGGCAACCTTAAAGTTTCATCATTGCCATTGCCATATAGTAAAGGTATAGTGAGCAACCTTATGGATCCGGAAGCATATTACCACCTGCATACTTTAAAAGAAATACAATTTTTTAAAGATGAAAAAATAGGCACGCTTGAATACCTTAGTAATTATGTGCCGGTGCTTGATGGCAATGGCCAGCAATATGCTTATCTCAATATCCCCTATTTTACTTCTGAAACAAAACTGCGGCAGGAAATATCCAACTTCCTTGTTGCCATCATCAACCTGAATGCGTTTATATTTTTAATTGCAGGTATTGTTGCACTGTTTATCACCAATCGTATTACCCGTTCGTTTTCTTTTATCAGCAACCGGATGAAACAGGTAAACCTTGGTAAAATAAACGAAGCGATACGCTGGAAAAGAAAAGATGAAATTGGAGAACTGGTGGAAGAGTATAATAAAATGGTGGCGAAATTAGATGACAGTGCTATTGCACTGGCAAAAAGTGAAAGGGAAGGTGCCTGGCGTGAAATGGCAAGACAGGTGGCACATGAAATAAAAAATCCGCTTACACCAATGAAGCTGAGTTTGCAATACCTGCAAAAAGCAATTGATAATAATGCCAGCAATGTAATGGACCTGAGTAAAAGTGTTGCCCGTACGTTGGTGGAACAAATTGATCACCTGAGCCAGATTGCAGGGCAGTTTTCTCAATTTGCAAATATTGGTAACCCACGCAATGAAGTATTTGATCTGAATGAATTGATGGAAGGTGTAACACACCTGCATGGTGCTGAAGAAACATTAGAACTTAACTGGCAGCCGCATAATGGCGCCGTTATGATCAATGCAGATAAAACACATATCAACAGGCTTTTCACCAATCTTATACAAAATGCTATACAGGCAGTACCTGAATATAAAACGCCGCAAATAGACATTACTCAAAAATTAGAAAACGATAAAGTATTGGTGGTAATTAAAGATAATGGCAATGGCATACCTGAACATATGAGGTCAAAAATATTTACACCAAACTTTACCACTAAAACATCTGGCACCGGGCTTGGCCTTGCTATGTGTAAAGGCATTGTAGAACAAAGCCACGGAAAAATATGGTTTGAAACAAGTGAAGATAAAGGCACCAGCTTCTTTGTAGAACTCCCCATATCACAAGCGAATTAATGATACTATATGTTTACTATTAAAACCGGTATCTGTAACTCATGCCGCACACTGTTTACTGTTTCGCCATACAAATAATCTTTAAGGCCGCTGTGGCGGTGTGCACCCAGTATCAACATATCGGCGCCTGATTGTTTTACTATCCTTATAATTTCTGATGCCCTGCGATTAAAACCAAGAGACGCTTCTGCTGAATGTCCTTGTTTCTCTAATTGTATTGCATACAATTGCAACCGTTCCAGGTCTTTTTGTGTTTCGTAATCGTTACTGTCTTCGCCTAGTAAACTGGCGGATGCACTTTCCACTACATGTATGAGGAAGTATTTACTATTTGCATTCCCCTGTCCTAAAGCATACGCAATCAATTTTTCATCATGCACAGAAAAATCAAGTGCAACTGCTATTTTATTGAACACAGGAGGTTTGATATCTTCTATAATTTTTGTTTCAGGATGTATTGCAATAGGCACAGTTTTTTTATTTTTTGTAATGATGGGGTGAATAATAATGTAAACAAGCAGCGAAATAAAAAATAAACCTCCCGCCACAACAAGAACTTTTGGAAGCAGGCTATCAGCAGCAAAAATACCTGTTGCTTCATTCAGCAACATTTTTAAATTAAGAGAAATGAGTGTTGCAGCAATTAACCATGCTGCAATTTTTGTAATAGTATTAATAGTAAAATCACCCATCTTTTGTTTATCACTTACAAAATGTATCAGCGGAATAATGGCAAAGCCTAATTGCAGGCTCAGCACCACCTGGCTCAGTACCAGCAGCGCATCTACCCGTTGTTCACCATAAATTATTATCACAATCAATGCAGGAATAATGGCAAGCAGCCTTGTAAGCAATCGTCTTGCCCAGGGGTTTATCCTAAGTTGCAAATAGCCCTCCATTACAATTTGCCCGGCCAGTGTGCCGGTGATGGTGCTGCTTTGCCCGGCTGCAATTAATGCTACAGCAAAAAGTATAGGTGCCAAACCATTGCCAAGCAAAGGTGCAAGTAACCTGTGTGCTTCTTTTATTTCGCCTACCTGCGAATTACCTGTTTTAAAAAATGCAGTAGCCGCCAATACAAGTATAGCTGCATTTACCAGGAAGGCAATGTTAAGTGCAACTGTACTATCGATCCGGTTAAATTTTATAGCCTCCTTAATGCCTTGTTTTGTTGGTGCTATTTTTCTTGTTTGTACCAATGCAGAATGTAAATACAAATTATGAGGCATTACTGTGGCACCAATAATACCGATGGCAATGTACAAAGCTTCTTCATTTTGCAGGTGGGGTATAAAGCCTTTTACCAACTCGCCTGCATCCGGTTTTGCTAAAATGATCTCAATTAAAAATGAAATAGTAACTACTGCCACCAGGCAAATGATAAAGATCTCCATTTTTCTCATACCGAGTTTTTGAAGATAGAGCAACAGAAAAGTATCCAGTACGGTAATGCTTACGCCCCAAATCAATGGAAGGCCGGTAAGTAATTGAATACCGATAGCCATTCCCAGCACCTCGGCAAGGTCAGTAGCTGCAATAGCTATTTCCGCCAGGGCATACAACGCATAGTTTACTTTTTTGGGGTACGCTTCCCTGTTGGCTTGTGCCAGATCTCTTCCTCTTACAATACCCAGCCTTGCTGCAAGCCCCTGTAAAAGCAATGCCATCAGGTTACTCATCAGCAAAACCCAGATAAGGCTATAGCCAAACTTACTTCCACCCTGCAGGTCCGTAGCCCAGTTGCCTGGATCCATATAACCCACACTGATAAGATAAGCCGGGCCTAAAAAGCTGAACACTTTTCTCCAGCCGGTACGCTTGCCTGTGGTGGTATCAATGCTTTGATGTACCTCACTCAGCGATTGGTCGCTATGAAGAGGTCTCTTCATCGTTGTACAGAATCTTTATAAAGAAAGAATGTGACCATAATTATTGCTGGCAATTTTACTTGCAAGGGATAAATGTACTGCAAATTCATGTAAGCTAAAAATGAAATTAGGCAAGTCTAAATGTAATACTTACAAATTAAAAGCTGAAGGTTGTAAATTGTATTACAAAATTGAATTGCAATGAAACAAAAAGTTGGCTCCGGTTCTCCCTGGGAAGATATAGTGGGTTATTCAAGGGCCGTAAGGATTGGAAATATTATTGAAGTGGCAGGCACTACAGCAATGGATGGTGATCTGCTGGTGGGCAAAGGAGATCTATACATGCAAACAAAATTCATTTTTACAAAAATTGAAAAAGCATTACAGCAATTGGGTGCATCATTAAATGATGTAGTGCGTACAAGAATGTTTTTAACCAATATTACTGACTGGGAAAAAGCAGGAAAAGCACATGGAGAATTTTTTGCAACAATAAAACCTGTGGCTACAATGGTGGAAGTGGCAAGGTTGATCAATGATGATCTGCTGATTGAGATTGAAGTGACAGCGATTTTAAGTACCTAGGTTAAAATGATACTTCAATCGTTTGCAGCTTGTCCATTTAATAATGCTGTGTATCTGCTACACAATATTTCACTCCCAAACCCCGTTTTTCCTAAAAAAAACTCTAATATTGCCCCTCATTAATTTTTAGTCCTATATGAATTTTACCAATTTCAAAGTTCCGTACTCCGTTAATGAGAACTACAATAAAAAGGTTGCCTACTTTTCAATGGAGTTTGCCGTACACCAGCCATTAAAAATTTACAGTGGTGGTTTGGGTTTTCTTTCCGGTTCTCACATGCGTAGTGCATACGAACTGAAACAAAATATGGTAGGCATTGGCATTTTGTGGAAGTATGGTTACTACGACCAGGCACGCAATGCAGACCAGACATTACAGGTGCAGTGGAATGAAAAGATCTATAATTTTTTAGAAGACACAGAAATAAAATTCCAGGTAACAATTCATGATACGCCGATATGGGTAAAGGTTTGGTACTTAAATCCGGAGACATTCAAAACAGCACCGATGTTTTTATTAAGCACCGACCTGCCAGAGAATGATTATGTATCACAAACCATCACACACCGTTTATATGATGGCAATACCGCAACAAAAATTGCCCAGTTTATTTTGCTTGGAGTTGGTGGCGCTAAACTGATGGATGAAATTAATTTTAATCCTCAATTATATCATTTAAATGAAGCACACGCCATCAGCGCTGCATTTTATTTATACAGGAAGTTTGGCAATCTTGAAGATGTAAGAAAACGCTTAGTGTTTACAACACATACGCCGGAAGAAGCAGGAAACGAAAAACATGATATTTTTCTTTGCCAGAAAATGAGTTATTTCTGCGGCATGCATATGGATGATGTACGCAAGATAACAGGCATAACAGATGACCAGTTTAACCATTCACTTGCAGCATTGCGTTTTGCAAAGCTGGCAAACGGTGTATCAAAACTGCATGGCGAAGTGAGCAGGAAAATGTGGGGCAAGTATCCCGGCATTTGCCAGATAAAATCAATCACCAATGCACAAAACTGGACATACTGGGCCGACAAACAATTGTACAAGGCCATGAATGAAAGTAATGATACATGGTTTGATGACCGTAAATGGTTTTTGAAAAAGAGGGCGATGGATCTCGTAGCAGATCAAACAGGTAAATTGTTTGATCCTAAAGTATTTACTATTGTTTGGGCAAGGCGTTTTGCAGGATATAAAAGGGCAGAATTGCTAACAAGGGACCACAAACGTTTTGAAGCTTTATTGGCCAATAAAAAATACCCGGTACAGATCATTTGGGCAGGCAAACCTTATCCTTTGGATTATCCTGCTATCAATGACTTTAATCACTTAGTACATTTAAGCAAGCAGTATAAAAATGTAGCTGTGTGTATCGGTTACGAATTATCACTGAGCAAAAGATTAAAACAAGCCGCAGATGTTTGGTTGAATAATCCACGTGTGCCAAGAGAAGCCAGCGGTACCAGCGGTATGACCGCAGCAATGAATGGTGCTATTAACTTCAGTACCAACGATGGCTGGATATGTGAGTTTATCAATAACGGCAACAATGGTTTTGTGGTACCACCAATTGAATATGAAAAAGTACATGTGCAGGAACAGGACGAATATGACCTGAATCAATTGTATGAAATACTGGAAAAACAGATCCTTCCACTATATTATGACAACAAAGAGACCTGGAGGGACATTATGAAAAATGGTATGAGGGATGTGCAGGTACAGTTTGACAGTAACAGGATGGCGGATGAATATTACCAGGTATTGTACAAGTAATATTTTATAAAAAATTCATTAAAGGGCTTTCATAGAAAGCCCTTTTTTTATTTCTGTTCAAACCTTTTGCATACTAAATACGTTCATTTATGTATGCTAAGAACAATTTTGTCATCAACGACCTTGCTGATAGTATTGCTTGCCTGTAAAAAGCCAGCCGTCAACACTCCTTTACCTTACATCCCACCTGTAACTGATACAACAAATAACGACGATACTGTTATCGAAAGAACTTACCTGGCACTTGGTGATTCTTACACGATTGGCCAGTCGGTGCCGGTGAATGAAAGATTTCCTGTGCAAACGGTGTCCATGTTAAACAATAGCAACATTGCATTTGAACAACCGGAAATAATAGCACAAACCGGTTGGACAACAGGCAGTCTTTTATTCAGGCTTGATAATACGCCACCGGTAAAAGCACAATATGATATTGTAACACTGCTTATTGGCGTAAACAACCAGTACCAGGGACGTACACAGGAAGAATACCGCCAGCAGTTTACAACATTATTAGAACGCTCTATCCAGTATGCCGGCAATAACAAACAGCATGTATTTGTACTTTCAATACCTGATTATAGTGTTACACCTTTTGCTTCCGGGAGGAACAAAGCTCTCATAGCAGCACAAATTGATTCGTTCAACACGATCAATAAAAGTATTGCCAACCTGTACCAGGTAAACTATATTGATATTACCGGCGACTCCCGGCAAGCCACTATTTATCCTTCATTGATTGCAAATGATGGACTTCATCCTTCCGGAGAGCAGTACAGGATGTGGGCATCAAAGCTTGCACCGCCTGTACGGGTTCTTTTTCAGTAGAAGCGTTGGGCTACTGGTTACGGTTACCACTCATCCCGGATATCGTTTGCGATTGCCTGGCATTATACAATCTTTACATCTCAAATTAATGCTAACTACAATGGAACCCTGTACGAAAGTGGTTTTGTTTCTCTGCGATTTTATACTCACAAACTTTAATACTTCACCACCGAAGGCTTAAATTTTTCTTAAGAGAAGAAAGTCAATTGTTTGATACCAGCGATAGTTCTTCGAAGCATTATCGTTGCGTCGCACTCTTGTACTGAATATCTTTTGGCAGCAGGCATTCTGGTCGGCACCACAGGTCAGACCGGTTAACTAAAAAAAAGAAAGCTGCTCGTTTGACCTACAGTACCGACCAGCAAAAGAATTTGTTCATCAAACGTGGACATCTTTTACCTGCTTATAACATAGTAATATTTATTTTTCAACATTAAACCGCAAAAACATGGAATCACATGAACTGATCAAATGGGGATTGATCATTGGTATCCCCCTCTTTCTTTTGATATTTTACAAATTTATCCTGCGGGTATTCTTCGGTGTGGTAATAGTACCCGAAGACAGGATCGGCCTGGTAACAAAGAAGTTTGTACTGATCGGTAAACAGGAATTACCCGAAGGACGCATTATTGCAACCGAAGGCGAAGCAGGTTACCAGGCACAAACATTGCCTCCGGGTGTATACTTTGCTAAATGGATATGGCAGTACGATATTACTTTCCAGCCATTCACAATCATTCCTACGGGCCAGTTAGGCCTTGTACTGGCAAAGGATGGTAAAGAATTGGAAACAGGTTCTGTACTGGGCCGCAAAGTAGAATGTGACAGCTTCCAGGACGCAGAAGCATTCTTAAAAAATGGGGGCCGCAAAGGGCGGCAGACAGCTATCATTACTCCTGGTTCTTATCGTATCAACACGTTTTTATTTAGTGTGGAGTTTACAGAAATGACAAGCGTTCCTGATAATGCAGTGGGCGTGGTTACTACAATGGAAGGTAGCTCCCTTTTGGAAGGACAGATCGCAGGTGGCATCGTTGGTGGCCATAACAAATTCCAGGACGTTGACTTATTTATAAACAATAATGGTTACAAGGGTTTGCAGGAACAGGTGATTCTTGCAGGTACTTATTTCCTTAACCCATGGTTTGCCAAAATTGAAATGGTGAAGATGACGGAAATTCCCATTGGTAATGTAGGTGTTGTTATCAGTTATGTAGGTGCTGAAGGTGTTGACCTTAGTGGTGCAGAATTCAAGCATGGCAATATCGTTGCAAAAGGACATAAAGGCGTGTGGGCCGAGCCGTTAGGGCCGGGTAAATATCCCATCAATCCATTTATTATGAAAGTGGAACTGGTGCCAACCACTAACCTGGTTTTAAACTGGGCCAATGCAAGAAGTGAAAGCCATCAATTGGATAAACATCTTTCCACCATTACGGTGAGAAGTAAGGATGGTTTCCCTTTTAACCTTGATGTGTCGCAGATAATTCACATTCCAACCACCGAAGCACCAAAAGTGATCGCCAGGTTTGGTAACATGAATAATCTTGTAAGCCAGGTGCTGGAACCAACCATCGGTAACTATTTCCGAAACAGTGCACAGGATAGTGATGTGATTGCATTCCTCGGTACCCGTAAAGAAAGACAGCAATCTGCAAAAGCGCATATCGGCCATGTGCTTGACCAGTACAATGTGTTTGGTGTCGATACTTTGATTGGTGACATTGTACCTCCTGAAAGTTTGATGAAAACATTGACTGACCGTAAGATCGCAGAAGAACAGAAAGTGACTTACGAAACAGAAAAGAAAGCGCAGGAAACAAGACAGAGCCTGGAAAAAGAAACTGCTATCGCAGATATACAAAAGGAAATTGTAAAAGCTGACCAGGGTGTGTTGATCGCCGAACGTATTGCTGATGCTTCTGTAAAGAAAGCAACCGGTGAAGCAAACAGTGTGCGTTTACAATCTACTGCTGAAGCAGACCGTTTGAAGCTATTGGCAAGTGGTGATGCAGAGAGGATACGTGTATTGGCAAAAGCAAATGCAGAACAAATTGAACTGCTTGCGAAAGCTGATGCTGAAAAAATTTCTCTTACTGGTAATGCAGAAGCTGAAAAGATCCTGGCAATTGGTAAATCAAATGCGGAATCTTACAAGTTATCAGTTGAAGCAATGGGTGGAGATAATTTCACTCAATTAAAAGTAATGGAATCAATCGGTGCACAGCAGATCAAGATAATGCCAGACGTTTTAATCAGCGGTGGCGGCGAAGGAGGCAACGGGCCAATCAGCGGCTTGCTTGGATTGAAGCTGCTGGAAGAAGTGGCAAAGAGAAATGAAAAGCCGAAAGAGAATTAATTTCTAAAAAAGCAAAAGCCTGCAAATAAGTTGCAGGCTTTTTTACTACCAAAAATAAAAAGGGTTATTCTGTTCGTAAACTCTTCACTGGTTTTGTAACAGCAGTTTTTGCAGCCTGCAAACAAATAAGTAATATAGTCATAGTAGCCAGTAGCCCAACAGCAGTAATGAGTATGGAAGCTGACACAGCAATATGACTGGCATAATTATTTAACCAGTTGTTCATCATCCAGTAAGCCAAAGGACAAGCAATCAAACCGGCTATCAACATTATAAATGCAAACTCTTTTACAAACAATAATAAAATATTTCGTACTGAAGCACCCAATACTTTCCTGATACCAATTTCTTTTACTCTTTTATGAATACTCAGGGAAACCAAACCCAACACACCTAACAATGCGATCACCAATGATAGTGCCGTCGCAGTATAGGAAGCCCGTTTCATCTGCAGCTCATTGGCATACATTTTCTTCAATGCGTCATCCATAAAAATATATTCAAAAGAAGAGCCGGGCATGAGTGTTGCCCATTTTTTTTGTATGGCCTCCACTGAGGATGCAATATTTCCCGGTTTCAGTTTGAACGAAAGATAACGATGGAGGATTCCATTGTACACATTGAAAAAGATCATTGGTTGCAAGCCCTGTTGCATTGAATTAAAATGAAAATCGTTTACCACGCCTTTAATAGTAAAAATGGTCGGGTCATTTGGAATACGCAACTGCTGGCCTATTGCTTCAGCGGAATTTTTAAAGCCCAGTGTGGCAACAGCTTTTTCATTCAACACAACTTTACCTGAGTCAAGTTCACGGTTATCAAAAAATTCACCATCCCTTATTTTAATACCGTATGTCTTTAGATAATTCTCATCTGTAACTAATGACTGCATACCAATAGCTTTGATGGAATCTGTACCTGCCCTGTAAACAGGAGGATCGCCACCATTCATGCCATTGGGGATTTCGTAAGATATACTCACATTGCTCACCTGCTGCATAGCGGAAAATTCATTACGGATGGTTTTCATTTTTTGCACTCCTTCCCTACTCCAGTTACGTGGCACCTGCGATGCAACAACATATTCCTTATCGTATCCTAAATTACCATTGAAGAAATGATCTACCTGTTGCGTAACCACGGCAGCAGCGATCAGCACCACCAAAGCAATGCTGAATTGAAAGCCTACCAGCGATTTTCTTAACCATACTTTTTCATTAGCTGTTTTTAATTTCCCTTTTAATGAGTCAACTGTTTTTAATGCTGATAAAACCAATGCAGGATATAACCCTGCCAATAAACCAATAACCAGGTTCAGCAATAATGGAATTAAAAGAAACGATAAAGGCAATGCAGAAAGAGCCGGCATTTGTTTTCCAACCATGGATGCAAATACATCTTTTACAAATGGATAAGCAGCTACAGCAAGTATTGTTGCAAACGATACCAATATTAATGACTCTGCTAAAAACTGCATAACGAGGTGCGAACGCATACTGCCCATCACTTTCCTCACACCAATTTCCTTTATCCTGTTGCCGGAACTACCGATAGCAATATTGATAAAATTCATCATCGCCATTAGTAAGATAAATAAACCAACCAATGACAAAGTGTAGAGCATGCGTTTTACTGTGGCATTATTCTTATAAATATAATAATCACCCAGGGATATTGCATGTATTTTAAGATTGGCTTTTATTCCATCTGACGCATGCGTTTGAACCAACTGGTTAATAGCTTTATCAAGGCTTGCAAGGTTAGCACCTTCTTTTAATTCTATGTATGATGGAATAGAAGTGTTGTTCCAGTCCTCAAAATCTGTTCTTCCAAAATATGCGTAGGTATTGGTGGGTATAAAAACTGTGTTATTATTATTTTCATTGAGATTGATCACAGAATTTTCCGGTGTATTCTTTAAAATGCCTGTTACAGCAAACTCTCTTTTGCCACCAGAAAAACTTTGAATGGTGAGACTTTCTCCAACCACATCTGTTTTACCAAAATATTTTATCGCTGTTTGCTCTCTTAGCACTACAGAGTAAGGCTCTTTTAAAGCTGTAGCTGCATTTCCATGTAATAATTTAAAACCGTACATGGATAAAAGCGTACTATCACCCAATTGTATTCCTTCCCTGAAGCTTTTATCTCCTTTTGTTACACCAGAAGTAATACCATCCCAGCGATAATAATTAGCTACAAGACTGGGATATTCATTTTTCAAACGTTTTGCTATTGGCCCCAGTGTGGTGATGGCGTAGCTTGCGTCCTGTCCCGTCCATTCGCTTTGCAAAAAATATTGCTGTTTGGCATTGCGGAGATCTTTATTCACCTGCAGTTCCTGCCACACATATATACCGATCAACATTGCAAAAACAATTCCTGCAAACAAGCCGGTAATATTTACAAAAGAGTAAAACCCATGCTTGCGGATGTTTCTCCATGCCAGCTTGAAATAATTTTTTATCATAGAATAATTTTATTCTGTTCGTAGACTTTTTACGGGATTAATCAGGGCTGCTTTAATTGTTTGAAAGCCGATGGTTAAAAATGTTACTCCGAAAGCAATCAATGCCGCTGAAGCAAATGTTTCCCATTTAATATTGGTGTGATAAGCGAAATTTTGCAGCCAGTTATTCATAAAATACCAGGCCAGGGGCGATGCAATAACAAAAGCCACAACAACCAACATAAAAAAGTCCCTACCCAGCACCAGTATAATATTTCCCAATCCTGCACCAAGTATTTTTCGAATGCCAATCTCCTTCTTCTTTCCTTCTGTAGTATAAAGCGCCAGTCCAAGCAGCCCCATACAGGAAATAAAAATGGTTATTGCCGCTGACGCATATATCAATATCGATGACTGCCTGTCCTTATGATACAAAAGAGATAATGACTCGTCATAAAACCTGTAATCAAAAGCATTTTCAGGGTAAATTGTTTGCCATATATTTTCAATTTTAGATAAAAGGTTATTGCTAACTGCAGATTGAAAACTGCTTGATGCAAGTTTAATAGCAAGTGCACTTTGTCTTTCCGGCCTGTTGACGATACAAAGCGGTATAATAGCCGAATGGAAAGAACCGGTATGAAAATCTGACACCACACCTACTACCGGGTAAGGTTTATCATTCCAATAAAGCATCTTCCCAATTGCATCCCGGGGATTGGTAATACTCATCATATGTAACAGGCTTTCATTAATAACCAATTCCTGCACACTGTCTGCAGCGGTAAGATTTCTGCCTGCAAGTATTTTTATCTCATACAATGGAATAAAATTTTCATCTCCCGCTACCTGGCCAACCTCTGTTGCATTATTTTCTTCGCCTTTGAATTTTAACTGCATCACCTTTCCATTATCAGTCATTGGCGGAAGCCATTGCAATGCAACCATGCTCACCTCCGGTATTTGCCTAAGCTTTTCTGCAAACAGTTTTAGTTTTTGTAATCCTGACCCACGTGGTACATTAGATGTTATTACCGCTTCTGAATTAAATCCAGGGTATTTGTTTTTTGTATATATCATTTGACTTGCAATAACAAGACTGCCTATAATAAAAACAATTGCCACAGCAAACTGGAACACAACTAATCCTTTTCTTAAAGCCCAGTTTTGTCCTCCTTTTTCCATACCTGCGCCCTTTAGTACCAATGCCGGATGATAAGCGGATAATACTTTGGCAGGGTATAATCCTGAAAGAAGAGATGTGACAACAGCAATGATGATCAAAAAAATAATTGTTTCAACACTTAAAAAGTCAAATACAATTCCGTCAGGTATAAATGAACTGAACAGGTTCATGACTGGTTTTACAAATAATACAGCCAGCAACTCCGCAATAAGAATTATAGAAAAGGTTTCTACTAAAAACTGCAGCATGATATTGCCACGGTTACTGCCCAGCACTTTCCGGATACCTGCTTCCTTTGCACGCCGGATAAATTGTGCTGTTGAAAGATTTATAAAATTGATAACAGAAAGAGCTAAAATAAAAAAAGCAATTCCAATTAAAATATACAATGTTTTTTTATCCGCCGTTCTCACCGGGTTCTCTATAACGTCAGCATTAAAATGTATGGAAGATAATGGTTCAAGCCACAATGCCAGTTTTATATCCTTTGCTGTGTATTTTTTTACCAGTGATCTCAGCTGGTTGTCAATATCAACATCGGTGTTCCCGTTTGAGAGTTTAATAAAAGTCCATGTATTCATGTATTGCTGCTCCCACGACTGTGTATTTATCTTGTTTTTTAAATACTTACCCTGCAGCGTTACAGACGAAATGAAATCCGTAAATAAAATATCTGTTTTTTTATCCCAGTCCTTTATAATACCTGTAACACTTACAAGTAACGAATCATCATAGACTAATTGCCTGCCGATCATCTCTGCAGGTGACAAATTACCGAAGTATGTACGTGCTTTATTTTCTGTAAGTACTACTGTGAGTGGAGCATTTAATGCTGTTGCTATATTTCCTGCCAGCCATTGATAATTAAAAATCCTGAAATATTCCGGGCCTGTTATTACTGCAGTTGGATAATGCGTTCCCGGCAACAGGCTTTCAAAAGTTTTTGTACCGCTATTAATACCCGGTATTGTGATAGTGGTATTATATGGAATAACTCCTGCAATAGCTTCCATTCCCCTGATATCATTCCCGCCTTTTTCTGAAACAGCAAAGGGTAATCTTGCATAATGCAGTTTTACCCCTGTATTCTCAGTTACATCACCCATAACACGGTAAATGTTTTCTTTCCCTGGATGAAATGAATCAAAGCCAAACTCAAAACTGCTGATAGTATAAATAACTATACATGCACAGATACCCAGGCTAAGCCCGAGAACATTAATAGTTGCAGGCACTTTATTACGCCTTATATTTCTCCAGGCAATTTTGAAATAATTTTTGAGCATCAGAGTTTCATTTTAGGTAGTTTCTATTTCATTACAAGTATCAGTTTCATGCTGTTCATTATTGGTTTTAATTTTTTCAAACACCCGGTTCAACTTAATTGGATCTACTTCTACATTGACATGCTTGTTTACGTATGTGAATAATCTGCTTGTCATTTCATCCAAAAGCGGGTCTGCCTTTAATAGAATTTCCAACTCCTCTATATCAGCCTCGCTTGCTTCATCAGCAAACTTTCTTGCAATCAGTATCCATATCCTTTCTGTTTCCATTATAAATAAGCTGTACAGTCAACAACAATTTATCTCAATAATTTTATTACTATTCCAATCCAAAAGCGGTACAATTTTATTCAGACCGTAAGCTTTTTACCGGGTTTGCCATAGCCGCTTTCACCGCCTGAAAGCTTACTGTTAATAATGCAATCAACAATGCGGATGCGCCTGCAATAAAAAACGTTAACCAGTTTATACTGATCCGGTAAGCATAATTTTGCAACCATGCATTCATAGCAAACCATGCAACAGGTGCTGCAATTATAAATGCAACAAATACCAGCGCAATAAATTCTTTTGCCAATAGCCCTGTTATATTTCCAATACCTGCGCCCAATACTTTTCGTATGCCTATTTCTTTGATTTTTGCCTGGGCGGTGTAAGTTATTAAACCAAATAACCCGAGACAGGAAATGAGTATGGCTATTACAGCAAAAGCATTAAATAAAACCCCTGCACGCCGGTCTGCCTGGTACATTTTATTATAATCATCTTCGAGAAATGAAAAGCTAAAAGGGAATTCCGAACCATACTCTTTCCATATTTTTTCTGCTGTGGTCACAGCAGCGGGTGCCTCTTTGCCACTTGTCTTTATAAACATGAAAGAATTATGTGGTCTGTAACAAAAGATAGCAGGCTCAATACTTTTTTTGAGTGACGTATAATTAAAATCTTTTACAACCCCTATGATAGTTCCTTTGGTTTGCCATAATGTAAAGCTCTTTCCAAGTGGGTCTGCAATACCGGCTTGCTTTACAGCCGTTTCATTTAAAATAAAATGAGCTGAATCAGATTTGGAGCCAGTAAAATTTTTGCCTTCAACAATTTGCAAATTGAGCAGAGAAATAAACTGCTGATCTATATATTTGGGATGTATTAAAAAAGTTCTGTTTTCTTTTTTCCCTTCCCAGTATGTATCGCCTGTACTGCTGTGTTCGCCAAGAAAAGGGTTGTCGGAAGTTGCCACGCTTAATATGCCTTGCTGTTTCAACAATGCATCCTTTACGGCATCCTGGTGATTACTGATCTCCCCTTTTAATTCAAAAGAAAAAACATATTCTTTGTTATAACCCAGGTTACGCTCTCTTATATACCGCAACTGGTTACTGATAACAATGGTACCTATTACCAGTGTAACGGAAAATACAAATTGCGTAACCACTAAAATTTTCCTGAAGGCAGTATTGCCAATTCCCAAAGAAAGCTTCCCCTTAAGCGCTTCAACAGGCTTAAATGATGACAACAGCAATGCAGGATAAATACTGGCTAAAACCAATGTCCCAATCACAGCGCTGCCAATCACTATCCATACATTCATATTGGTAAAGCTGAATACAAGTTGCTTACCTGACAGGTTATTGTATAACGGAAACAGCAAATAAATCATGAGAAAAGAAAATAAAGTCGCAAGGAAAAACAATACAGCAGACTCAGTTATAAACTGAATGAACAACTGGTATCTTTCTGCGCCAATAATTTTACGCATACTTACCTCTTTGCGGCGGATCATAGCACGGGCCGTAGAAAGATTTACATAATTTATACTGGCAATAATCAATATCAACACTGCAACAAGTAAAAATATACGTACTGTTTGCAGCGCCCCTGTATTTCCATCCCTTGCTACCAAGTGCCGGCTTTGCAAAGATTGTAGCTTAAAAGAAATTCCTTCGGTATCATTTCCTTTTTTATCCCTGTACAATGAAGTTATTTTTTTCTCCACAACTTGCGGGGAAGCGCCGGTTTGCAATTGCAGGTATATCTGGTAAGAAAAGCCTCCCAGGTCTTCATCCAACGTTTTCCAGTCGCCGTTGCCCCCGGATTTCTGAAAATAATCAGCAGTAAGAGCCCAGGGTAAAAGCATATTATATTGCAGGCTTGAGTTCTCAGGGAAATCTTCCATAATACCGCTAACTGTAAAATTTCCATAGTCCGTTGCCAGCACTTTTCCAATTGCATTATCATTTCCAAAGTACTTTTTTGCTTCGGTTGATGTAAGAATAATCGAATTTATATCAGGAAAGGGCTTTAATGGGTTGCCTTGTGTAAGCTTAAAATCAAATACAGAAAAAAATGTTGAATCGACACAAGCCAGGTTCGTTTCTGTAAATTTTTTATCAGCGTATTTAAACAAAAGAGGGCCATTTAGATTCTCTATCCTCACTGAGTTGGCCACTTCAGGAACAGACTGTTTAGAAAAGATAGCGAGTGGGGCCGGAGAGCCCTCCCATACCTGTTCATCATCACCCTTGCCGAGATGGGAATTAATTTTATAAATGCTTCGGGCATTTTTATGAAAAATGTCGAAACTGAATTCATCCTGCACCCAAAACAAAATCATAATGCCTACAGCAAGGCCTACAGCAAGGCCAGTGATATTTACAAGGCTGTAAAATTTATTCTTCCACAGGTTTCTCCATGCTATTTTGAAATAATTTTTTATCATGGCTTGTTATTTTATTCTGTCCGTAAACTTTTTACCGGATTAGCAATAGCTGCTTTTATTGATTGAAAACTTACAGTAATCAAAGCAATAGCAATAATTACAATAAAAGGAATTGCAAAATAATACCATTGTACATTTATCCTGAATGCGTAATCATTCAACCAATTAGAAGTACTGAGCCATGCCAATGGTGCTGCTATAAAAAATGCGATCAACAATAAGAGGGCGAATTCTTTATATAGCAATCGTAAAATGCTGTTTACAGAAGCACCTAATACTTTTCTGATACCAATCTCTTTTGTGCGTTGTAAAGTGGTGAACGATGCCAGTCCGGACAAACCCAAACAGGCAACCAATATGGCCAATGCAGTAAACAACCCGAACACGTGGCCAAAGCGCTGGTCAGCTTTGTATTGCTTATCAAAATGATCATCTAAAAAAAAGTAATCAAATACATTGCCCGGAAAAAACCTGCTCCATTCTGATTTTACAGCAGTAATAACAGCGCCTGCATTTTGTGTATTTGTTTTGATAGAAAGGTAACCACGGATATCGGGAAGAAGCCTTAGTATCAATGGCTCATAAGATTCCCTTAAAGACTGCTGGTGAAAATTTTCAGTAACCCCGGCAATGGTATATTGCTCTCCCCAAAAATCAATCTTCTTCCCTAATGCTTCTTCTGGTTTATTGAAACCCAATTGTTCCAATCCTTTCCTGTTAAAAATAACAGCTTTGTCATCAGTACCAAAGTCTTTTGAAAAAGCCCTTCCTGCAATCATCTTCAATCCATACGCTTTGATATAATCATAATCCACACCAATTACCCTGTATTGTTTTTGTGTTGATTCTTCTGCGCCAACAAGTTTAATGCCGCCTGCATTCCATCCTACTGCTTCGCCGGGTATGCTGGTAGAAATGGCCACGCTTTTAACAGAAGGCTGCTGAAGCAAATGTTGCTTCAAAGCTGTTATGTTGCTATCATAAGTAGAATCAGTAACAACAGTTGGATGTGTTACCACCAACGTCTGCTCAACATTTAAACCCAATGACTGCTGCCGCATGAATTGTATTTGCTTATACACTATGAAAGTGCCCACCAATAAAAACAAAGAAGCTGCAAACTGGAACACCACCAAACCTTTTCTTAAATAAGCGCCTTTGCTGGTGCTTGTCATTTTCCCTTTCAGTACTTCAATTGGCCTGAAACTGGACAACACAAAGGCAGGGTACATACCGGAAAAGAATACCCCAAAAAAGAATAATGCTGCAAGCCCGGCCCAAAAAATACCATTGGCAAACAGCGAAAATGAAAGTTGCTGGCCAGACAATGTATTGAAGCCAGGTATGGCAATCAACACAATGATCAGTGCAAGTAATACTGCCACTCCATTTAAAACAGCAGATTCAGAAAGGAACTGGAATATCAATTGCCTTTTTTGTGAGCCAATGGCTTTTCGTATGCCCACTTCTTTTGCCCTGTTGATAGCACGGGCGGTGGCAAGGTTGATATAATTTACCCAAGCAATGATGACAATAAAAAAAGCAATGCCCAATAACAGGTAAACCGTTTTTGCATCACCTGTTGTATCAGGTTCCATGATGTAATGAGAATAGAGATGGATATCTGTCAACGGCCGAAGCGTATAAATGGCAGCAGCATTGTACTTTTTAAAATCTTCGCCGGCAAATTTTTCAACAACCGGGATAAATTTTTTCTCCACCGTTTTTGGATTGGCATCTTTCCTTAACAAAAGATAAGTAAGGCACCCATCCCACTGCCATGCTGTTTCCGGTCCATTGCCTGTGGAGTCTGTTGTCCATTTTTTAAATGTGGCATAAGAAAGCAATATGTCTGGCTTCAATTGTGTATTTACAGGCATGTCCTTATAAACAGCAGTAATAGTATAATCACTGTTGCGGTTCAGGTTGAGCGGTTTTCCAACAACATCTGTGGTGCCAAATATTTTCCTGGCAGATGTTTCTGAAAGTGCTGCAGTAAAAGGTTTGGTTAATGCACTGTCTGCATTGCCCCCGATTAGTGGATAAGAAAATATTTTAAAAAATGAACCGCTGGCAAAAAATACTTTTTCCAGTTTTACGGGCTGGTTATTCTTCTCTGTTATTACCTGTTTATCAGGCACCAGTTTTACATAGTCTTCTATTTCAGGAACTGCCTCTTTAAATGAATTGCCTACAGCATAAGCGCCTGCTGCCCATTGAGTACTAAGTTTCCCATTATCATACCTGTCTTGCTGCACACGATAAATCCTGTCCTTATTGGTATGAAAATTTTCATAACTCAACTCAAAAGAAACATATTGCAAAATGAGCAGGCAGGCTGCAATACCAATGGCAAGACCAAAAATATTTATAGCAGCATACCCTTTTTGACGTGTAATATTTCGCCAGGCTATTTTAAAATAATTTTTAATCATACTGTAGTTTTATACTGTTTCCAAAGCCTTAATTTTCCATTCAGGGAGCGATAAATGCTTCTTGTATTTCATAAAGTTTTTTCCATACTTGATCGTTCTTATTTTTAGGAGATGCTATAAAT
The DNA here is from genome assembly GCA_040385725.1 of Bacteroidota bacterium. Lineage (GTDB taxonomy): Bacteria > Bacteroidota > Bacteroidia > Chitinophagales > Chitinophagaceae > Ferruginibacter. The sequence continues at coordinate 18,471 of JAZKGV010000190.1, read as the reverse complement.
ACGAGGTAGGTCTTGATAGCATTCACATTACTTACAACTTTTATTTCCATATTCAGTTTTACTGGTGCCCCATCATCAAACACACCAAATATTCCTGCTGTAGCATTATATATAACAGCATTGCCTGCTGATCGGTCTTTTTTTTCAATAGTTGTTGTTATTAAAGAAGTATCGATTGAAAGCTTTCGGTCTCTTGCTGTAACACTGCACAAAGCCTTGTAATAATTTAAAATATAATTTTTTACATCTTCCTGTGTGAATGCAGTAGTATTGTCAAGTTGTGCTACAAACACGTATGTGAAATAATCTGCCGAATCTTTTTTAAACATACCAGGTGAAAAACGTAGCTCTTCCACTCCTTTATAAGGGAACGAAGGTGCAAATACCGGTGGCAGGTCAAATCTTTCAAACTCCCACCCGGCGGGTTCCTTTAACAACGAAGCCGTTGCATGTTGTGCCTGCACCATTTTTGAAATGCTGCAAACAAAAAACAGGAATACAATTTTACACTTCACTTTTATCATAAATATTTATTCAGTCCTTAAACTTTTTACCGGATTGGCCACTGCCGCTTTTATTGCCTGCCAGCTAACTGTTAGTAATGCAATTGCTGATACAATTAAAGCTGCAAAGACAAACACCCACACATTTAAATTGATCCTGTATGGATAATTCTCCAGCCATTTATTCATTGCCCACCATGCAACAGGGAATGCGATCACTGCCGCAATCAAAACCAGTTTTAAAAAATTACTGGAAAGCATTGCGGCTATACTGCTTACAGAAGCGCCTAAAACTTTTCGTATGCCGATCTCTTTTACTCTTTTTTCAGCAGCTAAAGTTGCCAGGCCAAATAAACCAATACAGGAAATAAAAATGGTGAGCATTGAAGCAAATAGTATGATCTGTTTCCATTTTTCTTCAGCAGCATATTGTCTTTCATTTCTTTCCGATTTAAACTCGTACTTAAATGGCTGCAGCGGTTGTTGTGATCTGAACACTCTTTCAATATGCTGTAGCGTAGCAGCCATCGGCCCTGGCTTTACTTTAATAAGCAATTGCCCGTATTCATACTTTGGGTTCATGATAAATAACTGCGGCTTTATCTCTTCCAGCAATGAAGTATAATGATAATTTTTTGCCACGCCTACCACGTCATATTTAATACTGTCATAAAAGAAATCAACCTGCCTGTTATTAAGATCTTTCCATCCGGCCTTTTTCATAAATGCCTCGTTCACCAGCACAGCATGTGTGGAATCAGATGTAAAACTGCCGGAAAAATTTCTTCCCTCTACCACGGGTATTTCAAGAACAGGTAAAAAAGCACTATCAATAATATCCATTGCAAATTCCATTTCCTTTCCATCAACTCTTGCAATTGTACCCCAGGTGCCTCTCTGTCTTGCAGCAACAGAAACTATTGAAGCGTCTTTCATCAATTCCTGCCTGAATACATTCAACTTACCGGTCTTCATGCCGGTACCTTCCACAATTACCAGGTTCTTGTCATTATATCCCAAATTAAAATGAGTAAGAAACCTGAATTGTGTATAGATCGTG
>JAZKGV010000190.1:0-16898 GCA_040385725.1 Bacteroidota bacterium | reverse complement strand
TGAGGTAATTAAATTGCTTATTAACAGTAATGGTAGCGATGATAAGAAAAGTGGTTAGCATAAACTGTAGCACAACCAAACCTTTTGACAAATAATTTTTCCCGGATAATGGCATACGGTTGTATAAAGTTTGTACGGGATTAAAACCAGACAATACCAATGCAGGATAAAAGCCAGCCAACAATGAAGTAACAACAAACAAAAAGATATAACCTGCAATCAACTTTGCACTTAATAAATAAGAAAAAGAAAGCGCCTTGTTAGCAAGTGTATTAAACAATGGAAGAATCAAAAGCGTAATGGCAATTGCCAACACAAAAGAAAAAAAACTAAGTAAAAAGGATTCTCCAAGAAATTGTGCAATGAGTTGCTTTCTTTCGCCACCAATTACTTTTCGTACACCAATTTCCTTTGCCCTTTTTAAAGAACGGGCAACCGTTAAATTTACAAAATTGATACAGGCTATCACCAACATAAACAATGCAATGCCTCCTAAAATTTTTGCATACACAGGATTACTGGCGTCTTTTAATCCATTATCTGCAGGAAATTCTTTACTCAGGTGCATATCCAGCAAAGATTGCAGGCCATAGTGCCAGGTGGTTTGATCATTGTACTTCTCTCTTGTCTCTGTTATCTGTTCTTTTGCTTCCTTTTCATACACCTGCTGCATACTTGCTTCTACTTTTTTTATATCTGCATTGGGATTAAGCAGCACAAAACTGTTGAGAAAAAAATTATGCCACTGGTTGCCGCCATCACCGTTTCTTTCAGAAAGTTTCATTGACATCACCACTTCTAACTTAATAGATGAATTTTGTGGAGATGCAGGTATTATGCCCGTAACGGTAAAATTTTCGTAGCGGCCTCCAATGCCATGGTCAGCCTGGGCTGTTGGCAATTCCAATGTCTTACCAACCGCATTTGTAGTTCCAAAAAACTTTTTAGCCATCTCCTCACTTATCACAACAGAATGCAGGTCTTTTAAAACTGAAGCCTTATTTCCTGATAAAAGAGGAAAAGTAAATACTGAGAAAAAATTATCATCCATATACATTCCTTCCTGTTCATATAATTCATTACCGACTTTTACAGGCATAGTGTATCCATTCATTCTTACAAAATCAGATACTTCCGGAATACTTCTTTTAAATGCAGGTGCTTGCATCATACCTGTAATACCATTAGCGCCGATTACTTTTCCATCTTTGTCTTTATCTGTATGTACTATACGGTAAATATTATTTACGTTCTCATGAAAACGGTCATAGCTTACTTCGTCATTATTGTATAATATAATAAGCATACAACAGGCAAGGCCAATGCTAAGCCCGGCAATGTTGATGAAACTATATACTTTATTCCGAAGAAGGTTGCGCCAGGCAGTTTTAAAATAGTTTCCTGTTAAGAAGATGTTTTTCATTGCAATACTTTTATTAGGCAGTTAATTTTATTCAGTCCGCAAGCTTTTTACAGGATTAGCAGTCGCTGCCCTCATGGCTTTGTAACCCACCGTTATCCATGCAATTAAAATAGATGAAACAATTGCCACCAGGAACACACCAATGCCAATATTGATCTTATAAGCAAAATCCTTTAGCCAGTTATTCATTAAATACCAGGCTGCAGGTGCTGCTATTACAAATGCAATTGTAATGAGGATAGTAAATTCTTTAGAGAAAAGATAGAGTATACTTTGTACACTTGCACCAAGCACTTTACGAATGCCTACTTCTTTTGTTTTACGTACCACCATAAAACTAACAAGGCCGTACAGCCCAAGGCAACTGATGAAAATGGCAAGTATTGCATACACTTTATACATGGCGCTCAATCTTTCTTCTGCTGCATAATAATTGTTGATGCTTTCATCTAAGAAAGAAGCATTGTACACATACTCAGGAAAATATTTATCCCAAAGGATTTTTATTTCATCTTTTGATTTGCCCAAATTGGTGCTGGATAATTTGATACCGGCACTTTGGTACCAGCGTTTATTGGGACAGATAACTATTGGTTCTACTGCATCTCTAAGAGAAGCCTGTTTAAAATCTTTTACCACCCCAACAACCGGCATGGGCTTTCGGCCACCGAGGCGGAACATTTTACCAATAGCATCTTTCGGATCTGTTATACCACATTTTTTCAACAGTGTTTCATTCACTACATATTCACGGCAGGTATCGCTCTGCTCATAAAATCTCCCTGTTACTAATTGTAAACCGTAGGTGTTTGCATAATTATGGTCTGCCTGCTTTTGCTGTACATTAAAGTCACGGTCTTCCATTTTATCAAAAGCAAAATTGCTTGTCCAGCTATTATCACTGCTGGGTGCATCAAAGGCAAAACTTATCGCTTTTACATCGCTTCTTGCTTTCAATGCGTCTCTGAAAGCATCATGACGCATGCGGCTTACGCTGTCAGCATTCATGTAAATCATCAATGTTGCATCTTTATTAAAACCAAGATCAGTACGGCGTATAAAACTCATTTGGCTGATGGCGATGATGGTGGCAATGATAAATATCTGGGAGAAGGCAAACTGCAATACTACCAACACCCTTCGTAACGAAACACTACCCACTTTAGATGGGTTGATCTTATTTTTAATTGCTTCAACTGGTTTGAACCTGCCCATTATAAATGCAGGATAAATACCGGATAGAATAATGGTGATAGTAATAATAGCAAGAATAAATAAAATACTACCTGTATTAAAAAGGTTGAGTTTATCCTGCACCACCATAATACTTTTTATATACGGCAATGCAACCCAGGCAAGTGATATTGCTATTGCAGCAGATACCATTACCACAGCAGTTGTTTCAATAATTACCTGCATACTCAATTGTGCTTTGCTGCTGCCCATTACCTTTCTTATGCCTACTTCTTTGCTACGTGTTACTGCCAATGCAGTGGAAAGGTTTATAAAATTGATACAGGCCATCAGTATGATAAGTAAACCAATAAATGCAAGGGTATATAAAGATGTTTTACTGCTGACATGATCTCCGTTTGTGGCAAAGCGTTCATCAAAATGAATATTTTTTAATGGCTGAAGAAAGTGTGTTCTTGTTGTTGCCCTATTGCCCGAGTTATACTTTTTTTCAAAAACATCCAGTTGTTTGTTCATTGCCATAATATCAGCATTGGCTGGCAGTTTTGCATACACCTGGTGATTGCTGGTATTTGCGCCCCAGTCGTCTAAAGGCCAGGTGTTGTCATGCATTGTAAAGCCTTCATAGGATGCCACTAATTTAAAAGGAAAATCAGTGTTCTGCGGCATATCTTCAAACACAGCAGCTACAGCCAAATCATTCTCATCATTATTAAGCATCACTGTTTTACCAACAGCATTTTTCCAGTCGCCAAAATATTTTTCTGCCTGCGATTGGCTGATAGCAACACTGTTTACATCATTCAATACTTCAGCACTCCCGGTTAAAAATTTTACTTCAAACATTTTCAGTAACTCAGGGTCGCCAAAAAATACGCCGCTTTCTTCCCTGAATTTTTTGTTCTCTGCTCCCGGCGCTTTTGCTGTTACCTGCACACCATAATTCTGCATCAATTCTGCAAACTTGTATTGCGGATTATCCTGTTTTAAATATTTTATAGACGGGAAAGGCACACCATTGGTGAAAAGTTCACCATCAGCATCTTTGTCTTTTGTTACAACCTGGTAAACGCTATCGTACCCCTGCAAATGTTTATCATAGCTGTTTTCGTACTGTATCACCAAAAACACAATGATGCAGGCAGCAATGGCCACACCCAGCCCAAGAATATTGAGTGTGGCATGTTTGCGGTTGCGTAATAAATTGCGGAAAGCGGTTTTGAAGTATGTTTTGATCATGGCTGACTACTATTTTCTCATTACAAAACTCAACTGCTGTGCCACTCTTGAAACCCTTTACCACAAAGGGTTTGGCGTACAGACAAAGGAAAAGTGTACGAAAACGGACAGTTTTGTGTTTGATTGCGTACAGAACAGTTGCTTACTCTGTTCTTAAGCTCTTAACAGGATTCACTCTTGAGGCCCGCCACCCTTGTGAAAACACGATCATAAAACTGATGAAAACAAGCATAGCAATACAGGAGAATAAAATTGCCGGGCTAATACTTACCCTTGATGGAAAGAAATTTAACCACATATTATTTATGATATAAGCAATGGGTGTAGCGATGAGTACTGCTACCCCCAACAAGATCATAAATCCCTTTGATAATAATATGATGATCTGCAAAACACTTGAACCCAGTACTTTTCTTACCCCAATTTCCTTTTGTTTTGTTTCAGCCGTATAGGTAGCCATTCCCAATAATCCAAGACAGGAAATGAACACAGCTAAAAATGCAAGCAGCCCCACAATGCCGGCAATATCCTTCAGCATAGAATGAGCTACTAATAATTGCTGATCTAAAAATTCGTATTCAAATTTTGTATCAGGGTTCACTTGCTTCCAGGCAGTTTGTAAATACGCAAGTGTTTCTGGTATATTATTTCCAGCTATCCTGATGGTAACATAACCAAATTCACTTTGCCTGTTCCGCAGCATCAATGGTTGTATGCCACGGGTAATATCAAGAAATTGAAAGTCTTTTACCACACCTGCAATTTCTACATTGTTGTCCCCTATCAATACTTTTTGTCCTACAGCCGCATTAGCCGAAGCATATTTGAATTCGGATACCATCTTTTCATTTATCAGCATGTATTGCTCACCAGTTACTGATGGTATTGCTGGAAGATTTTTTCCCGCCACTAACTTCAAACCCCACACATCAATACAGTTTGCATCAATGTCTATATAACTTGCCTGTATGCTGTCGCTTTTGTTATCGCTCTTAAAAATTAATCCTGAATTATGAGTGCCGGTAGCAGGTGCAAATGCACAGGCTGAAACAGCGGCTACATTTTTGTTTGAAGAAATGGCATTCACATACCGGGAGTAATTTTCAGTTTTATACAACTTTACATTCACCACGTTATCCTGCTTAAAACCATAATTAAAGTTGAGTACATGGTTGGTTTGTAAATAGATCAATACAGTGGAAATAATAAATATTAATGACACACTGAACTGAACCACCAACAACACTTTACGGATGGTAAGCCTCCTGAATAATTTTATATTGTTGAAATTTTTAAAAATATGAATAGGGTTAAATAAAGAGATATAAATGGATGGCAATAAACCTGCAATCAACCCAACCAATAAACTGAAACCGATAAAAAAGAGATACAATTCAACATTGTGGCTGAAAGTAATATTGAGATACTTATTAAAATTTAACCCGGAAAAAAGTTGTTGTAAAAAGAAAAGCATGATGATGGAAAAAACTAAAGAAATAACCGACACTAATACAGACTCTGTAATAAATTGTGCAAAGATTTGTTTACGTGTAGCCCCGGAAACTTTACGGATACCAACCTCTTTTGCCCTTGTTAATAATCTTGCAATGGAGAGATTGGTGTAATTTAAACAGGCACACAACATCACTATCAAACATAACACGCTTAATATCATCAACACTATATTGGGTATCGAAATATTGGTCATATTACCCATTGCATCGCCTCCATTAATTGCATTTAGTGCAGTTGCCTTAAATGCAAACTGGTTATCATTTCCTTTAGGGTATTTTCTTTCGGAAATATTATTCAGAATTACCTGCAGGTCTTTTTCACTTTTCCCTTTTTGCATCAACACATAAGTATAGTTGCTCCACACATTTCCCCAATCATTTTGTGGATAATTCAACACCGAATCTTTTGTAAGGGAATGCACTGTACTAAGGGAAGCAAGTAATTTAAAAGGCAGGTTGGTTTTTCCTTCAGCGGGTTTTAATACACCGGTAATTGTGAATTGGCCATACGCTGTTTCTTTATTTCCAGTTTCGGGACCGCTCGGATTGATACCTTTATCATTGAACTTAACAATTTTACCAATAGGATTTTCATTGGAAAATAACTGCGATGCCAGTTCCTCTGTTATCACCAGCGAAAAAGGGCTCGTCAATGCTGTTTTTGAGTTGCCCTGTGCCAATTTAAAATCTAATACTTTGAATAAATTACCGTCAGCAAAATATCCACCACCAGATGCTATCTTGTCATTATAAAAAATATCGCCACCAATATTTTTTATAAGGCTTGCAGATGCTTCCACACCTGGATAATCTTTCCTGAGTACGTCTCCCAATGGCAAAGCAGAAGATGCCATTGTATTCATTCCTGAATTATTGTTTTTACCAACTGTATGTACCCGGTAAATACGATCCTTGTTTACATGAAACTGGTCGTAATTTTTTTGGTCTGCAATAATCATGATGATCAAAAGACAAACCGACATACTTACGGCCAGTCCAATTATATTGATAAGGCTAAAAGATTTATTCTTTAATAAATTTCTCCAGGCAGTTTTAAAATAGTTTCTGATCATGACATAATAATTAAAAAGTGAAAAATGAATTGGTGTTCAATGTTGAGTTGAAGTGATTTTCAATTTTTAATCGCTTACTCTTATTCTGTTCTTAAACTTTTTACAGGATTAGCTATTGCAGCCTTTAGTGTTTGAAAACTTATGGTGAGTAAAGTAACCAGTACCACTGATGCGCCTGCGGTTAAAAATATTCCAGCGCTTATATGAATGCGGTAAGCAAAGCTCTGCAACCAATGGTTGGTGACCCACCATGCTACTGGAAAAGCTATCAACACTGCAATAAATACAAGCTTTAAAAAATCTTTGGATAAAAGGAGTGTAATATTGCTCACTGTGGCGCCAACTACTTTTCTTACTCCAATTTCTTTTTGTCTTTTTTGTGCTGTAAAAGCCGCCAGGCCAAACAACCCCAGACAAGAAATAAGAATAGCGATGCCTGCAAAATATTTTGATAAAACCGCTACCCTTTTCTCAGAAGAATAAAGAGCCTGGTAATCATTATCCATGAATGTATATTGAAAAGGGAGGCCGGGATTATATGCTTTATAAAGTTTCTCCAGTTGTGCAAGCGTTTCTTGTTCTTTTCCTGCTTTAATTTTAGCGATAATGTTGGGGTTGTTTGTACTGAACCGTAAAAAGAATGGCGCAATTTTTTTATATACAGATTCAGCATGAAAATCTTTTACAACACCAATGATCTGTACTTCATTTCCCCAAAGCTGCACTTTTTTACCTACAGGATCTTTCAATCGCATTGCAGAGATTGCCGTTTCATTAAATATTACTCCACTACTATCTGTTCCGTATTTTCTTGAGAACATACGGCCCTCTTTCATTTGCAGGCCCATTGTTTCCATAAAATCATAATCAACATTCAATCCGTTGAATTCAATATCGGCTGTTTTTCCGGGCCAGTCTACACCGCTTCCTCCCCCATTGTTTCCAAACATATCACCTTCCATATCTGATGCGTTCATAATACCAGGCAAATTCTTTACCTCAGAAAGAAAAGGTTGGAGAGCTGTCTCTAATTTCCCTTCATTGGCAAAATGAATAATATTGTCTTTGTTATATCCCAGATTTTTGGTTTGTATCAATTGCATTTGTTCATATACTACTAAGACCGATACGATGAGTATAATAGAAATAGTAAACTGAAATACTACTAACCCCCGCCGCAAAAATGACTCACTGGCAGATCTATTCAGCTTTCCTTTTAATATCATCACGGGTTTAAACCGGGAAAGGTAAAGTGCAGGATAGCTGCCTGCTAAAAAACCAGTGACCAGTGTTATTCCCAAAACAGAAAGAATAATATCTGCGTTAAAATGCAGAACAATATTCTTTCCTGTGATTTCCTGGAAGGCAGGAAGTAAAAACCATACCAGCAACATTGATCCGGCAAGCGACAGAAATACCATCAGTATTGATTCACCTATAAATTGAAAAACAAGCATACTGCGGCTTGCTCCTACCACTTTTTTAATGCCTACTTCTTTTAATCTCCTGGAAGTTCTTGCTGTAGCTAGGTTCATAAAATTGATGCAGGCGATAACCAGTATAAAAACAGCGATGATGGAAAATAATTTTACGTTCTCAATTCTGCCTCCTGCTATTATACCATTTTCATAATGATTGTGTAAATATGTGTCTGAATAACGTTGAAGAAACAAAGCTCCTGCCCATTTTTGTCCGTAAACATCACCAGTAAGTTTTGATTTAATAAAATTTCTCAACTGGTCATTTAATGGTTGTATACCGGCGCCTTTTTTAAATAGTAGATACGTGGAGGGGTTACTGCTGTTCCAGTTTATATACTTTGCATTTTTTTCAGCATACAGATCATGAGCAAACAATAGATCAAACTGCATTGAAGAATTGGCAGGTGGAGCTTCGAAAATTCCGGAAACAGTGTAGGTTCCATTTGCATAAGATGATTGTCCATTCCCCCTATCCCACGTGACCGTTTTACCAATTATTTCTTTTGTAGAATTAAATAACTTCATAGCAAGTTTATCAGACAAAAGCACATTGGAACTGGCCGCAAGAACTTTATCTTTATCGCCTTCGAGCAAGTGAAAGGAGAACACATTAAAAAAATTGGGCGTTGCAAATATTTCTTTCGCTTTAATAGTAACACCAGGCTGACCCAAAGAAATAATACCTTCCGGGTTTCCATCCCTATCAGGGAATTTTATAGTTGCCGCATCTTCAATAGCTGGTATTTCTTCTTTCAGCGATTTCGCTAAAAGGTCGGGTGTATGATCGCTGGTTTCAACTCCTGCATCACCAAGTGGGATATTTTGCATTACCTGGAAAAGCCGGCTGTCGTTTTGATGAAATTTATCCATTCCCAATTCATCATGCACCCATAAATAAATTAACAGCACACAAGCCAGTCCTGTTGACAGACCCAGCAGGTTTAGAAAAGTAAATTGGCGGTCTTTTACAAGATTGCGCCAAGCTATTTTTAAATTATTCTTAAACATATTTCAAATATTATTCTGTTCTTAAACTGTTAACCGGGTTGGTAAGCGCCGCCCTTATTGCCTGGAAACTTATCGTGAGTAAAGCAATAATAATTGCTGAAGTACCCGCCAATCCAAATACCCACCACTTAACATCAATATGATATGCAAATTCACGTAACCAGTTATCTGTAGCCCACCATGCTATCGGGAAGGCAATACCGTTTGCTATTAATACAAGCTTTAAAAAGTCTTTTGATAACATAGAGGCAAGATGCATCATACCTGCACCTAATACTTTCCTGATACCAATCTCCTTTACCCGTTGTTCTGCTGTATAAGTTGCCAATCCAAAAAGACCAAGACAGGCAATAAAAACTGTTGCTAGCGCAGCCCAGGTAAGCAGTGTTTCACGCCTTTTATCTTCAGCATAAAAAAGAGCCAGCTGATCATCTAAAAAATGATATTCAAATAAATGGTTGGCATCAATTTTTGCAAGTACAGCCTCCATTTTCTTAAGTGTTGCAGTGGCATCTCTCCCATCTATCCTTGCAGTATAATAGTCGATATTATGTACCGGGTTTTTTTCGTACGCAAGTACCAGCGGTGCAATTTTTTCTCTTAACGATTGAAAATTAAAATCCTTTACGATACCGATAACACTTGCTTTGAAAGATTCATTTGTTTCGTTTACGGGGAAATAACTTCCGCCAAAAGCCATTGTGGGAATATCAACCAACTGGTTTGATGCCTGCTTTATACCAAGCAGTTTTGCAGCTGTTTCATTTAGAATAACGGATGATGTATCATTATCATTCAAAAAATTTCTACCATTCAGCAATTTCACTTCAAACGTTTTTGCAAAGTTCTCATCTGCGCCGATCAGGTAAGATATTTTATAGTCTTCTCCGTCTGTACCACTTTTAATTTTAACTGTTGGAAGGGTTTTCCATTCACCGGGAACCCTGGATGTTGTTGATACATTTTTTACCCCAGGTATTTTACTAAACTCCGTTTTAATTGTTTCTGCACCCCTGCGAACAGCACCTGAATTTATATCTACAACAACCAGTTGTTCTTTGTTAAACCCCAGGTCTTTGCTGTTTACATAACGCACCTGCTGAAAAAGTACGATCGTTGCTATTATCATTACCACCGATACAGTAAATTGAAAAATCACCAACACTTTACGAAAACTGAGTCCTGTCCGGTCATTTATTTTCATTCCCTTTAACAAGGCAACCGGTTTAAACCGTGAGAGTAATAAAGAAGGATAACTGCCAGACAGCAACCCGATAATAATTGTTGCTGCAATGGTATAAAGCCATATCCTGTAGTCTGCCGATAGCCAGAGTGAAAGTTGTTTGTTGGTAAATTGATTGAAAGCCGGCAATAAAAGATTTACAGCGATCACGGATAAAACAAAAGATATAAATGCAACAATGAGCGATTCAAAAAGAAATTGAAAAACAAGGTGTTTGCCAAGCGCTCCTACTGATTTTCTTACACCAATCTCTTTTGATCTTTTAGAGGCCCGGGCAGTTGTTAAATTCATGTAGTTGATACAGGCAATTACAAGAACAAAAAGCGCAACCACTGCAAATATTTTCAGGTAGAGTAATTTACCCTGCCCGGTAGCTGCCACATTTGAATTTCTTGCCCCGTCTGCTATACTCTCAGAATACAAATGGATATCTTTTAATGGCTGCAGGCTGTATGCCATTGTGATACCAGCTTCAGGTGTATAATTTGTTTTGATCAACTTTGTTATTTCTGGCGCAACAGTTTCGGCTTTCGTTTTTTCTTTTAATAAAATATATACACTGAAACTATTGGAAGACCAATCAGAAGCGGTAATCTCTTTATATGATTCATCAGTTTTAAAAGTATTTTCTGATATCATTAAACTAAAATCAAAACTTGAATTCTTTGGATGATTTTTTATGACAGCGGTAACCTTCAGCGGAGATTCAAGAAAATCAATTTTTAACGCTTTCCCCGTAACCTCTGTATTACCGAACAATCTTAGAGCCAGCTCTTCTGTTATCACAATAGAGTTTGGCTCTTTCAACGCAGTATTACGATCCCCACTCAACAGGTTAAAGTCAAATATTTTAAGAAGGTTCTCATCACTATAAGAAATCGTTTCATTAAACTTATTTTTATTCTCTGGGTTAGAAACATTGTCACGGCCCATTCTCTGGAACTTTGTGGTGCTTTCAATTTCCGGGATCGATTTCTTTGACTCTTCTGCTAACTTATAGCTTGCTCCTGCAATTGTAAGTTCTTCTCCTTTTGTATTCTTATGTTCTATAACACGATAAATGCGATCGGTTTTACTATGTTGCTGATCAAATGTAAGTTCATCAAACAGGTAAAGGCCAATCAGTAAAAAACAGGTGATCCCAAACGTTAATCCTGCAATATTTAATGTGGTGTAAAGTTTATTTTGAACCAATGTTCTCCAGGCAACTTTAAAATAATTTTTTATCATGGCAGTAGTTTTTTATTCGGTTCGTAAACTCTTTACAGGATTAGCAAGTGCTGCTTTTATTGTCTGAAAACTTATCGTCAATAAAGTAATAAGTGCAACTGATACACCGGTTATAACAAATACGTTAACACCAACATCAGTACGGTATGCAAAATCATTCAACCATTTATTCATCATCCACCATGCAAATGGAAAACCAACCAATATTGCTACCAGTACCAGTTTCAAAAAATCTTTTGAAAGCATAACAATAACATTAATCACGGAAGCTCCGATAACCTTTCTGATTCCAATTTCTTTCTGTCTTTTTTGTGCACTAAACGCTGCAAGACCAAAAAGGCCCAGACATGAAATAAGTATTGCTATCGTGGCAAAGTAACTTGATAAAACAGCTACTCTTTGTTCAGAGGCATATAATTTCTGATAATCCTCATCAAGAAATTTGTACTCAAAGGGAAGACCGAGATTGTAGTGTTTATAGAAATTATCTAATCGGGCAATGGTTTCTTTTTCCATTCCTGCCCTGATTTTAATCACTACATTCCAGGTAACAGGAAGATCATCGGGAGTTAATTTAAAAAAGCACGGTTTTACTTTTTCATGCAGCGATTCAAAATGAAAATCTTTTACTACTCCTGCTACTTGGTAATCTTTACCATAAAGCGAAATAGTTTTACCCACAGGATCTTTAAGCCCCATTGCTGCAATGGCGGTTTCATTAAAAATAATCTTTGAATTTTCACCGGTGAATTGTTTAGAGAAACTCCGGCCTTTTGTGACCTGGTATCCAAATAACTCAAGCAAGTCATAGTTCACTTCAAGATTTCCAAACTGGATATCTTCACCAGGCTTTTTACCCGGCCACTCAAGACCACCGAATCCGGTAGGAGCTTTCTGGCTATAACGCATGCTCGATGCATTCATTACTCCCGGTATATTTTTTACTTCTGTAAGAAATGTTTCCAAACCATTTCCCATTAGCTTTCCCTCGTTGGAAAATTGAATGATGTTATCCTTGCTGTATCCTAAATTTTTATTTTGAATAAGATTCATTTGCTTGTACACAACAAGCACCGCTACAATAAATATCACCGATAAAGTAAATTGAAATATTACGAGCCCTTTTCTTATGAATAGCTCACTTAGGGAAGTTTTTAGTTTCCCTTTTATCACAGCAGCCGGTTTGAAACCGGAGAGATAAAGAGCAGGATAACTTCCTGAAACTATTCCTGTAAACAATGCAATAGAAAGTACTGATAAAATAAATGAGGAGGCCACCTCAAGGTTAAGTTGTTTTCCGGTAATTTGATTAAAAGCAGGAAGCAAAATGAAGACAATGGCAACAGCAAAGATCATCGACAAAAAGCTCATCAATATAGATTCTCCAATGTATTGAAGAATAAGCGCCGCCCGGGTTGCTCCCATTATCTTTTTTATTCCTGCTTCCTTTACTCTTCCCGATACTTTCGCAGTCGATAGATTCATGAAATTGATACAGGCGATCACCAGGATAAATATGGCAATTATGGAAAAAAGTTCTACATATTCAATTCTGCCTCCTGCCTGCAAACCATTTTCAAACCGGTTAAACAGGTATTGATCAGAATATCGTTGCAGAAATAGAGTAGGTATATATTCCACAGCTTTGGGATCACCGCCATTTGCAGCAAATTTTGATTTTACAAAATTCCGGATCTTATCATTGAACTTGTCAACACCAGCTTCCTTTTTTAAAACAACATATGTATTCGTCATGCTATTGCCCCAATCCAACAACCGGGAACTGTATTTATCAAAGAACACATCATAGCTTAAAAGCAGGTCAAACTGGACAGAAGAATTTGCAGGCAGTTCTTTGAAAATACCGGATATGGTGTAGGGTCCACTAAATTCTCCCCGATCCCAATGTATTGTTTTACCAATGATATTTTCCGTAGTATTAAATAATTTCTTAGCTAATTCATGCGATACCACAATACTGTGTTTATCATTCAGAACCTGGTCTTTGCTTCCTCTGAGGAGTTCAAAAGAAAAAATGTTAAAAAAATTTTTAGTCGCATATCGTTCTTTGGCTTTGATATGTGTATTCCCGAAAGAAAGAATTCCGCCTTGTCCCTCTTTAACAGTAGCAGCATCTTCTACTTCGGGCATTTCTTCCTTGACAGCGGAAGCTAAAAGTCCAGGAGCTCCTTCTGAGGTCTGGATGCCAGCCGGTTCAATATTATTTTGCATGACACGGAAAAGGCGGCTGTCCTTTTTATGAAATTTATCTACACTTTTTTCATCATTTACCCATAAGTAAATTAACAGAATACAGGCCAGGCCTGTTGAGAGTCCTATTAAATTAAGAAAATTAACCTGCCGATCCTTTATAAGATTACGCCAGGCAGATTTGAGATAGATTCTGAACATACAGCTCTGATTTATAAAGTGAAATACTGTTTCGGTCTCTGTCTCTACAGATATTTTTTAAGATATGATTGTATCTTTTTCTTTCATCGCTTACTTTCTCACTTTTCTTCCACCGGTTGAAAAGAACTTCTATTAAATGACTCAACTTCGGATGCCAGGTAATCAAGTTGTCCGGCTATTTTATTTCTTTTTCAGTGGCGTCGTTAACAAACTTTTTCAATTAAGCTCTATTACACGATTTCGCCTTTGATATTTTACTCCACCATTCACTCTGTTCTTAAACTTTTCACCGGGTTTGCCAGCGCTGCTTTTATAGCCTGGAAACTCACGGTGAATAATGCAATTGATAGTGCGGCTATACCAGCAAGTAAAAACACCGTCCAGCTTATGTTAACCCTGTAAGCAAAATCCTGCAACCATTTATTCATTGCCCACCACGATAATGGAAAAGCAATGATGGAAGCAATGAACACGAGTTTTATAAATTCTTTTGAAAGCATTGTTGATACCTGCGTTACGCTGGCGCCTAATACTTTTCTTATGCCAATCTCTTTTGTACGTTGGTGTGCGGTAAATTTTGCAAGGCCAAATAATCCCATGCAGGCAACAAAAATGGTAAGCCCTGCAAATATGGCCAGTATCGTTCCTGCCTTTTGTTCTGTTTTATAAACAGCATTATATCTTTCATCCAGGAAAGAATAATCTAATGGATCTTCTGCGCCATAAGCAATAAAACGTTTTTGCAATTCAGCAGTTAATGCAGTGGCATCTGTTGTTTTAAGTTTTACGATCATGTTTCCATTATCGGGTGCCAACACCATCAGCAAGGGAGATATATGTTCATGCAAACTCCTGAAATGAAAATCTTTCACAATACCAACAATAGCATACGTTTCTTTTTGCCCTTTGTTTGTTCTGTAAATGTTGCTGCCGATAGTTTTTCCCTTTAAGCCTAATGCATTTACTGCAGCTTCATTAATAATGATGGCATTAGAATCTGTACCAAAGGCTGTTGAAAAATTTCTTCCTTCTTTTAATTTTATACCCAACGTACTGATATAATTTTCATCCACTTCATACCGCAATGTCTTTATCATTTCATCAGGCTTTTGATCTGTGGTAATAAAAAAATTATTGTTGTCACTTGCGCCTGCCGGAAGAAACCTTGAACTACTTATGCTTTCCACCCTTGGGTCTTGTTGTAATTGCTTACGGAAAATCTCCTGGTTCTTTCCCAACATCCACGTGTTGGATAATATCATCACTTTGTCTTTGTTATACCCAACATCTTTATGCTGCATATAAGAAAGTTGATTGTACACCACCATTGTACTTACGATCAATATGATTGAAATAAAAAATTGAAAAACCACCAGGCCTCTCCTGATGCCTGCTCCTTCTTTACCTTTTGTGAGTTTCCCTTTCAATACCGCAACAGGTTTAAAAGATGAAAGATAAAAAGCAGGATAACTGCCGGCAAGTATACCAGTTAATAACACAAGCAGCAATAAACCCGGCAACAACAATGGATGCTCAATAATACTGAACGATAATTGTAAGCCAGTGAGGTCATTAAAAAATGGCAACGCTAAATAAATTAATACAAGGGACGACAGCAATGCTATGGCAGCAATTAAAACTGATTCAGTTAAAAATTGCTTTATCAATTCTTTTTTTACAGAGCCAAGTACTTTACGGATACCAACTTCTTTTGACCGCTTAGATGCACCTGCTGTTGACAGGTTCATAAAATTGATACAGGCGATCAGCAACATAAAAACTGCAATGGCCCCAAAAATATAAACGTATTGAGGATTACCCGGCTGACTGAGGTCATTTGAAAAATCAGAATAAAGATGAATATCAGTTAATGGTTGTAAATGAAAACTGATATCGCTGCCACTCTTCCTGAATTCTGCCAGCGTTTGCCCCGTGCCAATTTTCATTTGTGGCCCGATATATTTTTCTACCACCTGTGACAGTTTTACATCCAGCTTTTTATAATCATACCCATCTTTTAATACTAAATAGGTGTAAAAATTTGAGCTCATCCAGTTGGCTTCCCTGGATTCTTCTAACCCAGACATAGACACAAACATGTCAAAATGAAAATGAGCATTCGTTGGTATATCTTTAATTACACCCGTTACTTTGTAAGCAATAGCATTGTCTTTAAACTGAATGATCTTTCCCAACGGGTCATCCGCATTAAAATATTTTTCTGCCGTGGTTTCAGTTAATACAATTGTGTTAGGTTCTGTGAATGCAATAGCTGGATTTCCTTTAACAAAAGGCAGTGTAAAAACATTAAAGAAATTAGAATCTGCGTATGCTACTTTTTCTCCTTTAAAAGTTTTTCCATTAACAATAACTTTTGCATTGTCGTAGGATGTACGGAGCCTTGTAGCTTCTTCCACTTCGGGATAATCTGCTTTTAATGTTTGTGCAACAGGGGCCATTACCGTTGCTTCCTTCATTTTCTGCCCCTGTATTTCTCCCTGGAAAAAAACACGGACAATACGGTCTGCTTTTTTATTAAACCGGTCGTAACCTACTTCATGGCTTACATAAAGCATGATAAGAAGACAAGTGGCAATACCAATTGCAAGCCCTGTAATATTAATAGCAGAGAAACCTTTGTTGCGCCAAAGGTTTCTCCATGCAATTTTGAAATAGTTTTTTATCATGGTTGAATAATTAAAAAGTGAAAAGTGAATTTGTATTCAATGTTGAGTTGAAGTGATTTTCAATTTTTAATTGTTGCTACACTTCTTATTCCGTTCTCAAAACTTTTGCAGGTTTTGTCCATGCTGCTTTTGCCGAATGAAAGGTTGCTGTTCCGGCAGCTGTAATTACGATCACTAAAGCCGACAGTATAAATGGAACAACTGACAAACCCGTACTGTATGTAAAAACACCCAGCCATTTATGCATAAAATACCAGGCCACCGGAAACGCAATAGCTGCAGAAATTAATGACAGCCACAAATAATTTTTTGTGATCATGGCTACCACCTGCGATGTACTTGCTCCCATCACACGGCGTATGCTTATCTCCTTTTGTTTTTGTTGTGTAGTAAA
>JAZKGV010000189.1:0-7070 GCA_040385725.1 Bacteroidota bacterium | reverse complement strand
ATTCCTGTTGGTTATTATGACAGTGCTTATAATGGAGCTGTACCTAAAACCTGTGCAGATTTAAAAACAGCTTTATTTACAATTATTACCACTGATACAATTGCATTGCCTTTCAACTCACCTGTTGGTGGGGCCTTTGATACAAGAAATGCAATGGTTAAGCTGGATATTCACAGGAACGATGCTAATACTGCCGATATAATGTGGGATATGTACACCGATAACCCTACCGGCCCGGAATTATTTTCCTTTATACCCAATACAAGTTTATGCGGTGGCAGCTTTGAATCTGAAGTGGGCGCCTGTTACAATAAAGAACATTCTTTTCCACAAGCCTGGTTTAACAATGAACAACCAATGCGTAGTGATATGCATGCATTGTTTGCAGCCGATGGATGGACAAATGCCAAACATGCCAACTGGCCTTATGCAGAAGTGGATAACAATGCTGTGGAATGGCAATCTGATTGCGGGGCAAAACTTGGCAACAGCCTTACTTCCTCTAATGGGTACACCGGCAAAGTGTTTGAACCGATTGATGAATATAAAGGTGATTTTGCCCGTGCTATGTTCTTTATGGTAACCTGTTACGAAAATCTTGCAGCAGGCTGGCAGGGGAACGAAGCGGCCGATTCTGTTTTAAATGGTACCACATGGCCTTCATTAGATAACTGGGCCATCAGGCAATGGTACAAATGGCATGTACAGGATCCTGTGAGCCAGAAAGAAATTACCCGTAATGATAGTGTGTTTGTATTACAGCATAACAGGAACCCATTTATTGACCATCCTGAATATGCAGCATTGATATGGCAATGCACAGGGTTACTACCGGTAACTGTTACTGATTTTACTGCTGTAAAAAATAGTGCAGGTGTTTTGTTGCTCTGGAATGTAACCATGGAAACAAACTTTAAACACTACGAAGTGGAAAGAAGTATTGATGGCGTTTCATTTAATAAAATAGGAGTTGTAATTGCACAAAATAGATCAAGCTATAATTTAACTGATAACAATTTGCCGGATGTAAGAACTGTATTCTACAGGTTAAAGATGGTAGATATAGACGGACGTTCAACTTACAGTAAAACGGTTAGTGTAAAATTGAACAGAAGGAACCGGGATATAACCATTTATCCTAACCCGGCTGTAAGTGAAATTAGTATTACGTTGCAACAGGCTGTGCAAACAAACAGCATGATAAAGATTACTGATATTGCAGGTAAAGAATTGTTGAGGCAAAATGTGGTTGCTGGCCAGGATAACATTAAACTGAAAATAAATCAACTGCCTCCGGGAAGATATTTTGTTTTTGTTCTTGGTACAGAAAATATGTTATACGATTCGTTTGTGATCCTTCGGTAGAGATTATACCATCTTGTAAATTTTGCCGGGCAGGCTGGCAACAACTCCCTGCATTTCCAACATTAATAGTGCAGCAGCCACAGCGCTGCTGCTCAGGCCGCTTTTGAAATACAGTTCGTCTATATTTATGCTTTCCTGTTGTTGTAAAATATCAACAACCATTTTTTCATCAGGGCTTAGTTCAATAAATAATTCTCTTTGTTTTTTTGCGGCAGGTTTTGCAATGGGTTTCCAGTTCATCATTTCCAATAGATCATCAGCGCCGTTTATCAATGCAGCTTTATTGTTTTTGATAAGATAATTGCATCCTTCACTTTTACTGTCACCAATCCGGCCGGGAACTGCAAATACATCTTTATTATAATTGTTGCCCAGCTCTGCTGTAATTAATGATCCTCCTTTTTTCCCTGTTTCAATTACCACCACACAATCACTTATACCTGCCACAATGCGGTTTCGTTTGGGGAAGTTTTGTTTATCAGGATTGGTTTGGGAAATAAATTCTGTGATCAATCCGCCATGTTCCACCATTTGCTTGGCAAGGCTTTTATTTTGAGAAGGATAAATCCTGTCTAAGCCATGCGCCAGCACTCCCACAGTTTGTAAATTGTTTTTTAAGGCAGTTTTGTGTGCAATGGTATCAATGCCAAATGCAAGGCCGCTCATGATCAAAACATTTTCTCCTGCCAGGTCTTCAATTAATTTTTCACAAACTGATCTGCCGTAGTCGCTGTTGTTTCTTGTGCCCACAATAGAAATGATCTTTGAAGTATTAAGATCAGCATTGCCACGGTAAAATAACAATACCGGGCTATCGTAACAATTCAATAACCGCTGAGGGTAATTTTTATTGGTAATAAACAGTGCTGTTATCTTATACTTTTCAATAAAGGCAAGTTCATCCTCGCTGCTCTGGAAGTTGTCAAATGATTTGATGCTGTTGGCCCTTATGCTGCCAATACCTTCAATATTCTCCAGTTCTCTTTTCTTTGCCTTAAAAACGGAGTGTGCATCGCCATAGATATTCACAAGCGCTTTTGCATGCACATTGCCAATATTGGGAACAAGGGATAATGCAATTTGATAAAGCAGGTCGTTGGTCATTTTGGGAAAGCGAAATTTTAAGAAAGATAATTCACTTTTTTAAAATATAAAAGAGATCATATTAATAGGTGTTAAAGGAGACCTTATTGATATAGCTGATAATAAAGATAAGGATGAACCAAAGAATGATTAGCTTTAGACAAATAATATACTATGCAAAAACACTTCACAATAAATTTCGTACCCATTATCAATGGTAAATTCCAGGAACAAATGATAACCGGCACCCCAGCTAATGATATTAAAGTAACGCTAACCAGCGTTATAAGTAAATTGACAGATAAGCTTAAAGATAAATATCAAACAATACGTGTAGATATAGTTAACATTGTTACAAAACCTGTTTCAGAAAAGGAGTATAAAAACCTTGAGTCTTCGTTTTTTGAATTTGAGTAATTTTTAGATCCTGTGAGCTAATTACTTACCACACTCATCTCCGTCCTCCTGTTCTTTGCCCTACCTTCTTCTGTTGTATTATCAGCAATAGGTTTTGTTTCACCAAAGCCTTTTGATTGCAGCCGGTCCTTTGCTATTTGCCGGCTGGCTAATAAATATTTTATTACTGATAATGCCCTGTTATTAGAGAGTACAATATTATCCTGTGGTTTTCCAACATTATCTGTATGGCCACTGATCAGTATTTTTAAATTCGGGTTATCTGTCATCAATTTTATTACACTATTCAATTCTGCCATTGATCCAGGTTTCAGGTCTGTCTTCTTGCTGTCGAAGAAAATATTCTTTAACACAATGGAGGCGCCGGGTTCAATGGGCTGCAACGGAATATCTGCCGTTAAAACAGAATCAATTTTATTACTGCTCAGATCATAATTCTCAGAAAAGAACAAATAACCTTTACGGTTTACATTAAATGCATAGTCTTTTCCTATTGGCAAAGTGGTAAGGTAATTCCCCTCTTCATCTGTCTGCACCTTGCTTATCAACTGGCGGCTCATGATATCCGTTAGTTCAACAGAACTTGGCAGGCCTTCTTTGGTTTTGGTATCAAATACTTTTCCTTTCACCCACAACGTTTTTGGTGGACGGATATCTTCTCTCAATTCAAAACTATAAATATCCAATCCTCCACGGCTGTCTTTACCATCACCTGCATAGTAGGCAGTTTTTCCGTCAGCAGCTACGATCAACGAGCCTTCGTCGTCAATTGTATTGATTGGATAACCGAGATTTACCGGCTCTCCCCAGGCCGTGTCACCTTGCTTTTTTGTATAAAACAGATCATTGATGCCATACCCCATGTGCCCGGTGCTGTTAAAAAATAATGTTTGGTTATCTGCATACATAAAGGGGCAGCTTTCACTACCATCAGTATTTATAACAGGCCCAAGGTTTACTGGCCTTTCCCACCGGCCTTTTTCATTACGGTGGCTTACCCAAATATCTTTACTGCCATATCCACCTGCCATGTTGCTGCTGAAATATAGATCCCTTTTATCTGGTGATAAAGCAGGGGCTGATTCCCAAAAATCTGTATTTACTATCGGCCCAAGGTTTTCAGGATCGCTCCAGCCGGTTTTTGTTTTATGAGAGATATACAGGTCAAAACTTCCCTGCCCGCCAGGATAATCGCCACCGGCAAAAATTATCCATTCACCATCCTGCGAAATGCTTTGTGCACCCTCATTAAAATTTGTGTTTACACGTCCTTCCAGTGGCTTTGCTTTGCTCCAGTTGCCATTCATTAATGTGCTTTCATAAAAGTCTTCGTCATTATTTACCCTTCTTGTAAAAATAAATTTGCTTCCATCAATGGTAATAGACGGGTAGTATTCCAGTAAAACAGAATTGATACTGTCGCCCAGGTTTTTTGGTGTAAATACATAATTGCCTGCCGGGTGTTTTTTTGCATACTCAATTGCAAACTCATACACTGATTTTCTGTAAGCGCCTGCTTTAAGGCTTTGCTGATTCAATTTAGTATTCGACAAAAATGTATTCACTGCATGTAAAGCTTTTTCAAATTGTCCCGTACCGGCAAGTGAAATTGAATAGGGCAGAAAATAATTGGATGAAAAAACAGAATCCAGTGCAATTCCTTTTTCAAAAAAGTAAATGGATGAATCATAATTTTTCAGGTTGGCATATATGCCTGCCATTGATAAATAAGCACTCACAAATTTTGGATCAATACTCATGGCTTCATTGATCTTTACAATTGACTGGGCATATTTATAATTTTCTGCATCTTCAATCCCACTCATAAAGATCTCAGCAGCCTTTGGGTTCACTTTTTCAGGATCATACCACTGTGAATAAGAAGTAAGGAATGAGAAATGAAAAATAAGAAATAAGAAAGTGGCCTTGCAATCTTTGATTGATCTTTTCATAGTCGAAGTTGAAGGCTTGAAGGTAAAGACAAAATGGAGAATGGATTGCCAAAAAAATCTAAACTTTCGCTAAACTCCTAAACCTCTAAACTTTTTATGGTACATTAATATACTTATGTATCTGCAGCGATAATTCCCACTGGGGATTTTGCTTGATATATTCTATTATTACAGGAGTTATTGTATTGGCCTTATCCCATTCAGGCTGCAGGTATAATTTGCATTGTGGTGAAACAAGCGCTGCATATTTTTCTGCCCACTCAAAATCTGATTTATTAAACACCACAATTTTTAATTCATTTGCAAATGGTACAACCTCTGGCAATGGCGCTTTGAATTTTTTTGGCGATAAGCAAACCCAGTTCCATTGGCCGCTCAAAGGATGTGAGCCTGAAGTTTCAATATTTGTTTCAAAACCTAGTGCCTGTAATGCGGCAGTTAATGCAGCAAGGTTGTGCATTAAAGGTTCGCCTCCGGTAATTACAACCAAACCCTTATTGCCAGCTGAGTTAGCAATTACTGTACTCACAATTTCCTCAACACTCATTTTCGGATGTGCATCAGCATCCCAACTTTCTTTTACATCGCACCATACACAACCAACATCACATCCACCAAGACGAATGAAATATGCAGCTCTTCCCTGGTGAAAGCCTTCTCCCTGTAAAGTGTAGAAGTGCTCCATTACAGGGAGTATTTGTGTTGCTATAGTTACTGTTTGTGTCAATTTTTTGTAATATTCAATGTTCAATAAAGAAGGATTTACTAAATCATACATTTTTATGCACACATGCATTATATGTGTTCATCAGCAATGCCCCAATTGTCATTAATCCCACACCACCCGGCACCGGCGTAATATAACTGCACTTAGGCGAAACATTTGCAAAGTCAACATCACCTTTAATGGCAAAGCCGCTTTTCTTTGTTGCATCGGGTACTCTTGTTATACCAACATCAATTACTACTGCTCCTTCTTTCACCATATCAGCTTTTAAAAATTCAGGCTTGCCCAATGCGGCTACAATAATATCTGCCTGCAGGCAAAGTTCTTTTAAATTAGGTGTATGGCTATGGCAAACAGTAACAGTGCAGTTGCCGGGGTAGGCATTCCTGTTAAGCAAAATACTTATGGGGCGGCCCACAATATTGCTGCGGCCAATTACCACCGCATGTTTGCCTGCTGTTACAATTTTATAATGTTCCAGCATCAGTAAAATGCCATAAGGCGTGGCAGGAATAAATGTTGGCTGCCCCTGCACCATTTTCCCAATGCTCATGGGATGAAAACCATCCACATCTTTATCAGGATGGATCAGGTTGATCACTTTTTCTTCACTTATTTGTTTGGGCAGCGGCAGTTGAACAAGAATGCCATCAACATCAGCATTGTTGTTAAGTTGCTGAATGGTTTTAATTAAAACTTCTTCCCCGATATTTTCATCCAGCCTTATCAAGGTGCTTTTAAAACCAACCTCTTCACAGTTCTTTACTTTACTGGCCACATAGGTTTCACTGGCACCATTGCTGCCGATTAATACTGCAGCCAGATGGGGCGTTTTTTTGCCTTGTTCTTTTAGTACTGTTACTTTTGTTTTCAGGCCGTCTTTTACAGCCTGCGATACTATTTTGCCATCTAAAATTTGCATGGCGCAAAATTAAAGGTTTGCCGCCACGAATAATACCAATTTGCATGAATGAATAATTTATTAATCTGCGAATTGGCGGCAATTAATAAATAATGATTGCGCCGCAGACTTTTATTTTTGAATTAAGAGATTTCACGGCATTTCTTCTTACATTGCTGTTACTAAAACAGCTTGCTTAATGAAATTTCTTATAACATATTGTATTGTTTTCTTTGCCTGTGCACATTCGCTTCATGCACAGGCTTTGCGGCAGCCAATTTCGGCCGTGTACCTTGGCCTGGGTGCTTACAGCACACAACAAAATGATGTGTTTTCTTTTGTAAATAACCAGGCAGCATTGGCACAATATGAAGATGCAGCGGCAGGAGTGTATGGTGAGCGCCGGTTCATGCTTACAGAAACAAGTGTTTATACAGCAGCTATTGCCATCCCTTCTGCACTCGGCAACTTTGGAGTGAGCGCCAGGTACATGGGCTACAAAAATTTCAATGAAAATCAAATTGGCCTTGCATACGGCCGCAGCCTTGGGAAAAAAGTGGATATAGGTGTTCAGTTTAATTATTATGGCTACAGCGTTCCTTCATATAATAGCGATAACACTATA
>JAZKGV010000188.1:1720-6571 GCA_040385725.1 Bacteroidota bacterium | reverse complement strand
AAATTGAATTTCGCCGGCACGCCGATTTTGAGCTGGAAACATTTTCAACCGGTGAACGCTGCATTAAAAATTTATCACATGATACTGATGTGATAATCCTGGATTATCATCTTGACGGGATTGATAAAAACGCTATGAACGGAATTGAAACACTGGATAAAATAAAAGCTTTCAACCCGGATATAGCCGTAGTAATGCTGTCATCCCAGGATAAAATTGATGTGGCAGTAGACTGTATGCATCATAAGGCATTTGATTATGTAGTAAAAAGCGAAACCGCATTTGTACGCTTACAAAAAATCATTACCGACATCTTCACTTATAAGAAAATGGAAAAAACAGTGAACTGGTATATGAAGATCGCTTCTTCGAACAGGATCATGTGATACATATTCCCGGCAGCGTCAATAACTAAACTGCTCAATGTTTACATGAAACAAAATAAAGAGACTGACCAGGATATCTCTTTTGTTAATCTTTCAAAGTGGTTTTTCTAAAACGCTAAACCCAGGGCCAGTCTCTTTCAATGATCCTCTTATTTAGTTGCTTTCATCATTTTACGGAGTTCAGGTACGTTCTTGTAAATTGCATCGCCGTGCCATTTTTCAAAATATTTTCCCAGTTTGTCAAAAAATTCTTTTCTTTTTTTCTCATCCGGCCAGTGTGCTTTCACCAGTGCTTCAATATTATCATTGGCCTTTTCCATGTCGGCCAGGGATTTATATACAAATGCTTCTATTAACTCACGGCTATCGGCACCCCAGGCATGACGGCTTGGATAATAACCTTTAAGCAGCTGATTTTTTTGTGTCACATTCTCGGTATACTCTTTCATTAATTCCCTGAACTCTGATTGTTTACCATCTGCAGGGAATGCAAGGCGTCGGGTAAGAATATTATAAACAAGGGGAGTAGTGTCAGCCACCGCTATCTTTGCATCAGGAAGTATAGAGCGTATCTCATCGGAATGCATGCTGGTATAAAATGCTCCTTGCTTTTTAAAATAAGCTTCTCTCTGAACAGAATCCGGCCATGCAGCTTTTGCCAGTTCATCAGATTTGGCATTTGCTTTTTCAATATCCTCCCACGAGCCATAAGTGCTCACAAATAAAATTTCTGAATTGTCATCAGTATAAAAATGTACGAGTACGTTGCTACCGATTATAAGGTCGTTTTTGAGGGTTACTTTTTCAAAATATTCTTTTTCTACCGCTTTCCATTGGTCAAAAGTGTTGCCTGCATTCATATCAAAGTGAACACGGGTAACCACCATTAGTTTGGGAGTATTTTGGGCGCTGAGTGGGGCGGGCAAAAGTGCTGTGCATAGCAGTGCCCAAGAGACCAGTAATGTTTTTCTCATAATTTTATGTATTAAAGATGACAGAAAGACTAACCCAGGTAATATAGAGAGTAAAAATGGTTATTCATAATTTGTTTGTAATCAATTTAGAATATGTGATATACAAACAATAAATGTAACAGCGCACCAGTGAGTTTGAGGTTCAGGATAAATTAATCCGGAGCTGCAAATTCAGGGTAGCATCCAGGAAAGAAACGGAAGAGCCGGCAATTGAAGAATGATCAGTTTTAACTTATCCAGTTATCTTTAATAAGCCCAAACTCTGTTTTCATTTTTGCAAAAGCCTTATGAAATGCATAGTAGCGTTTTTTCAGGTCAGCATGATTGTCGGAGCGGTATTGCTTTTTATCAATTATTATTCCTTCACGGGTGTTGGCAGCCAGTTTCATTTTCTGCAGGTGCATTTCATGTTTCAGTTCATCCATTTCTTTCCTGAAGGTTTCAAACTGCTTCCTGAACTTTTCCGACATGTTTTTGAGTTCACCGTCTTTTCTTAATGCGGTAAATTCATCAATGTAGTCATCAAATATGCGGAGAATGGTAATATCAGCATTCATATCGGCTATCCAAATACGGTAGCGCAGGTACAATCCGGGTATTGAAGGTGTTTTGCTCATATCAGTTGTTGCTTTTCATATTCAGAGGCCTGTATAAACATAAATATAAACAACCATATTTGCTTTTCCATTTCATTCTACGAAAACGTTACCGGGATGCTCTTTTATTGCACTACCTGTATGCCACTGGCTAAAAAGCGTATCTCGTTTTTAGGTTCCTTGATGGCATCAATTTCTTCCTGGCTTTTTTTAGCATCTTCGGCATAATGTTTTAATTCTTCTACCGAAATGGTTTTAATGCTTGCTTTACCATCCATCACGATGGTTTTGCCTTTTATTGCCAATGGCGCAAAAAATGCGTAGTCTTTCATTTTTACAAAAGCCTCGGTAGAATCATTTATTGCTAGCGTAAGCCAGCATCCTTTATTAGGGCACACATCCAGTACTTTGGCAATCACTTTTGTTGTTATGCTGCTCTTCTTTTCAAGTTCGGCAGGAATTTGTGCAATGTCCACAGCCCCTTCTGTAGTTTTAATTTCCCCATATTTATCTCCCGGGTTTGCATCACCTTTTGGTGGCTGGCACATGGCTGCAATTGATAATAATATACAAGTGGATAGTATCGTGATCTTCTTCATTGTTCTTTTTTTGTCAAAAATAGTGGTTGCCATCACCCAAACGGTAATAAAAAAGTAAAATTCTTATCAATAACAGGCGATAGGGAAGCGTTTCAGCCATATCCACCCATTTATAGTAAAATATTTATGCCTTTTTCATCGTTTTAAGCTGTGATATCACATGCCGGCGCAATTTGCCAAACCAAACAGGGCAACGGCATTTAAAAAAACTATTATGTTCACGGGCTGGCGCAATGCCATTTATTTACCTAAAAACACTGCAGTTGTACCCAACATGCCTGCCCGTTCATTACCCCAGGCTGGCAAAATTTATTTTGATAATCTTGATACCATACGTTTTGCTGCTGCTGCAATGGTGCTTTTAAAACATGCCCTAAGCCCAAGCTTCAGCTATCTTCCTATACAAAATACGGTTTGGGAAAAATTACTTGCTCTCATCAGCGATGGCGGGGCAGGCGTTTCGATCTTTTTTGTACTCAGTGGTTTTTTAATAACCTGGATGTTGATATCTGAACATGAAGCAACCGGTAATGTGAACGTAAAACATTTTTACATGCGGAGGGTGCTTCGTATATGGCCGCTTTATTTTGCAGTTATTGCTTTTGCATTTTTTGTTTACCCAATGCTTAAGTCTTTAATAGGAATAAACAGCCCATTAGGTACAAACGTATATTACTACCTGTCGTTCCTCAGTAATTTTGATGTGATAAATGTAAACCAGAACTGTGCAGGCAGTGATGCCATGACACAGACCATCACCTGGTCGGTAGCTATTGAAGAACAGTTTTATCTGTTCTGGCCGTTGATATTTGCTTTTTCGCCACGGCGTTATTGGGTGCATGCCATATTGCTTACCATCATTTGTTCCCTTGCATTCAGGATATTGAATCACAACGATACTACCCTTTTATACTTTCATTCATTTTCTGTAATGATCGATCTTGGTATCGGTGCCTTGTTTGCATATGCAGTAAAAACCAATAACAGGATAAAGCATTTTTTTGAAAACAGTTCGGGCAAAACACATTTACTTTTTGTAAGTCTTTCTTTTTGCCTGCTGTTTTGGGGCAAAGACTTATTTGCATTTGAGTATGGCAATGCTATCATGCGGCTGTTTGTTTCCATTTCTTTTGCCCTGGTCATTTGTGCACAGGCAGTAACCAAAAAGAACTCACTACTCAATTTTAAAAATATCTCCTTTGCCCGGCGATTGGGCAAATACACTTATGGTATCTACCTGCTGCACCCCGTTGCCCTTATCTGTGTTGATGTTGCGGTAAGGTTGATGCATTTACCAAAAGACAACTTCATTACACTCTTCTCAATGGGCATTACTGCAATAGTATTAACGCTTATTATTAGCCGGTTAAGTTATCAGTATTTTGAAATGAAATTCCTGCGGTTGAAAGAAAAATTTCAGTAATTGTTCTTCACAAGATCATCCTCAGCCTGGAAAGGCCAGAAAAAAAACTGCATCGGCAGGCAACCCTCGTTTCACACATTTATGTGATTGACTAATATTTTTATAAAGGACAATTTTGGGGCACAAAAGTATAGCCATGAAAGGAAGATTGTTTTTAGCCGTTGCGGTTGCGGTCCTCTTGTTGATTTCCTGTAAAAAGGATGATGTAATAATAGTTCCGCAGCCAGCGATGGATTATACAGACCTGCATGATTCTATTGTAAGGTATTCACAACCGCCCCTGTTGTTTGACTTTGATGGAGATGGCTTTTCTGACCTGAAGTTTGGTGTAGTACTGGTAGGTGACGGATCGGCAGGACATGATAAACGCCAGTTCAGGGTGTCATCTGGGATTCATTCAAAACTGGCTGTGAATTCATCGGAACAGGTGCCCATAATGAACAGGGGAGACCTGATCCCATTGGCAAATTTCAGCGGTTACGAATGGTGGCTTGTATCATCGGTATTAATGGTGGAAAGAGTTGAAAATACGGGTGGACAAATTTGGTGGCAGGGCCATTGGCAAGGTGCCATAAAAAAATACCTGCCTTTTCAAATGATAAGAAATAACCAGCGCTTTAACGGGTGGGTGGAGCTTACAGTGGATGTGCCCGGAGAAAAAATAGTATTGCACCGTTTGGCAATGTGTAAAGAGCCCGAAAAGGAAATTAAAGCAGGGTAAAAATTTGTTAGCCATTGATTCATTCTCATTTTAAATGTTACCGGCATGAGCAGGTTTAAAAATTTTGTTGGCATCAGTACTTGTAAGCAGTGGTTTGATGCTGCTTTGATCAAATCGGGCAATCCGTCGCAGATCATTCGCCACCAGTTTGT
>JAZKGV010000188.1:0-1710 GCA_040385725.1 Bacteroidota bacterium | reverse complement strand
GCAAGAATGGTTGCAGATGTTCCAGGTGCAGGTAAATAATGATACTTTGTTTTGCATAGAGCATACCAGCTTATACAATACAGGTGTGGGAAACCACCTGGTAAAATATAATGCACAGCTTTCGGTAAGAGCATCTTTTAAAAGTATGAATGCCATTTTTTTTGAAAAGAGCAATGACGGGGCAACAATGCCTGTTACCATTGCCAGGTATGCTTTGCGTTACCATGATACTGTAAAATTGTGGCAACCAACAGATAGCAATATGGAGAAGATAGATCAACTCATTGCACAAAGAAACAGGATTGTGGATGCAGTTAATGATCTTACTGCTCCTGTAAAAGAATTAAGAGATAGCGGGCATACAGTGGAAGCCGGGCAGGTGGAAAAAAATCAAAAAAGGGCATTAGCTGTATTGCAAAGGACCAAATGCCATATCGAAAAGTTGATAACACAAACAGTAAAACAAGATGAACAGCCTGGTAAGAATGTAAAACTTGTTCAGTCGTTTAAAAATTTTGGTACTGTTACAGCCTGGGGTATTATTGGCTCATACAAAAAACTATTACAACTTCGTTAGTTCAATTCTGTAGAATAGCAAAATACAAATACCCTTTTTTGAAAGGGTATTTGTATTTTATGTTTATAGTGTTAGTGGCTAATTTTTTTTGCTTTGTATTTTAGGAAGGTATAGAGAATCTATATAGTCAACAGCCTTCTTTCTTCTTTGTGATTTACGGTCACTTTTTGTTTTCCTGTCCCGGTTACTATCATTGTTTGAGAATGAATAGTTAAATACATTTTGTTGTTGCATGTTGTACAGATTTGATGAGTTATTTATTAAGCCATCCATTTTACAAACAAGGTGCCAACCAATATTTCATATGAAAAACAAGTGCATACGGGTTTTAAATATGCATCCTGTTCCACAATCGGGAAGCAATTTCCTATTACTGTGTAATATCTAAAATAACCCTGGTTACTTTTTACCTCCATTTTTTCCGGTTCACTACCAATTTTCTGCAGTTCACTCTTTTCTGCTTTCGTTTCCATTCATTTTGAAAGAACCTTGCGTTGTTAAAATTATTTACCAACACTTAAATGTATTGCGATGAAAAAGAAATCATTTTTTATTACACTAGCAGGATTATTTATTCTCTTAACTGCAAATGCACAAATTCCTGAGGGTTATGTAAAAGGATCTGTTACATTGGCAGATGGCAGCACCATCAGCGGTTACGTACATGACAATATCAAAAAAGGCGCCGCTGTAGTTTTAGTTAACGATAAAGGCGAAGACAAAAAGTTGTACAACAGCACTGAGATAAATGCGGCACTTATTGATGGCACCAGCTATTTATCCTTTAAAGGCGATTTCTTCAAAATTATCTGTAACGGTAAGATCAGCTTTTTACAAAAAGCAAGCAATGCTTCAGGAAAAACCATTTACAATGGTGCAGAAGCGATCATTCTTCCCGGCACCGAAGGGAAGATCGGAGATTATTTTTCTTACAGCAACAACGAACTCACATTGATCAATAAAAAAAGCACTGATGCTTTTATAAGCCAGTTAAGCGACTGTACAGCTGCAGTAGAAAAAGCGAAATCAGTAAATGGAGATATTGCAGCACTGGCTGATGCCGTTACTATTTACAATTCGTACAGTAAATAATATGTTAGCCATGAAAAAACTAATTGCAATAATCTTTGTGT
>JAZKGV010000187.1:0-7587 GCA_040385725.1 Bacteroidota bacterium | reverse complement strand
TGTTACCCCGGGGGTGTTTTTATTAAGCTTGTTTTTTAACTAACTGCAAACATCTGTTCGCTGGCAGCCCTGCACCTGCTTTGTATTCTTGAAAGCACTTTCATACAGGTGGCCAACTCAGCTTCATCAATTCCCTCTTTTAAAGCCACATCCTGTTCCAAAAAAAACTCATGCATGCGTTCAATCACATTTTTACCGGCATCTGTAAGCGCTATTACGTTTTTCCGCCTGTCTCCAGCCGCTGGCCCACGTTTTACAAAGCCCTTTTGCTCTAAAATATCAATTGACCGCAGTACAGCCGACTTATTTTTATCCATGATCTCGGCAATATCCTGCTGTATCATGTCTTTTTTGCCCGTATTACGGGATAAAAAATACAAAACACCCATTTGCTCAAAGGTTATTTCCCTGCTGATACCGGCGAATGTTACATTAATAGTTTTGAGCAACAGTTTACCTGTATGAACAATCATAAATCCCAAGGTATCCGGCAATTCATTACAATGCATAAAGTGAATTAGTTGCTTAGTGAACGGTTGCAAAGGTAACAGTTTACAATTACATAACACAAGCGATGACAAAAACTTTACAATTTTTATCTTTAATACTGACGAATTATGTTAGTTCAAAGCACTCTTCAAATATGAGCAAATGAGCTAATCGGGCAGTCATTGAATAGGGAAGATTTGTTCTTAAATATCGATACTTATTAATCGATATTTTATAAAGAACAAAATGCTATAAATTGTTACTAATAAGTAGGTTAAATTTATTTTAAGCAATGAATAAAAATGTGATTACTATCATCGCTATCCATCAGCCTTTTTTCTTTTAAACGGGCTTTTCATCAACTGTAAAAAATCTTCGTCTTTTTCGTTTGGGTAGTAGCGATCCAGCCCATACCGGATAGAAGATGGTGTGAGTTTTTTTAATGTGCCCAGCATCCTGTCCCAAATGGAAAGTATTGCTCCGTAGTTACTATCGGTATAAGGCTGCTGCCAGTGATGATGCACTTTGTGCATATTGGGAGAAACCAGCACCCACCCTATTGTATCATCTAACCATTTAGGCAAACTGATATTGGCATGGGTAAATGCTGTGGCAAAAACAAGTATGGTTTGAAAGATCATTACGGCATACATTGGGGCACCACTTACAAGGATCCCCATAAAAAAGAAAAAGCCCCTTAACACACTTTCAACCGGGTGGTGGCGTAGCCCTGTAGTAACATCCACATTATTATCAGCATGGTGAATAACATGGAAACGCCAAAGGAAAGGCACTTTGTGTTCTGTAATATGCACCAGCCACCCGCCAAAAAAATCCAGCACCAAAAAGCTCAGCAAAATGGTTAATCCAATGCCGGCATTCAGCCAATACACCAGGCCGAAATGATTTGCTTTACCCCAATCACTTATTTTAATAATGATGATGGCAAGAAAAGTATGAATGATAAGATGGATAACGGTGAAAGCAAAATTAACCCCGGCATGTTTCAGCTTAGTCTTTTTGTACTGCATAGGCAGTAAAGGAATGGCGCCTTCAATGATCCAGAAGAATAAAAGGCCCCCAACTAAAAACAGCATCCGTTGCAACGGGTGCTGTTCTAATGATTGGAAATAATGAATGAGGTTGGCAAACATGACAGGCAATTGTTGAGAAAGTTACAACTATTTTATTTCTGTAATTCCCAAACAACACTCTGGTGACTACCCAAAGTAAAATCCTTTAAAGCTCCTGTTTCTTTCGTGATCACATTGGTGTAGTTACCAAATCCGCCTGTTCGTTCAGCATAATCGCTGATGGTAATTTTCTTTTCCTTTTTTGATGTATTCATCACCACCATTACTGTTTGTTTTGCATCGTAGCGGAAATAAACATACAAGCCGTCAACGGGCACGTACTGCATCATTTTACCCGTGGCCAATGCAGAAGATGTTTTACGGTAGTTAGCGAGTGCATGAAGATGGTTAAAGATGATATTATCTTTTTCCGTTCTGCCGCTTTTATCAAATTTATTTATTTTATCACCCTCCCATCCGCCGGGGAAATCAAGGCGTACATAGCCGTCACTTGGCGAAGTGCTGCCGGTGGTGGCAAATTCTGAGGTGTAATATAACTGCGGAATACCACGACAGGTCATGAGCCAGCTTAAAGAAGATTTGTATTTCTCTACATCTTCGCTAATTACCGTGTAGAACCTTGCGATATCATGATTATCCAAAAACACTACATTCCTTGTTGGATCCTTATATAAAAAATCCTGCGCCAACGTGGTGTATAATTTACTGGCGCCTTCATTCCATCCAAAATCCTTTGTCATTACGTCCTGTATTCCCCAAAGCGTTTGAAAATCTGTTGCAGCCTGCAGGTTGCTTTTAAAAGGTATATTCAAATTATTTTGAACAAAGTATGCCTGGTTAGGTACACCATGAAACCATGTTTCACCAAACAAAGTAAGCTTTGGGTACTCATCTGTGAGGGCTTTATTGCAGCGGTTCATAAAATCCAGGTCATTGTATGCGTATGTATCAATACGCCAGCCATCAATGCCAAATTCTTCCACCGTCCAGATGGCATGCTGAATTAAATAATTGGCAACATAAGGATTGTTTTGGTTTACATCCGGCATTTGTTGAGTGAACCATCCATCCACCAATTTCTTCTTGTCAAGAGCACTTGCATAAGGATCAAATGCCACCTGGTCTTTATAAGTGGTGTTGGTGTACTTGTCCCAGTTATGCACCCAATCCTTCATCGGCATATCCAATATAGTGATATGGTTTGAATCTACATGATTATATACAGCATCCTGTATCATTTTCATTCCTTTTGCATGTGTAGCATCAACCAGGTCATGGTAGGCTTTTTCTCCACCCAGCCTCCTGTCAATTTTATAATGATCGGTAAATGCGTAACCATGCTCTGTTCTTTCTGGCCTGTCATTTTCAATAACCGGGTTAAGCCATAATGTTGTTACACCCAGATCTTTTACATAATCCAAATGGTTTTGTATCCCTTTCAGATCACCTCCATGGCGGTTGAAAACAGTATCACGGTTTAATGTCTGGTCTCTCATTCCTGCAATTTTATCGTTGGATGGATCTCCATTACTAAAACGGTCAGGAAGGATGAGGTAAATAAAATCTTTTGCAGTTACGCCTTGAGCAAATGCAGTTCCATTGCCTTTTCTTCTTGGTTTTAATTCAAATTGTATATCAAGTGTGTTCCACAGCCTGTCTACTTTAATATGTACAATACCGGATTTTGCAGACGGAGAAATAACAAGGTCAAGAAAAATATAATTTGGATTTTCAACACGGTTTATCTTTATGAGGTTTACACCTGCTGCCAGTTTTATACCTGCTGCACTCATCTTTATCATCGGGAATTGTTCCGCAATTTTTTCTCCATGCACCATCAGCTGCACTTTGTTCCATTTCATTCCCGTCCACCAATGAGTGGGATAGATATTTACTGATTGAGAAAAAGCAGAACAGCTAACAAGTAAAAAATAAAAAAAGAGATTTTTTTTCATTAGTGCAGGTTTTATCCCGGTCGGCATCAACGTGAGACCGGGAATGTTGAAATGATATTTTTAGACACTTGCTAAAAACAAGTTTATTATTGGAGTTAATTTATTCCGAAGCCATCGAATTTTCTTCCTTTATATTTATAGCTCCGGGGTCATACACATATATCACACTTACAGCCGCACAAAGCATAAAAATACCAGCTAATATTATTGCATACACTGGCTGATTGTTATATACATTCTTCACCATTGGCCCACCAATTATGCCGTTTAATATTTGAGGTATGGTAATAAAGAAATTAAAGATGCCCATGTAAATACCCATTTTGCCAGCAGGGATCGAACTCGAAAGGATCACATATGGCATTGCTAAAATGCTTGCCCATGCAATACCTACACAACTCATTGAGAATATTAAAAATTCTTTATTCGGGGCAAAATAAATTGAAATAAGCCCGATACCACCAATAATTAATGATAGGGAGTGTGTACGTTTTCTTCCTATTTTCTTTGCAATCATCGGGAGCATTAAAGCATAACCGGCAGATACAAGATTATACACGCCGAATATCACACCGGTCCAACTTTGTGCCTTTCTGTACATGTCCGAACTTTTATCATCTATTGACAAACCCATTATGTGTGTGGAAATGGTATCCGTTGTAAATACCCACATACCAAACAAAGCAAACCAGCTAAAGAATTGCACGAGCCCAAGCTGCTTCATGGTTTTAGGCATCTTCTTCATATCTGTCCAGATACTTCCAAGACCAGCCCCATGATCGTCATGCTTGCCATGATATTTTTCATATTCTGCCGGTGGATATTCCTTTGTTTTAAAAACTGTCCATAAAACAGTGCCTACAAAAAAGAATGAGCCAACATAAAAAGCAAATTTCACATTATCTGCCACCACGCCTTCGGGTGCACTTTCAGATATGCCAAACCAATTGGCCAATACATACGGCAGCCATGAGCCAACAACTGCACCAATGCCAATTAAAAAAGTCTGGATACTGAAACCAAGCGTACGCTGTGAGTCGGGCAGGTTATCCGCCACCAATGCCCTGAATGGCTCCATGGCAAGATTAAAACAGGCATCCATTATCATTAAAAAAGCAGCGCCTATAATTACCAATGGTGCTATTTGTCCCAATATGCCGGCATTAGGCATCAATGTTAATGCACTGGCAGAAAGAATAGCCCCAGCTAAAAAATAAGGACGTCTTCTTCCAATCCTTGTCCATGTTTTATCACTATAATGTCCAACTATCGGCTGTACAATTAAACCCACAACCGGCGCAGCCAGCCAAAACCAGGAAAGGTGTTCTACGTCTGCGCCATAATTACGCAGGATACCACTTGCGTTGGAATTTTGTAAAGCAAATGCAAACTGGATACCCAAAAAACCAAAACTCATATTGAAGATCTGCCAAAAAGATAGTCGTGGTTTTACAGCCAATCCTTTAGAGGAAGAACCGCTCATTGAAGCTGAAGCCATAGCAATCGTTTAAAGTAAAAAACTAAAATTACGTGTACAAAATACACACTTATAACCGAACACAAAAAAACATCCGGTAAACAGATGTTTTTTAAAAAATATTATATCACATACCCGTCTGGTATCACTGCTCCTTTCTTTAATACCACAATACCGTCTTTAATTGTATATAGTGAATGATCAGAATTGGCTAAGTGGTTGCCACCATTAATTCTCACATCGTTTCCTATGCGGCAGTTTTTGTCAACAATTGTATTGCGGATATAGCATCGGTCGCCAATACCAACTTTTGGCAATCCTTTGTCGGTATTGTTCTGTAGTTCGGCCAATGTTTCATAATAATCATTACCCATGATGTAACTGCTCACAATGGTGGAGCCATGGCCAATGCGGCTACGGATACCTATCACACTGTTCTCAATACGGCTGGCGCTGATAATGGAACCTTCGGCAATCACAGTTTTTTCCAATGTGGTGCCGCTGATCTTTGCCGGTGGCAACATCCTGGCACGGCTGTAAACAACTTTTTGATTATCGAATAAATTAAAATGAGGAAGGTCGAGTGTTAATGCAAGGTTGGCTTCAAAGAAAGAATAAATGTTACCAATATCTGTCCAGTAACCTTCATACTGATAACTGATCACTTTATATTTTTCAATGGAGGTGGGAATGATCTCTTTACCAAAATCTGTTGCTTCCTTCTTTTCGTTCTCTAACAGATCAAACAATAACTTACGGTTAAAAATATAGATACCCATTGAGGCCAGGTAATTTCTTCCTTGCCCCTGCATCACACTACCGGTGTCGCTTGTCCATTCGGACAATAAATCTTTAGCAGGCTTTTCAATAAAGGAAGTAATGTCGTTGGCAGCATTGGTTTTTAAAATACCAAACTCTGGTGCTTCCCTGTCACCAACCGGAATAGTTGCAATAGAAATATCAGCGTTGTTAGCAACATGGTTGTCTATCATTTCTGCAAAGTCCATCTGGTACAATTGATCGCCACTTAATATCAATACATAGTCAGCATCATAACTTACCATGTGCCTTAGCGATTGCCGTACAGCATCGGCAGTACCCTGGAACCATCCTGAGTTATCGGGTGTTTGTTCTGCTGCCACAATATCTACAAATCCTTTGCTGAACATGCTGAACTGGTAAGTGTTTTTGATATGCTTGTTAAGCGATGCAGAATTAAACTGTGTAAGCACCAATATCCTGTTAATGCTACTGTTGATACAGTTTGAAATAGGAATATCAACCAGGCGGTACTTGCCTGCAATGGGTACTGCAGGTTTGCTACGGGTGGCCGTTAGTGGATACAATCTTGAACCGGCACCGCCACCGAGTACGATGGCTATTACTGATTTACTTTCCATAAAAAATGAATTAGAAATGAATGGTTTGGTAATCGTTGGTAACTAAACAAATATATAGCGCTTTAAAGTTATTGCAAACTTTGGTATAAGTCAATATAATGTTGGGCACTTGTTTCCCAACTATTATCTATCTGCATAATTTTCTTTCGTATGGCTTTCATCTTTTTTTCGTCGCCATACAATTCCATTGCCCTGTGTACAGAGTAAGTGATGTCCCACACTTTGGCATCATTAAATTTTATTCCATAACCACCTTTTTCACCAATATCAACTATGGTATCCTTTAACCCACCAGTGTTTCTTACAACAGGAATGGTTCCATACCGCATAGCATACATCTGGTTCAATCCGCAAGGTTCTACACGGCTTGGCATTAATAAAAAGTCGGCACCGGCATACATCTGGTGGCTCAGCTTTTCATTGTAACCGATCTTTGAATTATAATAACCGGCAAGCGGCAGGTTGAGGTTACTAAGCTCCCATTCTACCTGTGGCTCGCCACTGCCAAGAATAAGAAAGCACATTTTGCCTTCCATGTTATACACCGAATCGTAAATAGCCCTTGGTAACAGGTCGGCTGCTTTCTCTCCTACCAGCCTCCCGATAAAAACAAATAATGGTTTATCAATATCAAGATTAAATTCATCGCATAAAACTTTTTTGCTCGCCAGCTTACCTTCTTCAAAATTTTTGATACTGTAATTTGTATCAATATAAGTATCCACAGCGGGATCCCATACTTTATCATCAATACCATTTAATATGCCAGTGCATTTGCCCCTTTCATATTCAAATAATTTTTCAAGGCCGTTGGCCTCATGGCGCATTTCTTCCAGGTAACTGTAACTAACTGTGGTAACCCGGTGAGCACATTTTACAGCACTGGCCAATGGGTTGATGTTGTTCTCCCAGTCAAGCTTACCCCATTGCCATGAATCGTACGCAGGAAGATAATTTGATTTGTTCCAGCCCATCCAGCCCTGGTACTGTGCATTGTGAATGGTAAGCACAGTGGGTATTGCTGCAAGATGCTTATAAGCATAACAATTCTGCATCATAAAAGGAACAAGGCCTGCATGATAGTCATGTACATGCACCACATCAGGTTTGTGTTCCCATTTGGCTAACCAGTCCACTACTGCAATTTGAAAAGCGGTAAAGCGTTCCACATC